>JAFIES010000141.1 GCA_020832415.1 Balneolaceae bacterium | reverse complement strand
CAGCAATAACCCCTAATCGCTGGATATCTTCAATGATCCGTTTCTTCTGTTCTTTTGTCCAGGAACGCATGTTTCTTTTTTTGATCATAATTACAAATTATATTTGTAATCTGTGTCCAGTTTCTTAAGGAGGCAGAGCACTAAAGCTTTGATTAAGCTCTGTTAAAATCAGTGAAAACACCCCTTACCTCTGCGAGAAAAATATATATGCTATCGAAGCCAACTATTCGTTTAAAAAGAAACATTTCACAAATGTCATTGGAATTTGGTGCTTGAAATTTGGAATTTCCTTCACCTCTATGCTCGTTTTATCATTAGCCCACATGAAACACCTTTTTGCCACCATCCTTTTCTGTCTCCCATTCCTGCTGGTTCCCATAATCGAAGCGCAGAGTAATGAGGAGTTTAAAATCGCCCGGATTCAGTATCGAGGAGGGGGCGACTGGTACAGCTCGCCTACAGCTCTTACAAACATGCTCCGCTTTTTGAAAGATGAAGTGCCTGTAACGATAAGTTCACAATACGATGATGTTCAGCTTGGCAGCCGGGATATCCACAACTACCCATTTTTATATATGACCGGCCACGGAAACATCGCCGTGAACGATGCCGAAATGGAAAATCTTCGCCGTTATCTGGAAAATGGAGGTTTTCTCTATGTGGATGATGATTATGGGTTCGATCAGTATGTGCGGCCAATTCTGCAGAATATATTCCCGGAGGAAGAGTTTTTTGAGCTTCCCGCCAATCACCCGATTTATAACATTGTACATCCATTCCCGGAAGGCCGTCCGCCAAAAGTACACGAGCATGATGGCAAACCACCGCAGGCCTTTGCTGTTTACCGTAACGGACGCATGGTGTTACTCTATACATATGAGTCGAATCCGGCAGATGGATGGGCGTATGATGAACACGCAAATCCGGAAGAAATTGTTCGTGCAGCCCTTCGTTTTGGAGTGAATCTTCTTGTTTATGTTTTCACTCAACCGTAAAATTTCTTTTTTATCGTTTTATTTGGCTAAAAAATGGTAAAATATCCTGGGTTCAGTATTTCCACGCCGAACTCTGAACAAAACAAATTCAGTTCTTCGTATGAACAGAGTATCTGTCAAAAGTGAATAAATCCGGAAGCAGTTATTTGATGATTAGAAGATGGTACATGCCCGTGTTGCTCATACTACCCTTTCTTATAGTGGCCTGCGACAACTATGAACCGGGCATTTTTACGGAGGATGAGCGCATAGTGGCAGATTTTCCGCCAAATACGGAGGGTTTATCCCCGTCTGATCTGTTTAATGGTCTGGTGGTTCTGTTTGATGATCTGGAAAATTTATCTGCTGAAGAAATTGAAAATCTGGATTCCGATCAGCTCTGGGAATTAAGCGAACCTCTTCTGAAACTCTGGAAAAATACCATAGATCTGCCCGATATTACTTTAAATGCTCTTCGGGAACCACTTGGCGAGCTTTATGAACGATCACGATCGTGGGAACTGACCCGTGAAAATCATGCTGAATTGAGCAGAGAAATAAAGCTGGCGATTACCTCAAATCGATTTTTAATCAGGCAAGAGATGGAGCAGAGACTGGATGAAGTAAGATCACTGTTGCAGAACTGGGTGCAGAATGAATCAAAAGAGGCAGTTTGCAGTGAGCTTTTTAACAGGACAGGCGATGCTGTTGTTTTGATGCCGGGTGATAATTTTGAAGCTGCCGGCTTTTTTTGCCCCGAAAATACACTTTTCTATATCTATGAGGGTATTCACAGCGGGCAATCAGTCACCTCACCAAAAGAGGGAATGCATTGGATTGGCGCAGGCAGTGAATCAACCATCATGGACGGAAATAACACCGAGGAACATGCTTTTCTCGGCAGGATGATCTATAACTCCTATCACTTTTTTCAAATCAGAAATTATGTTTGGTTTGGCATCAACTCGATAGACCGGCAGGGCAACAGTTATGTGGAAATCAGTAATATGGCTTTCAGTTTGATTGGTGATGGCTGGAACGGAGAGGAGTATGGAGCCGTAAAAACAGAATGGATGACCCATTTTCTGCTGCGGGACTCCTCCTTCGAAAACGTCACCTCAGCAGTAAGGCTGGTAAATAGTGTGGGTCCGCTTCGGGTGATAAATAACGAGGCGCTGAATCCCGGCCGAAATTTTTTCCAGTGTGATAAATGTTTTGGAGGAGGTATTCAAATCAACCGTAACAGCCTGCAGCATACAGAGAAATTTGGAACTGACGTGCTTGAAGACTACATCAGTATTTTTCAATCGGAAGGTGAAGAAGATGACTGGATTCAGGTGAATTACAATCGTGCACGCGGCCATGGCGGATCACTTTCGGGCTCTTTCATGATTCTGGCAGATGCCGGTGGTAAATACCAGGAAGCAATTGGCAATGTGGGAGTAAATCCCGGTCAGGTTGGTATTGGGGTGGCCAGTGGCGAATTTATACGCGTTGAGGGTAACATCATGTATAGTGAATCATGGAGCGGCAGCAACGTGGCGTATTATTCTGCGGATTTTGATCCACCCT
Source organism: Balneolaceae bacterium (assembly GCA_020832415.1). Classification (GTDB taxonomy): domain Bacteria; phylum Bacteroidota; class Rhodothermia; order Balneolales; family Balneolaceae; genus Rhodohalobacter. Next base: position 166,266 of record JAFIES010000141.1, on the reverse strand, counting down.
GTAACAATCACATATTTCCCGGCCCGGGTTCCGGAGCGGCTAACCTTGCAAACTGGACAAGCGCAGCCGGACAATCGAACCGCGCCTGGAGTAATGGCAATTGCGGAATAACCAATCTCGCCCTTCGAGACAGTATTATAGACAGCCCCTCTATTGGCCCGGAAATCTGGGATTCACTGCCATAACTCTTTACGGGAACGTTTTTTATCCGGAAAAAGGTAGTTTTATGTAAAAATTACTAACCAACGGATAAATACATGAACTACAAGAAGAAATGGTGGCGGCACTCCGTAATAGGTGTCACCCTAACAGGCCTGGGCATTAATTTTATCGGTGAGGCAATTATTGTAAAGGGGAGTGGCCCGGAAGTGTTTGAACTGGCGCATGCGGCTCACTGGTTTTGGGTAGGATTGATCGGATTGGCAGCCCTCAATGCAGGAATTTCATTTATCGCTGATGCGGTTAAAAATCGCATCTATATGGAGATGGAGACAGGTGAAGCTCCGGTACCAATATAGTGATTCTTTAAACGTTCAAAAACCTCAGATCAGGCACATTTAACACAGCGTGTGGTGTAGGGCATAAATTTTAATCGGCCGAATGGAATCTCACCTCCACATTTGAGGCAGATTCCAAGTTTACCTTCTTTATATCGCTCGAGGCCACGGTTTAGCTTTTGAAGTGTATCCCTCAGGGCTTTCTCATTGATGTACTGATCGCATCCATCCGTGAGAGTCTGCCGATGGTATCCTATGAGATCGGTTATGTGAGTTCTGTTAACTCTTCGATCTCTTCAGTGACAGATGAAATTTGTTCATCAATGATCTTTTTGATCTCATTTTTTTTCACTCACTATACGAACATGATTACTAATGAAGCGTATGTAATCACGGCAAAGAGGCCGGCTGCTATTGCCAGCGGAAATTGTGTGGTAACATGATCCATCAAATCACACCCTGTTGCGAGAGAGCTGAGGATGGTCGTATCGGAAATAGGTGAGCATTGATCACCAAAAACACTGCCACCAATGACGGCTGCAAAACAGAGTTTCAGGAAAAATAGATCCGGCACAACCGCCCAGGCAAGCGGAACGGCAATCGGGAAAACCACGGCATAAGTTCCCCAGGAGGTTCCTGTTGAGAAGGCAATCAGCATACAGAGAACCATCAAAACTCCCGGAAGGAAAGCGGGCCATACAAGATCGCCTATCATGGCAACCACGTAATCTGCAGTACCCACGGCATCGGCCACCTCTTTCAATGTAACGGCCAGTGCTAATATCACTGCGCCAATGGTAACACCCTTACATCCGTCAATAAAGCCATTGATAGCAACCTGAAGGCTCATCCCTTTTGCAAGGGCAATTCCCAATCCTGCAAGAACAGCCAGTACAAATGCTTCGGCAATTAAGAGTGTGGGACTTTCAGAGCCCAAAATGAAATAGGTATAGACATACGGGATAATGGCAACGCCAAGTAGCGCACCAATCGGACCGAAGAAATCGATGAGGCCCGGATTGTAATTTTTGGGCACTTTTCTTTGGGTCAGTTCATCAGCGGCCATTGGTGTTGCGCCTTTTCGGTCAAGTACCCCTTTGGTTCGTGAGCGCTCTATGGCAGCCCGCATTTTCTTGCCGGGAACCCACGGCAGTTTTTCAATGGCAAAGAAGAGCGTAATAATGATGGCATATATAGCGTAGAAATTGAATGCCACCGAGCTGAAGAAAAAGTTTACACCATCCTGAGGAGTTGCAAAAAGCGGAATGGTTCCAACCACAAGCCCGCTCACGTAGAAAGGCCAGACGTTAAAAGGAATAAGCGTTGCCGCCGGTGATGCGGTTGAGTCAACCATATAGGCCAGCTCTTCGTGAGATACATTGTGTTTATCAGCCACTGGCCGTACTGTTGCACCTGTAAGAACTGTACTAATGGTGCCGCCCTGGTGAAAAACCAAACCCATCATCCAGGTGAAAAACTTTGCGGACCGCGGACCACGAACCATCAATCTGCTCGCCCAGGTTGCAAACTTTTCTGCACCGCCCGTTCGGGTCCAGATGCCAATCAATCCGCCAAGCGCCCAGAGGTATACGAGCAGTATCAGGGCAAAACTTTCGGTACCGATAGAGGGTATCAGAAAGCTCTCTACAATATTAATATTTCCCGAAATTACTCCGCCAAGGCACACTCCAATAAAGAGCGCTGAAACTACTTCGCGGGTCCAGAATGCAAGGATGATGGCTACCAATGGCGGCATGATGGACCAAAACCCATAGTGCCCGTCCTGTTCGGGAAACATGTCGTTCAGGCCAAGGTATACCCCGGCAATAATCAGTGCGATGAAAAAAGAGGCGTAGATTTTTCGCCTGTTTACAGGGTCGCCAAAACGGGACTGTATGTATCCTGAAAAATTGCTCATAAAAAACTTAGGTAAATGGTTCGGGATAAAAGAAGGGATTCAGCGGAGATTGTCAACAGACAATCGTAAAAAAATGGGGGAGGCTTTTCATTTCTCAATGGTGTGGATTCCAATTTGAAAAAGTACCAAATATTGGTACTTTTTAAAAAAAGTATAGACAAATGAGTAAAAACACATCTATAACACTTGGGAATTATTTCGATCAGTTTGTTAAGAACCAGGTATCGGCCGGCAGATACAAAAATGTCAGTGAAGTTATAAGGGCCGGGCTTCGGCTCTTGGAAAACGAGGAAAGTAAAGCTATTGCTTTGAGAAACTCTATTCAGGAGGGAGTAGAGAGTGGTATTGTCCAAGATTTTGACCCGCAAACCAATCTTGAACAATTGAAGGCGAAAAAAAGAAAGAATGGCTAAATACCTTCTAACCAAAAAAGCCTTGGATGATTTGAATGGAATTTGGATGTACACATTCGAAAAATGGTCGGAAGAACAAGCCGATAAATACTACAATATTCTCCTTGGCTTTTGTGAAAATATAGCTGCCAACCCAGAGCTGGGAAAGAGTTACGATGAAATCAGGGCAGATCTTTACGGGCTGAAAGCAAATCGGCATATAATCTTTTATCGTATATCATCATCCGGTTTGATTGAAATTACACGTATTCTTCACGAACGAATGGATTTAAAAAACAGAGTAAAGGAGTGAAACTGCATCCATCATTCTTATTCAAATATAAACGCAGTATCTGTTCTCAAAACTTGCCACCCTAATCCAAAACAACAATAGATAACCATCAAAAGAATGGTTATCATTTCACCTCTGAATTTCGCTCCATAGTTTTTAAATCAGAGAATACTTTTTATCACATTAAGCAATTGTAAATCATTGATATGGCCATTTGGGTAGCAATTATTTTAGGTATCATTCAGGGAATATTTATGTTTTTCCCTGTTAGTTCAACGAGTCATCTTGCGCTGATGCAGCACTTTCTGATCAGCCGCGGAGTAGATCTGCCCGATCCCGATTCTGCCGAAATGATACTTTTCGACCTGATTGTGCATGTAGGTACACTGATCTCCATAGCCTACGTGTTCCGGAGAAGCTTAAGTACCTATCTCAGCAGTACAATTTCCGGTTTTCTGGAGTTGTTATCGAATGAACGAACAGCAAGAGGAGCACTCTACAGAAAACTTACCTTTCTTGGCCTCTTTTCTGTTTTCATTACCGGAGTTATCGGCTTTCCGATGAAATCGGTTTTTGAATCGGTATTTGCTCAGCCACTGTTTATGAGTGGTACGCTGATAATTACAGGAATTATTCTCTGGTGGACCGATTACCTGCCCCCAAGAAAATATGGACTCAGAGAGATTGGTCTTTGGATTGCATTTGTAATTGGAGCAGCTCAGGCACTTGCCCTGCTTCCCGGTCTCAGCCGAAGTGGAATGACCATTGCATTTGCCCTGTTTGTTGGGTTGAACAGACGCTGGGCTGCCGAATATAGCTTTTTCATCGCTTTCCCGACCATTTTGGGTGCAACACTGCTGCAGACGATCGAAGTATTTAGCTATGGTGGTACGATCTCTATTGGTTTTCCCGCACTCGCTACCGGATTTATAGTATCTGCAATTATTGGTGTAATGGCGCTTAAACTGGTGATTCACCTGCTCTATCGGGCACAGTTCAGAGTATTCTCTTATTACGTTTGGGCCCTCGCTTTGGTAGTGGCGATTTCCTCGTTATCCGGAATATTGTAGCCGGTCAGGCATTACGTTCACACTTCAGAAAGAAGAAATTCCAGATGCGAAATCTCCATCTGTCTTCATCTTTCACTGTAAAGCCATGTTCTTCGCACAGCTTTTTTGTCTCATCCAGTGTTCGCGTATTGATGTGCTCCGGTGATAGAAGGTCGATCAAAAATATAGCAGCTTTAAACAGGCCAACCCTGTTCCAATCGAGTAACCAAAGTGTGCCGCCCGGCTTAAGCAATCGGCTGAAATGAGCCATCACAGCTTTTTGATCTACATAGTAATGGAAAGAGTTAAGGCAGATAATCTGTGTAAATGAGGCATCTTCAAAAGGCAGGTTTTCAGAGAAGTGGCTTGTAAACTCAATCTCTTTGGTATGGTGCCGAAGCAGATATTTGGCCTGTGCCAGCATCCCTTCTGACGGATCATTCAGTACAAGTCTTTTAAATGGACCGGATTTTTGCATCACCATGTCAGCAAGCAGACCGGTTCCTGCACTTACATCAAGAATTTCATCTTTGTGATGAAGCTTCAGTTTATCAAACATTTTTTTATGCGTAAACCTTAGGTAGTTCCGGTACTGCTTATCATACCTGCCTGAAAGCTTATTGTAATAACCAGTGGTTTTTTTGGCTGCTTTATGTATGGGTATCTCCGTTTATAGCTGAATCTTGTTGTGCCAGTTTTAACAGTTCCTGCGCCGCTGCAAACGGGCTGATCAAACCCTTTTTTACTTCTTTTTCTTTGAGTTTAAAAACTTTTTTGACTGCAGGATTATTGTGAAATTGTTGCTTAAGCTGCTCTTCCACGGTTTGATGAAGCCAGTACACAGCCTGGTTTTCCCGATTCGTGTGGAAGTAGTTCGATTCTTTAGTTTCATCGATGAAGTTGTTTATCTCATCTCTGATCTCAGAAATACCGCTGCCTTCGAGTGCAGAGCAGATGTGCACGGATGCCCTCCGGCCGGATGGTGCAGGCGGCAGTAAACTAAGGCCATTTTCATATTCAAGCTTTGCCTGTTTTGCCGACTGAATATTCTCCCCGTCCGCTTTATTAATTGCAAGAATATCAGCCATCTCCATGATACCACGTTTTATGCCTTGCAGTTCATCTCCTGCACCGGCAAGCATGAGGAGAAGGAACAGATCAACCATCGATTTTACAGAAGTTTCTGATTGCCCGACGCCTACTGTTTCGATGAAGATGGTATCAAAACCGGCCGCTTCGCACAGGATGATGGTTTCCCGCGTTTTTCTTGCCACGCCTCCAAGCGAGCCCGATGTTGGCGAAGGACGAATAAACGCATTTTCATTGGTTGATAAGAGCGGCATTCGGGTTTTATCACCCAAAATACTTCCCTTCGAGAGGGTGCTGCTTGGGTCGATGGTCAGCACGGCCAGCTTTCTCCCGTCTTCGATGAGTTGCCTGCCGATTGCTTCGATAAAACTGCTTTTCCCAACGCCGGGCACACCTGTTATTCCAATTCGAACTGAGTTGCCGGAAAAAGGAAGGCATTGCCGGATAATTTCCCGTGCAAGCTGCTGGTGAGTATCTTTGGAGCTCTCAATTATTGTGATTGCCATGGAGAGTATCGTGCGATCACCACTTCGGATACCGCTTACATACTCTTCGGCACTTCTCAGCTGCCCTCTTTTCTGTTTATAAGAGGGATTTACCGAATCAAAAACCTGATTATTTTTCTTTTTTTTCGGCATAGACGCTACTCGTCTTCCTGCATTAAAATTTTCAGGATTTTTTGAGCAGCATCTGCAATTACTGTTCCGGGGCCAAAAACTGCCGCCACACCATGGGAGTATAGAAATTCGTAATCTTTGTTTGGGATGACACCGCCTACAATTACCATAATATCATCACGCCCAAGCTGCTTCAGTTCTTTCACAACAGCAGGAACCAGTGTTTTATGGCCGGCTGCCAGGCTTGAAATTCCCAGTATGTGCACATCGTTTTCAATGGCCTGTTTTGCAGCCTCTTCGGGTGTCTGAAACAGCGGACCAACATCCACATCAAAACCGAGATCGGCGAAGCTTGTTGAGATCACTTTTGCGCCGCGATCGTGCCCATCCTGGCCAATTTTTGCAACCATAATTCGTGGTCTTCTCCCCTCCTGCTCTTCAAAACGGTCGGCAAGTTTACGGGCTTTCTGAAAGCTTTTATTATTTTTTAGTTCTGATGAATACACACCTGAAATTGATTTAATGGTAGCCTGATATCGTCCGAAAACATCCTCCATCGCTGCGGATATTTCGCCGAGTGTGGCTCTTTTCCGGGCTGCGTCAATGGCAAGTTCGAGTAAATTTCCACTACCGGTTTTGGCGCACTCCATAATGGCCTCCAACGATTGTTGAACTTCCTCGCTATTACGTTCTGCCTTTAGCCGGTTGAGACGTTCAACCTGGGAAGCACGCACTTTGTCGTTGTCAATCTCAAGAATATCAATTGGATCCTCTATTTCCAACCTGTATTTATTTACACCGATGATGGTTTCGCGTCCGCTGTCTATCCGTGCCTGTTTCCGGGTAGAAGCTTCCTCAATTCTCATTTTAGGCACACCTGTTTTGATTGCCTTAGCCATACCGCCAAGTTCCTCCACTTCCTCAATCAATTCCCAGGCGCGTTTTGCAAGCCGGTCTGTGAGATATTCCACATAGTGCGAACCTGCCCAGGGATCGATCGCTTTTGTGATGCCGGTCTGTTTCTGGATAACCAGCTGGGTATCACGGGCAATTTTGGCAGAAAAATCGGATGGAAGGGCAATGGCTTCATCAAGGGCATTGGTGTGAAGCGATTGTGTGTGGCCTAATACAGCGGCCATCGCTTCGATGGTGGTTCGTGCAATATTGTTGAAAGGATCCTGCTCGGTAAGGCTGTAGCCCGATGTCTGGCAATGTGCTCTCAGCGAGAGAGATTTGGGGTTTTTAGGGCTGAAACGGTTCACAAGTTTTGCCCACAACAGACGGCCCGCTCTCAGTTTGGCGATCTCCATAAAGTGGTTCATTCCAATAGCCCAGAAGAATGAAATTCTTGGTGCAAAATCGTCAATGTTCAGCCCGGCTTTTATACCCTGACGAATATATTCAAGCCCGTCTGCAAGGGTATATGCCAGTTCAATATCGGCAGTTGCACCCGCTTCGTGCATGTGGTAACCACTCACACTGATGGAGTTAAAACGGGGCATTTTTTTTGATGTGTATTCAAAAATATCACCGATAATTCGCATGGAGGCTTCCGGCGGATAGATGTACGTATTTCGCACCATGAACTCCTTCAAGATATCGTTCTGGATGGTGCCGCTTAGTTTTTCAGTAGCTACACCCTGCTCTTCTGCCGCAACAATATAGAATGCCATTACAGGGATTACCGCCCCGTTCATGGTCATCGAAACAGACATTTTATCAAGCGGAATCTGGTCGAAAAGAATTTTCATGTCGAGGATGGTATCGATCGCAACACCTGCTTTACCCACATCTCCGCTCACCCGGGGATGGTCAGAATCGTAGCCACGGTGGGTTGCCAGGTCAAAAGCTACTGAGAGCCCCTTTTGACCGGCAGCAAGGTTTCTCTTATAAAAAGCGTTCGACTCCTCCGCGGTAGAAAAACCGGCATATTGACGGATGGTCCACGGGCGCATAGTGTACATGGTAGCATAAGGCCCACGCAGATAGGGGGGAATTCCGGCGCTGAAATCTAGATGTTCAAGTTCCCTGGAATCTGTTGGAGTATACGTTTCTTTTATGGAAATTTTTTCCGGAGAGAGCCATGGTTCAGCCCGGGAAAGATCTGCATTGGGAAGATTTTTTTTCAGTGGAATTTTTGTGAAATCGGGCTTTTTCATAAGAGATCCTCCGGTATAATTCCATTTTCCAGGGAATTCAAAAATCCTCCGTTCTCCTCAATCTGTCCGAAACGTCTCCAGGCCTCTTTGGCAATTTCATCTGTGAGTTTTTCAACATAATAAGATCCGGCTGCGGGATCTGCTACTTTACCAAAATGCGCCTCTTCATTGAGGATGTGATGAATATTTCGGGTGATCCGGCCGGAGAAATGGTTCTCTTTGTCGAATGGATGGATCATCAGAATATCTGTTCCGCCCAATACAGCTGACATCGCTTCTGTTACCGATATCAATAAGTTGTTGTATGGTGAATCTGATCTGTTGTTTTGCTCGATTTCAGACAGGATCAGAGCCTCTGGATTACCGGACACTTTCCAGGCTTCCATCAGATTGTGCCACAAAATTCTCAATGCTCTGAGTTTGGCAATTTCGGGAAAGTAAAACGAACCGGTATTCACTATGAAGAGAATGGAATGAGCAGCTTTTAAATCTGAAACCAAAAGGAATTCCGAAGCGATAGAGAGGGAAACGGCCAAACAGTGAGGTATGGAGGCTTTATCCGAACAATAGTTTGATCCGTTTACAGATAACAGTTGATTGGGTGATAACGGTTTAAATTCGAATGAGTTCAGGTTACTCTGTGATGAATCAGAATAATCATCCCGCAAAAAAGTTATTTTCGCATCGATATCCTTTATCAAATCTGTAAAGCGTGCAGTTTTGTTTGATTCAAAAATGAGACCAACACCGGCATTTTCTGCGGTCTGTATCAGCAATTTGAAATCTTCTTCTGTATCTATTTTTACTGATTGTGAAATAAAACAGCTCTCTGAACCGCCTTTTCCTGCTTCTGAAATGGAGTTAATCGCATCAGAAAGGTTTTTATCAGAAATGTACTCACACAGGTTCCAAGATGCCGATTTACGTAAAGGGCTGGTCTCTGAATAGCCGATTTCTTCTTTCGTGTAGAGAGGGAGTATGGGCTGCATGCCCGGTAAATTCCAGCTTAATTTTGAAAGATCATGCTCGGGGCCGATATCTTCGAGTACAACTTTCTCCCAATCTTTTTTTGTGGATGAAGAAAATTCATCGAAGAGTGTCCGGGTTTTTTTCTGGGGTTCGGTCACGTTTAAACCGTGCTTTTAATTGAGGGATTTATTCAATTTTCAAAACCTGATTGAATTGAATGATACTGCCCTCAAAAATAGGAATGCATATACTCTTTACCTAACTTTTAAGGCTGATAAGTTGCGGAAAAGCGCTTACATTTACCTATATTGTCAACCCAAAAAAAAGCTATTCAATAACCTAAAAACCAAATCATGTCAGATCAAAAAATTGCCCCACTTACACAGTTAACAGAAGATGAGCAGATGCTGAAAGAGGCGGCGGCTGAATTTGCCGATACCGTAATCAAACCCAAGGTACATGAGATGGATGAGGCAGCAAAGCTGGATCCTGAGTTGATCAAAATGTTCTTTGAAATGGGCTTTATGGGTATCGAAGTGCCGGAAAAATACCAGGGCGGGGGAGGCTCATTTTTTATGAGTATCGTAGCGATTGAGCAGATTTCCCGGGTGGATGCATCGGTGGGTGTTTTTATGGATGTGCAGAATACACTTGTTAACAATGCTTTTCTCAGGTGGGGGTCGGATGAGTTGAACGAGCGATTTTTACCGCAGCTTGCCACGGAAAAAGTGGGCGCTTATTGCCTGTCTGAAGCAGGTTCTGGGAGTGATGCTTTTGCATTAAAATGTTCAGCCAAAGAAGATGGTGACGCATACATACTGAATGGCACCAAGCTCTGGATTACCAATGCAAATGAAGCAGATATTTTCCTGGTATTTGCCACTGTAAATCCGGAAGCCGGTTATAAAGGTATCACAGGGTTTATTGTTGAGAGAGGAATGGAGGGTTTTTCTATATCAAAGAAAGAAAATAAACTGGGTATCCGTGCAAGTTCAACATGTGAGCTGCTTCTTGAAGATGTTCGTGTTCCGAAGGAAAATATTTTAGGTGAAGTGGGCAAAGGGTATAAAGTTGCCATCGAAACACTGAATGAAGGGCGTATTGGCATCGGTGCCCAGATGATTGGTATTGCACAGGGCGCTTTTGATGCGGCCATCGATTACACAAAAGAGCGTAAGCAGTTTGGAAAAGCCATCGCAGATTTCCAGGGAGTGCAGTTTCAGCTTGCTCAAATGGCTACTGAACTGGAGATGGCACGCCTTTTGGTGTACAACGCGGCAAGGTTGAAAGAGGCGGGGCAGTTATTTTTAAAAGAAGCTGCAATGGCAAAATATTACAGCTCTGAAGTGGCAGAAAAAGTAAGTTCTATGGCGATCGACCTGTTTGGCGGCTACGGATATGTAAAAGAGTACCCGGTAGAGAAGTTCTATCGCGACTCTAAAATTGGAAAAATTTATGAAGGTACTTCTAATATGCAGCTGCAAACCATCTCAAAAATCATCCTGAATAGCTAATAAGCCCGTATTTTAAAATAATTAAGATATTTAGGATTATTGGGAATGATTTGATTTAGCATGCATGTTTAAATCATATTTAACACGCCAATTTTCTGTAACTCACAAACAACACAATGAATAATATCCAGGAGTTTTTAAAGTCTTGCAGTAAGGACGAAGAATCGTATAAAAAGCTGATCAAATTTGCCGATGAATTGATTCAGCAAAGAGAGCAGGTAAAAGATCATTTAGAATTGTTGGAACGAGCCATCAAAAGTGATTACGATTCCATTGTAATAACAACACTTGAGCTTGAAAAGCCGGGACCAAAAATTGTGTATGTGAACGATGGTTTCACAAAAATGACAGGATACTCCCGCGAAGAAGCTATCGGTGAGACACCCCGAATTTTGCAAGGCCCTAAAACAGACAGAGCCGTTCTCGACACTCTGAAAAAACGCCTGAAAGAAGGTCAGGCATTTTTTGGCCATACCGTGAATTACAGAAAAGATGGCTCTGAATTTATCAATCAGTGGGATATACACCCTCTTACTAATGAGCAAGGAGAGATTACTCACTGGGTCTCTTATCAGCACGATATTACCGAGCGCAAACGATCAGAGAAGAAAATTGTGGACTCACAGATCGAGTTTGACAGACTTGCTGAAGAATCAAAGAAAACACTGATTGATGTAGACGAACAAGGCAACATCATCACATCAAATAAAGCATTTCGTGATCTGATTGGCTACGATGACGAGGAGCTGAAAAAGAAAAAAGTTTGGGAACTGCTTGCTGATAAGCAGGTGGAGAGCTTCAAACATAAGTTCGACATGTTCAAACCGAGCGACTTCGATGGTGTGACACATAATCTGGTAATAAGTACACGCAAAGGACTGCCGGTTGAGGTGAAGATGAATACTCGCCTGCTCACAATTGATGACCAAACCGTACTTCGTGCAGCCTTTGAAAATAAATCGCTTCAGAAGCGAATCATGGCGATGCTGAGCAAACGGAATGCAAATTTTGAGAAGATGTTCGACACCTCAAAAGATTTTCGATATAAGTTGATTGCCGACTCCAATGAGTTCCGGTTCAGCTATGTTTCAGATTCCTTTACATCCATTACCGGGATCAGCCCTGCAGATGCCGAAAAAATGACCCTCTCAGAATTGGTACACGATGACGACAGAGAGAAGTTTGCCAGGCATATAGAAACTATATTAAGTGGAAAACCCAATACAGAACAGTTCAGAATTCTTGGAAAGGATGGCAATTACACCACGGTGATTGATTATGCAAAGCCAGTATGGGATGAGGAGCGAGAGAATGTAGACGAGATTAAAGGCTCTATCTCTACAGAGATCTCTTCGGCACGCTCTATGAGCAAAAACTGATCAAAACGGTAAATCTGAAGTCGAAACCTGTTTACAATTTTGTACCTTTAAGCTATGACATTACAGGAAAAACAGGATCGATTTATACGACAATTTGAACTACTGGGTGACTGGCCCGAGCGTTATAAATACATTATTAAACTCGGACAAAATCTCGAACCACTCCCCGAAGAGCATAAGTCCGAAGATAATCTCGTAAGAGGGTGCCAGTCTCAGGTTTGGCTTACAACGGAACTCGATGATGATCGCGTAATTTTTAAAGCTGACAGTGATGCAGCCATCACCAAAGGGCTGGTTGCTATGATGGTGAATTTCTATTCCGGAGAAAAGCCGGACGATATTCTCTCCACAAATCCGGAATTTATCAAGAAGATTGGTATGCAGGAGCATCTCTCACCAACCCGGTCAAACGGGCTTGCTTCCATGGTAAAGCAGATGAAAATTTATGCCATGGCGTACAAAAGCAAATTGAGCAGTACGGTATAGTTATGGCAGGAAAGAGCATCCAAGTTGATGCATTTTTCACAATTTTAAGTGGTAACTTTCAGGATATATCTTATCAACTTTAAACATCAGTAAAATGAACAAATTTTCAATTCAAATTTTTGCAATAGTTATTTTTGTGATTATTGCAGTTTCGGCACTCTATCTTGGTGGAGTATTTGGAAATTCAAACTCCGGATCAGAAAATTTCCAGGCTGAGCGAACAGCTCAAAAAGTGCACATATTAAATTACAGTGATTATTCCTGCCCGGCTTGTAAAGCTTATATACCGATGCAGGAAATGCTTAAAGAGGAGTTCGGCGACATGGTTGAAATTGAATATCGCCACTTTCCACTCTCGGGCTTTGCCCACAGCAGGCTCGCTTCGCATGTTGCTGAAGCAGCAAGAAATCAAGGAAAATATACCGAAATGCATAATCTTCTTTATGAATACCAGTCAGAGTGGTCTCCACAGCAGGCAGATGCAATGTGGCATTTTACCGATTTTGCTGAGCAGCTTGAATTAGACATGGATCAGTTCATGGCAGATCTGGAGTCGGACGAAGTTCGTGAAAAAGTAGAAAACCAGCGTCAGGAGGGTATTCGAAGAACAGTTACAGCCACTCCAACATTTTTTATTGATGGGCATAAACTTCGCCAGAATCCGCAATCATTCGAGCAGTTTAAGTCGATTGTAGAGCTCTATATGTATCGATCTAATTAAGCAGACCTACCTTTAATTTTTTTCATGGTTCGATGTCGACCCGGTTGTTGTGAAACCGGGTGACATCATTTATTATTTATGATCTACGAGTTTCTAAATAAATCTCCTCAATTCAGCGAATCAGTATTCATAGCACCAAGTGCTGATATTATTGGTGATGTTGAAATCGGCGATGACAGCTCTGTTTGGTTTAATGTTACCATCCGTGGTGATGTAAACTGGATTGAAATTGGCGATCGATGTAACATTCAGGATAATTGCTGTATTCACGTAACCAATCAAACCAATCCCACAAAAATCGGGAATGATGTATCCATCGGGCACAATGCAACTATTCACGGTTGCACCATCCAAGACAGAGTTTTGGTGGGCATTCAGGCTACCGTTCTTGATGGAGTTGTGATTGAGCCGGATGTGATTGTGGCAGCGGGCTGTGTTGTACCCCCCGGAAAGCGCCTCGAATCGGGCCATATGTATATGGGTATACCTGCAAAAAAAGTGAGAGAACTCACTCCGAATGAGATTGAATCGATCAGGAAAAATGCTGCAAACTACGTGAAGTATCAGCGAACCTACAGGCGGGTGGATCATTACGATGAAAATCCGTTCTATCCGCCCAAAGCGGATTAAGCTGTTTTGGCCGGCCTGTACATCCACATACCGTTTTGTAAACAGGCCTGCAGTTATTGCGATTTCTATTTTCTTACACGGCAGCAACTTCGCGAACCATTTCTTGAAGCACTTTCAGAAGAGATTTACTCATACAAAGAGACCCGCTACACTTCTGAGCCTGTAACTTCCATCTATCTTGGCGGAGGTACACCTTCACTTTTAAATGAAAGCCAACTTTCCGGAATATTTAAAGTGCTGCATGATGTATTTGATCTGCAGCCGGTTGAGGTAACCATGGAGCTGAATCCCGATGATGTAACTGCTGAATACCTTAGTATGATTCGAAGCCTTGGCGTTGATCGTGCAAGTATGGGAGTGCAATCATTTCATGAGGAAATCCTGAGTTTTATGCATCGTGCACATTCAAGGGATGAGGCTCTCGCTGCACTTGAACTGTTACGTAAAACAGATTTTCCATCCTTTACCGCTGACCTGATTTACGGCAATCCCGGCCAGACACTACAGATGCTTGAGGCTGATTTACTGCAGCTTTTACAATTCAATCCGCCCCACATATCAGCATATTCACTCACTGTTGAGCCAAAAACACGCCTCGGCAAACAGGTGGATTTAGGCCGCATCAAACCTACCGATGATGAAGAAGTTGCTGCCCACTTCGATCTTGTTCAAACGGTTTTAAGTGATGCGGGTATTTTGCAGTATGAAGTGAGTAATTTTTCTAAACCGGGAAAAGAAGCTGTTCACAACAGTAATTACTGGACACATCAGAATTACCTCGGTTTTGGCCCTTCGGCACACTCATTTTGGTGGGGTGAGAACGAAGCGAAACGATGGAAAAATCGGCCGGATATCAAACACTACATTGATAAAGCGCCAAAAGAATCTGTTGAAGAGCTTGAGCTTCTTGATATGAAAACACTTGCAGAAGAGCGCATCATGCTTGGATTACGCACAGTAAAAGGAATATCGGCCGAAGATTTGAAACAGAAGTATAACTTTCAGTTTAGTGAAAAGCAGAAAAACTGGATTGAACTTCAATCAGAAAAAAAGATGCTTCGCTTTGAAAACGGGCACTTAAAACTCACACCGGCCGGCCTGAAAATTTCTGATTTGCTGGTGGTAGATCTGCTAAGCCGGGGATCATAGCGGTTTAATTCTAACCTACTTTACCAGCACCATTTTTTTGGTGACAATCGTCTGGTCCGTAAGTATTCTGTAGATATAAACTCCGGAAGATAATCCGCTGCCATCAAACCGAACGGAGTGAAAGCCCCTGTTAAGTTGCTCATCTACAATGGTTTGAACACGTCTTCCGGCGGCATCAAACACATCAACCCGAACGTGTTTATTCTCGGTAAGTGAAAATTCAATATTTGTGGATGAGTTGAATGGGTTGGGATAATTTTGTGAAATGGAATCTTCGTTTGGCAGTACGGATGTTACCGTAAGATTGTATGATGCCTGATCATTTCGGTTGGTGTTGACCACCGCGATGCTCATATCAATAAGATCGGACCATGACCATGTGGTTTGGATGAGTTGAGAAGATGAGTTTGGATTGATACCCAGTTGAAAATCTGTACTTCCATCCCTGAAATAACCCAATACGCCCACCACTACGCCTGGTACATCTGAATCTACACGGATTGCCGGTTGCCCAAGATTTACATTTGATGGCTGAACATCCACATACGTAGCCGCCATTGGCTGAAGGAAAAGCGGCCCGAGGCTATCCGGGGTGAAGGCTAATGACTGTGCAAATGATGGGTTTGGATAGTTGATGCGATCCCGAAAACCAAAATCTGTTGGTGCTCTCTCTGGTCCCGAAGCCATGTGCCACATGTGATTTTTTAAATGTTCACGCTCCAGGCTGGTTTCCAGAGGAAGTAAATTTCGTTGCATAGCATCGAACATAGGCAGCTGGCGGTCTTCAATGAACTCTCTCCACACATCAGCAAAAAATTCACCGCCAAACTGTTCATAAAAATAGAGCATCCAGCTTACGTGCCAATAGGCGCCGGGCGTTGCGTTTTGGGGGTTGCCAAAAATGGAGTTTCTGTGAGGATTATTTTGATTCCATCGTCTGTTTTGAGAGTCGTACAACATAATATAGTTGTAGTAATCGTTTACATCAGGAAAAACCACCTCTTCCATAAGCGTGGCATCCATTTCTATCCAGTTGAAGCTTCCCGAATCCCCCTGCCAGCGGCTTGTTACATACTGGCTGGCATGTTTAATTTCGTGGGCAATGGTTACATAAAGTGCGCCTATAGCGTCGCCTTCAGGATGAGTATTTGGCGGGAAATTCTGAAATGTACTGTGAACGGTTATAAATGTGCCGGAACCGCCCGTTGTTGTGGTCCGTCCGTAAGAATTGATGTTTCTGAAAAGGATTTGATACGGTTCATCCTGAAGAAAATCACGAAAACCCAGCGTTTCAATCTGATGCCTGTAGGAAGAATCAGCGGCAAAAGCGGCGTGCTCAATGTAATCGGGTACTCCGGAGCCGTTACTGTCTTCGGGTGGCACGGCATGCACACCTTCTGTTTCGTAAATCATCACAAAATTACCGGATGGAGAAAGATGCTGCAATGCCTGTTGAGATGTTACTTGGTCTTCACGGAAAAGGGATTCAATTTCGTAAACGGTTGCCGCTGAAAGATTGTCTTTTTGATTGTAATATGAAGCCATTATAGGTGTAAGGCATTTGATGATGGTATCATCACTGTGGGCAAACCGGGCATGGAGGCGCTCCGGTTTGAGGCCTGCATAGACTTTTTGCAGAATTGCTTCATCAACAGAGAGCTCCCCGTTGTTATATGCTAATTCGATAGACTGAATGGCTGGATGATCTTCAACCGTGTGAACATGCACCGGGTGCTGGCCAAAAACCGATAGTGGAATCAGGCTGATGCAAAGAAATAAAAAATACTTTGGCATGGGCGCAAAAAAGGGTCTCATCTGGTACGCACGGAATTTAAAATTTGTTGAAAATCGCCGTAAATTATGAATTCGCAGTTTGTTTAACGAATTCTTTTAGAAAAACGTCTTTTAACAGAAAAACATGATATACGAAGTAATACTATACTACAACTTTTCACCCATCGATGATCCCAAAGAGTTTTGTAAAAATCACAAGGCATTTATGAAGGATCTTGGTGTGAAAGGGCGTGTTTACATCGGAGAAGAGGGAATTAATGGCACGCTGGCAGGCACACCCGAACAGATGCAGCAGTACAAAGAGTATCTTTGGAGTCTGTCCGGTTTTGAGGATACCGAGTTTAAAACAGATGAGAGCGATGTGATACCGTTCGCCAGGCTTATCTGCAAAGTGCGAAAAGAGATTGTGGCTATTTATGAGGATGGCCTGAACCCGAAATATGGAGGCAATTACCTTTCACCGAGAGAGTGGCGTGAAGTTTTCGAAAAAGAAGAAGATTTTGTGGTGATCGACGTTCGCAATAATTACGAATCGCGCGTGGGTCATTTTGAGGGTGCCATCAAACCCGATGTAGAGAATTTTTATGATTTCCCCGGCTGGCTGGATGAGGCTGAAAAAGAGATCCCAAAAGATAAAAAAGTGCTCATGTACTGCACCGGTGGTATCCGCTGTGAGAAATTTTCTGTTCTGATGAAGAAAAAAGGGTGGGAAGATGTGAATCAGCTTCACGGCGGCATTCTCACTTACGGCAAGGAAGAGGGTGGTAAATATTTCAAAGGGAAGTGTTTTGTATTTGATGATCGCCTTGTGGTACCGGTAAATAAAGAGAGTCTCGAGCCGGTTGCCCGCTGCGAAATCACCGGAAAGCCGGCTGATAGTTACATCAACTGTGCAAATATGAAGTGCAATAAACTTTTTGTCTGCTCAGAAGAGGGTGCAAATATTATGGAAGGGTGCTGTAGTGAAGAGTGCAAAACGAGTGAATATCGGCGTCCGTTCGATCCCGATGATGCCTTCCGCCCATTCAGAAAATGGTATAACTATTTTGACGATAGCTTCAAAGAGCGTGATTTACAAAAGCAGTAACGCCAGAATTGTTGATCCATACCCGCTTACCCGAACTCTGCTTGTAAAGCCGAAAGATTCCGGTAAACCGCTTGTCAGTTTTCTCACGGAACGCTTCTCATTTGTTTCGGCTGAAGAGTGGCTGCGAAGAATCGAGAAGAAGTGGGTTTGGTTTGATGATGGTGCCGCCGGACCTGATTCAGTTCTGAAATCAAATCAGCTTATTTATCATCATACCCCAACGGTGAAAGAGCCATCCGTACCGGATGATGTGCGCATTGTTAAGGAATCAGAAAACTGGCTCATCGTTTTTAAGCCGGCGCCGATGCCAATGCACCAGGGTGGCAGGTATTACAAAAACACTCTCACGTATATATTGGAGAGAGAGGGCTATACAAATCTCAGTATGGTTCATCGCCTCGATTCGGTTACCTCGGGCCTGGTTTTGTTTGCCAGAAATAAAGAGACAGCCGGCCGGTTTCAGCTCGCTTTTTCAAACCTCAGTGTCGAAAAATGGTACTATGCTCTGGTTAAGGGCTTTATTAATGAGGTGATTACAGTGACGGCACCCATTCGGCGAAAAAAAGGATTTATTTTTGAGTGTGGAGATAACCTGTCGGGAGCCAAACCGGCAGAAACAATCATTGAGCCGGTAAAAACCGATGGCGATAAGAGTATAGTAAAGTGCAAGCTTGTAACCGGCAGAACACACCAAATCCGCCTTCATTTGAGAGAGGCAGATCTGCCCATACTGAATGATCCCATTTATGGCCCAAATGGAGACAGCAGTGGAAATCAGTTGCAAAACCGGTCGATTTTTCTGCAGAGTTCTGCTCTCAAAATAGCTGAGTATGGAATCAGCGAGGAGATAGGTATCCCGGATGAATGGTTTGAACGAATAAAGTATGGATCATAAAAAACCCCAACCCGGTAAACCGGATTGGGGTTAAATTGCAAGTAGTGAAGAGCCTTGTCTTCGTTTTTTGCGGTTTAGTTATCCATCAGCTTTTTGAAGTCGTCCAGTGTTGAACGAACAGCTGTTTCTGATGCTCTTAAGAGTTTCGTTTCGTGCTCATCAAGTTCAATTTCTACAATCTCCTTGATGCCGCCTTTTCCGAGTTTAACAGGAACGCCGATAAACAGGTCGCTGATGCCAAACTCACCATCGCAATAGGCTGCACAAGGGAAGATACGATTTTGATCCAGCATTATTGCCTCTACCATCTGCGCAGCGGCCGTACCGGGCGCATACCATGCTGAGGTTCCCATCAGACCAACAAGCTCGCCTCCGCCTGTTTTTGTGCGTTCTACGATGTCGTTCAGCGTGGCGTCATCAATCAGCTGTGTTACCGGAATCCCGGAAACTGTAGTGTATCTTGGGAGCGGAACCATTGTGTCGCCGTGGCCGCCCATCAGCATCGCTTGTATATCTTTTGGAGATACATCAAGTGCTTCAGCCAAAAATGCGCGGTAGCGGGCAGTGTCAAGAATACCGGCCATTCCCATAACTTTTTTGGGGTCGAGGTTGCTTGCTGCATGTGCCACATAGGTCATTACATCGAGCGGATTGGAAACCACAATGATAATCGTATCCGGTGAATATTTTACCAGCTCTTCAGTTACGCTTTTCACAATGTTTCCATTGATTGAGAGCAGGTCGTCACGGCTCATACCGGGCTTTCGCGGTATACCTGCTGTAATTACACACACATCCGAATTGGCTGTATCTTTATAATCAACGGTGCCGGTAAGGCGTGTATCGAAGCTTTGAATTGGTGCGGTTTGCCACATATCAAGGCCCCGTCCTTTTGATGGATAAAATGTTTTATCTCCCTCTTTTCTTTCAATATCAACCATAACAACTTCTTTGGCATAGTCTCTTTCGGCAATGGCAAATGCGGTGGTTGCGCCAACATTTCCTCCTGCCCCTACTACTGTTACTTTCATGATTTTATTATTTATTTATTTGTTTTGTTAGTTGTCTCCGAAAATGTTTCAGCCCGTGATTATCTCTTTTTTCAAATCACCTGCCGGGCAATTTGGATGCCCTGTTTTTTCGGGATTTGTAATGAATTAAATTTTTCGCTTATCCAGTCCCCACATCAGTTTGTTTCTCAAAGTCTCAAAATAGTTCTGTTCGGGAAGTTGAATAAGGTATACTGAAAAATCGCTCTGAATTATGTTGATGTCAAGTTTACTGTTGTGCGGAAGTACGATTCCATCGTAGGAAAAAAGTACGTTATCACTGCTGTTGCCGGCACGAACCGTTATCATACGGTCAGATGGCAGCACAAGCGGACGGGTTGTGAGTGTATGTGGATTTATGGGCGTTAAAACCACTACAGGCGTGTTTGGCAGCACTATTGGTCCGCCGGCAGAGAGATTATAGGCAGTTGAGCCGGTAGGAGAAGAGATAATTAAGCCATCGGCCCAGTAATTATTGATCAGCTGACCATCATACTCTACCTCCAGCGTTATCATGGAGGAGCTATCTTTTTTTGAAAACAGGAATTCGTTGAGAGCAAAATAGTGATTTTGATCACCGGCAGTTGCGCGCAGCATGTGGCGGTTGTCGATCGTATAGCTCCCCTCGGCCACGTGATTAAGAGCGGTGTCGATATCTGCCGGCTGAATGTTTGCCATAAATCCAAGTTTGCCTGTATTGATTCCCAAAACAGGGGTTTTAAACTCTTTAACGATGTGGGCGGTGTGCAGCATGGTGCCATCGCCGCCTATTGCAATAACAATATCTGCAGCGGAAACTGAACTTTTTTCATTTTCCACAACCTGAACGGAGGGAGCATTGGTTGCATCAGGGAAGTGCTGCACAAGATTTTTGTTCAGCAGCAGGGTTTTACTGTTTGCATCGCACCATTTTATAACATTGAAAAACGGCTCTTGTATGGAGTATTTTTCAGGATTGGCAATGATTGAAATTTTCATCGGGCAGAGCTTATGTCCCCGTTTTGGACCCGTATATTTTGAATATTGAGCGCCCAGGGTACCATGGTTGATTCTATTCCGCTAATGCGATCATTGTATAAGCTAACAATTTTTGTGTCGATACGCAGCCAGTAATCGGCGGGTAGCGGATCAAATGGCTGCCGGTACGAAGTACTTGTTGAAGAGAAGATGGATGTTTGGCGGGTTGGTACCCGAATATCAAAAAATACGAGTGAGGATTCAGGCTGAAAAACAAGTGAATGCAGCTCAGTGAGAATGGTTTTTGCAATCAGATCGTCCGTAAAACTCAGAAAATACTCTTCTCTGCGCTCTGCCTCTTCATCGATTTCAAATCGGTCGAGGTTTAGTTGGATGTTTCCACGGCTCCTGAAATCCTCGGCAGTCAGAAGTGCCAGTCTTGATCGCAGCCATCTCTGATCTACAGTTGAGCGATTGTTCAGATAAAACGCATTGATCCGGTACGCATCATTTGCAGCTACATTATAAGAATCGCGATAGGCTGTTTGTAATTCGTACTCTTCAGTGAAAGCTTGGAACGAAATATCGGGGCCGGTTTCAGGAATCCAGTCAATGTCTCCTCTGGCAAACTGCTGAAACATATCCGATTCGGATGAAAAAGATATAGCTGTAATACGGTTTACTGCAGGCATTGAAGAATCATCGTAATTGCTGTTTCTTACGAGAATGATCCGCCCTTCACTGTCAACCTGATTGAATGTATAGGGACCGGTTCCCACAGGTCTGTTTTTAATACCAGCAGGATTGTTGTTCACAGCCTCGCGTGGATAAATAAAGAGGTTTGGAGAGGCCAGTTTCTTGAGAAAATCGTCATCCGGTTCATTCAGATGGAAGCGTACCGTTTGGGCATCCACTACCTGAATTCCGCGCACTTCATTTAGCACCCTGTTGTCAATATCATACACATTTCGCTGCTCAAGAAAGTAATTTTCAAAACCTCTGATGTTCATCAGCAATTCGGCCGCGCGTGGTGGCACGCTTAACCGCGCAGTTCTCTCAAATGCCCATTTTACATCACTGGCATGTATTCTTCTGCCAACCCCCGCCGTGAAGATCTGGCTGTCCTGGAATAGCCGGTCCCTGTTAATTGTAAATGTGTAGGTTCGTTCATCATCCGATATTTCAACATCTGTTGCTAATGCGGGTACCGGTTCACCGTTGTTATCAAGTGAGTAGAGGCCTTCATAGATTAAAGAGAGAATGCGCTGTGTGCTGAGATTTCTGGCAAAAAGCGGATCGAAATTTGTGACCGGGTCAATCAAACCAAGTGTAATTTCGTAAAATGCTGTCTCTTCTTCAGCTTCCTGAGCGCGTTCAGTTCTTGGAGCATCCTGAACCACGGTGATTGTGTCGCTTGCAGAACCACAGGCATGAAGCAAAATTGCAAAAGGAAGTAAAATGAAGAGGAGTTTATGTGAATATATCATCTATTTGTTGCCTTTTAAACCTTTTATACCTGTAACGGCTTTCTTGCTCAATAAGTTTGTTTCGTACGATTGTATTTGCCGGTTTTTTAACCGATGCTCTTCATTGGCGTTATTTATCAGGTTTTCGAGCAGTTCTGTGAACGACATACCGGACTCCTTCCACAGATAAAAAGAAAATGATCCCGGAATGGTATTGATCTCATTGAAATAGAAATTGGTTGAGTTTGAATCCACCAGGAAATCGAGGCGGGCAAGGCCGCTGCATCCAAGGAGCCGAAATACTTTTTGGGCCGTTTGCTGAATGGCTTTCGTCAGATCAGCAGGGATTTTTGCAGGAATTTCACGATCAGCCGATGCCATTCCTTTGGATCCCTCTTCTGCAAGATATTTATCCTGAAACGAGAGAAGCTCCTCTTTTCCGAGCGGCCGTTCACACACACTAACCTCCGATGAACTGCCCGATCCAAGAACTGAACAGTTAATCTCCATGAGCGGAGTGATCACTTTTTCAATAAGCAGATGACGATCGTACCGGAAGGCCACTTCAATGGCTTGTTCCAGATCGCTCTTATTTTTGGCAACTTTCACCCCAATACTGCTTCCAAGATGAACCGGCTTCACGATTACGGGATATTCCAGTTCTTCGGCTTTTGAAAAAATGGCTTCCGGATCTTTTGCCCAGTCTGTTTCAAAAAAGTCAAATCCATCAACCACCGGTATACCTTGGCTGCCACAAAGTTTTTTGGCAATCACTTTATCCATCCCTACAGCAGAGCTTATCACATTGCTTCCTGTATAGGGCAGGTTAAACATTTCGCAAACACCCTGAAATGAGCCGTTTTCTCCATTTGAACCATGAAATGCAGTTAAAACGGTGTGGATTTGGGTTTCAGCAGGTTTCGCAAAAAATCCTTTTGTCTCTTCCCGAAGAACGGTAAGCCCGAAATCGTTGAGGGCAAAATGGCAGGGAGTGCAGTTGTTCTCAAGGCTTTTCAGGTTTTCGAACTTTTTCAGATTAAGAAGTGCATCACCGGTGAGCCATCGACCTGATTTTGAAATGTAGAGTGGCTTTATCTTGAATTCATGGCTATCTGATAGAGCGGCCATCGCCTGATGTGCAGTAATTACGGACACTTCATGCTCGGGTGAAGCGCCGCCAAAAGCTGTTAAAATTGTTTTTTGCTTCATGCAAACAGTTCGATTAAAAGATAGAATGATACCATTTTAGCTCATTAATTAACAGTTTTGTATACGCTATTCACTCTTTTTTGCTCCGTGTTATTTTGGCCATTTCATTGCAATACAGCGATTAATAACATATTGCAGGCAACATTGATAAATCCAGTACAATCCGGCGAACATAAAACCTAAACGTGCTTTGATTCCGGATTAACTCTGTCTTAAAATCCGTCCCGGAAGATAGAAGGCCAGTGCGACTCCCCGGGCAATCATAAAAAGTACCATGGCCAGCCAAAGTCCGTGTATACCAAGAAAGTAGGTGCCAAGATAGTATGTGGGTAAAAACACAATTCCCGTTGAAAAAAGCATGGTGTTTCTCATCGGCTTGGTTTCTGTGGCACCGATAAAAACACCATCAAGAATGTAGCAGAAACTGGAAACCAGCGGGGCGAGAATAGTCCAGAAGAGCACGGTTTTTGCAAGATCTATCACCTCGCTGTTATTTGTAAAAATAGAGAGCAGGGAACTGCCGGCAAGTGCATATAGCAGCGTGCCGGTGATGCCAAGAATCAACCCCCATCCGATATTATAAAGAACTGCTTTCTTCAATTTGGCTCTGTTGTCGCTCCCTTTAAATCTGCCAACAAGGCTTTCAGCTGCATAGGCAAACCCATCAATGCCGTAAGATACAATGAACCAAAACTGCAGCAGAATGGTGTTGGCTGCGAGTATCATGTCGCCTTGCCTTGCCGAAACTGCTGTAAAAAAGGAAAAGGTAAAAATGAGGCAGAGTGTGCGGATAAAAATATCGCGGTTTACGGAAAAGTATTTTTTTATTTCATCGAGGTTGATGAGCTCTGATTTAACATAGTGCCCCAGGTAGCGCCGATATCTCTTTGCAAAAAGAAAAACACCAAGTGCCAGCGCGAGGTAGGTGGAGATCAGTGTTCCGTAGGCAACACCATTCACATGCATATCGAAACCGTAAATGAAGGTAATGTTCAGCACAATATTCAGCAGGTTCAGAACAATGGTAATGATCATCGGATATTTGGCATTCTGCATTCCCAAAAACCATCCGTTCAACCCGTAAAGTGCAAGCACAGCAGGTGCAGTGTAGATTCGAATGTCGTAATAAACGCGCGTATACTCAGCTACTTCAGCACTGCTTTCAATCAGCCAGAGGCTCAGAATGGCAATGGGGTGTTGCAAAAAAAGTATCAACAGGCCAATGGACATTGCGATAATCTGGACCCGGGCCAAAATCATCATCATATTCATCCGGTCCCGGCGGCCATACTCCTGCGCTGTGAGTCCGGTGGTTCCCATGCGCAAAAATCCAAATCCCCAAAAAATAAAGTTAAAAATCACGCTGCCCACAGCCAGTGCGCCGAGGTAATAAACCTGGTCAAGATGGCCAACAAGTGCCGTATCAACAGCACCCAGCAAGGGTACCGAGAGGTTGCTGATGATATTGGGAATAGCCAGCCGTAAAATTGATTTGTTCAATTGCTCTGCGTATCTATTTATTCCAAAACACCAAAGCTATCGTTAATTTTCTGAGAATAAAATTGAAATATGGAGCTGAGTTACTGGGAAAGCCGATGGAATAAAGGGAAAACGGGGTTTCATATGCCCGGAGGTTATCCCGGATTGCAAACCCACTGGGAAAAACTTGCACTGCCCAGGGAGCCGAATGTATTTGTGCCATTATGCGGCAAAACGGAGGATATGATCTGGCTCTCAGAAAATGCGGGTAAAGTAACCGGTGTTGAGATATCAGAAAAAGCTGTGACAGAGTTTTTTACTGAAAACGGGATTATACCAACAATCAGCAGTTTTGCCGGCTTTCAAATTTTCAGTTCCGGTAATATCGAAATATGGTGTGGAGATTTTTTGAAGATGCCTGTTCATAAACTCGAATCCATCAATCTGATTTATGATAAAGCCGCCCTTGTTGCCCTGCCCGAAAAGATGCGTCCGGGATATAGTAAAAAAATCAAGCAGATCTGCTCACAGCATACCAAGATATTACTCCACCATTTTGAATATGACCAACAGGAGATGCCGGGGCCGCCTTTCAGCGTAAAAAGGAAGAATATTGAAGAGTATTTTTCAGGTGATTTTAAAATGATTCAGCTCGAAAAAAATTCACTTGATATCTCCCAATTTCAAAAATTTGCTAAAAGGGGGCTAAAAAGCTATTTAATTGAATATTTATTACTACTTTTAACTGATGAGAAGAATTAGTGCTGAACGTATGTTAACTTTAGGCTCATAAGTAATTACAAAGTTGCATATCAGATGAACGGCATTTATTTTGCTTCTCGCATTTTTTAATACGATATCGCTAACCAATACATTTTTTCTAATGGATTTAAATACTCGAAATAATATTCTCACCATCGTTTTAGCAGTGCTTATCGTTCTACTATCCTGGTTCTTGTATCGGTCAATCGTTGACCCATATCAGGAAGTAATAGAAGAACGTGAAATGGTTGAGCGTGAACGCCACCGTATGGAATTGGTTCGCGATGTTTTAATTCAGTACCAGAACAGGAGAGGAAATTTCCCTCCAACTGAAGGCGGTTTAGACAGTCTTGTGACGTTTCTTAAAACCGACACTCTGATGGTAGAAAGAGGCGCAAGTATGTTTGAGTTTATGCCACCTTCAACCTACAATCCCGATTCACTGACTTATTCTCCACGACCGCCGCACAACAGATTTGAGTACACACTGAACGATACCATTCGTCCGCCGCTCTATCTGTTAACCAACCCGGGGTCAAACGACAGAATTGGCGACCTTGAACGAACTACGCTAAGGAACGCTCCAAACTGGAACTAAATATGAAACCGGAAGGGCCGTGCCTCGGTATTTGCTATTCAGATAATCACCTTTTCTACTCTGTTAGCGATCCGTCACAGGCGGCCCGGTTAACCAGAATCGGCAGTATAGATTTTGGTTTTGATGTTGCTTCTGCAATCAGCAGGGACGATTCGGAAGGGTTTCCGGCTGTAAAAAAATCGATCGAAGATCTGAAAAGTGAGTTCGATTGCAGCTCCGTAAAAATTCTCACCCCTGCGGGTGAAGAGTGCTGGACCGTGGTTCCCCGTTCTGTTTATGAAGACCCATCCGAGCGGGAAGCGCATATTCAACTGTTGATGCGCGGCTCCGAACGCAGCGAAGTACAGGCTGTTTGGCACCCGGTAAGTAAAACAGATTGTAAACTTCTGTTACTGCGCGACAACTCATCCATTAATGGAATCCAGTCGCTGCTCAACTCATTTGGCAATACCGAACTGGTTGCTGAGTTCGAAATTGGAATGGACTGGCAAGCTCATACAGCAAACAAAGGCTCATTTTTAATGGTGTACTGCCAGAAAAACTATATCTCTGTCTCTTCATTCATTTTGGGAAAACTTCGGGGCTGTACCTTTATCGAATTTGAGCACTTGAACGATCTGCCATACCTCTGGAATCTCTATTCACAAAATCTCTCCTGGATGCGCGGCATGCACGACGATACCTTTACTTTTGGTGAATATGCCGGTAATGTTACGGAGCTTTTAACTGCCTATTGGCACGATCACGGTTCCCTTCAAACTCTAAATACTCTTGAGGGAATGAAAGTGGATGCTGCTGAAAAAACGTACGGATTTCGGCTGGAGAGCAGTTTCCCTGCTGTACTCATGAGCCTCGACATCAGCGAGCAAACCGATACCATTTTACTATGAGGATTATTACCGGAAAACTGAAAGGGCGTACTGTGCCCGTTCCGAAAACCGGCCAGCTTCGCCCCACTTCCGATCGTACCAAAGAGGGGCTCTTCTCTGTAATTGAAGCCCGCACCTATCTCGAAAACACCCGCGTACTCGATCTGTTTGCCGGCAGCGGAAATCTTGGTTTTGAGGCTATTTCACGAGGTGCTTCAAGTTGTCTTTTTGTTGATAGTGAGGTGCAGCATATCCGCCAAATTGAAAAAACGGCCGAAACATTCAGGGTAAAAGATCAGGTTCAAACTATCTCGATGCCCGTTGAAACCTTTTTGCAAAAAAAACAGGGCCTGTTTGATTTTATCTTTGCAGACCCGCCCTACGATCTGTTTATTATGGAGGAGATGATCGATCTGGTAATGAATGGAGAATGGCTGGCTAAAGAGGGCTGGTTTATCCTGGAGCATGATAAACGTCACGATTTTTCAGCACATCCTAAATGCGTTTTTTCAAAAGCGTACGGCCGTACCATTGTTGCCATTTTCAAAGACAATCCGGATGATTTTTGATTGTACATCAGCTTGAATTGAGTATCATTCACTGTTAGATTACAGTTTGTCCGAATACATATCTACTGTTCTACAGTCCAAATCAATAAAACGAATGACTTATGAAAAATGCCGCACTTTACCCCGGATCATTTGATCCCCTCACAAATGGCCATATGGATATTCTTGAGCGGGCAGCGCTAATGTTTGATAAGATTATCGTAACTGTAGCTGTAAACAATAAAAAAACAGCCGTCTTCAGTGGTGACGAACGCGTTCAGCTGATTCGTGAGGCAATCAAGGGAAAAGCGTGGGAAGATAAAATTGAAATAGAGCAGTTCACCGGCCTTCTGATAAATTTTGCCAGGGAGAAAAATGTACAGGTGCTATTGAGGGGCGTGCGACAGATATCTGATTTTGAGTATGAATTTCGCATGGCCCTTACCAACCGGCGGCTTGCCCCTGAAATTGATACCGTATTTCTGATGCCCGACGAGCAGTTAACGTTTATATCTGCCACCATCGTGAAAGAAGTTGCAGCATGGGGAGGTGATTTAAGCAGTTTTGTGCCCGATCATGTGGCTAAAGCCCTTCGGGAGAAGTATAAATAGAAGAAGGTTAATAGTGAACCTGAATCTCCTCTTCATTAATTTCGATCACTGAATATTCATTAAAAAGTGATTTTAATGTTTCCAGATTTTTCTCAAATAAACGAATAAGGTTTCTATTATTGATGTTACCGGTTGATACAATTAAAAGTCTTTCAGGATTTCCATCCAATATGTAGTTATCAAGAAAATCACTGTCCTTGGTAATCACAATTCGTTTCTCAATTTTTGCTAAACGGATAATTTCAGAATCAGGTGTTTCATTCTTTTCAGGCAGTTCTAATGTGTGTTTTGACTCAATTTCATGAGCTGACAAGAATTCTGAAAGCCGTTTCGGCAGATGTGCATCGACGAGAACTCTCACTGAGCAACTTTTTGCGATTTCTTTGTTCGTGATAATTGGGCGGCATACTCAAGACATGCTAACAGATCTTCCCTCTCCAAATCAGGATAATCGGCAAGAATTTCATCGATACTCATATCAGATGCCAATAAGTCCAGCATTGTGTCAACAGGGTAGCGTAATCCGCGGATAGTAGGTTTGCCATGACAAATATCTGGTTTTCGGGTAATTCTGTAAAGTAAATTATTACTCATAATTAATCTGTTTGAATATGAAAATGTAATCAATCAGTGAACGATCAACAACTCTCGAAGTTATTTCCATTTTTCTTGTAATGATTAAGCTTGAAGAATAAAAGCAAAAAAACTTCCTAACATACTCTTTTTCTATTTCACTATATTTCAGGCTTGTAAGAAGCATTAATTAAGATCCATTTACTCTCATGATATCAAACCGGGCTAAACACATTTCCCCATCAGAAACACTAAAAATTTCTGCTCGTGCCAAACAGCTTGCCCGCGAAGGGGCTTCTGTAATCTCCCTGAGTGCCGGTGAGCCTGATTTTAGAACACCTACACACATCTGCAATGCGGCTATCGAGGCCATTACAGATGGTTTTCACGGCTATACCATGAATACGGGAATGCCCGAACTGCGTGAAGCCATAAGCCAGAAATTACTGAGAGATAACCGAATACAAATCCCTGCTGATCAGATTGTGCTCTCGAACGGGGCAAAACAGTCCATCGGTTTTGCGATTCTCGCAACCGTAAACAAAGGGGACGATGTTCTGATCCCCGCACCCTATTGGGTATCCTACCCGGAGATGGTGAAAATGGCAGAGGGGAATCCGGTTATTGTTAAAACTCACTTCGAAAACAGTTATAAACTTACACCCGGCCAGCTTGATGCCGCTTTGACAGAGAAGACAAAAGCGATAATTCTTTGTACACCTTCCAATCCAACCGGAGCCTGCTACACTCGAAATGAGCTGAAAGATCTGGCTGATGTTCTCGATAAATATCCCGATGTAATTATTTTCTCCGATGAAATTTACGAATACATCGTTTTTGATGGTGAACATGAGAGCATTTTGAATGCAGCGCCACATTTGAAAGATCGCACGGTAATCATCAACGGTTTTTCAAAAGGCTTCGCTATGACAGGCTGGAGACTTGGTTACATGGCCGGTCCCAAACTGATTGCTGATGCAGTTGCAAAAATCCAGAGCCAGGAGACTTCTGCACCCTCATCCATCTCACAAAAAGCGGGCCTCGCGGCATATACCGGCACCATGAAACCCGTGTATGATATGCGCAAGGCATTTAAAGAGAGGAGAGATTTTCTTGTGAATGAGCTTCAGTCAATCGATGGGATAAAATGTTTCACGCCACAGGGAGCATTTTATGTTTTTCCGGATGTTTCATCATTTTTAGGTAAAAAAACGGCAACCGGCGAAGTGATCTCCACTACAACGGATCTGTCTCTCTACCTGCTTGAACAGCATGGAATTGCAACAGTGCCGGGAGATGCATTTGGTGAGCCGGCAGGTATTCGTCTTAGCTATGCCAATTCGATGGATGATCTCAAAGAAGCCGTAAATCGCCTGAAGGATGGATTGACATCTCTTCAGTAAGTTGCACTGCATAATTTCTGATGACAGCTTAACCTGTTGATGAATTTTGGCACATTTTATGCTGTTAGTTATCGAAATTATTAACCAAGAATAGATATAAAATGCCTACATACGAGTACAAACGAGAAGATGGTACCACTTTTGAGAAACTGCAGGGAATTAATGATGCTCCCCTTACTGAATGCCCTGAAACCGGACAGAAGGTTCGGCGTATTATCTCCGGAGGAGCAGGTGTAGTTTACAAAGGCACCGGTTTTTATGTAACGGATTACAAGAATGGCAATGGCAGCAGTAAAAAATCAACAGATAACGGTTCAGAAAAGAGTTCCGAAAGCAAAGAAACAGCTCCAAAAGCTGAGAAGGAGTAAGATCGAATGAGAAACCCCAAAACGGAAACGCATCAGCAGGCAGTTGATCAGTTTGTTCTGCTTTGGGGTGAAATGGCTTCTGCCTGGGGTATCAACAAAACCATGGCGCAAATTCACGCACTGCTCTATGCCGAAGGCCACCCGCTCGATACCGATGCTATTATGCAGCAGCTCAGCATAAGCCGGGGCAATGCTAATATGAACCTGCGAAACCTGCTGCAGTGGCAACTAATCCAAAAAGTTCATTTCAAAGGCGAGCGAAAAGATTTTTATACTGCCGAAAAAGATGTGTGGAATATCGTTGCAATTTTGGTGAGGGAACGCCATCAGCGGGAAGTAGATCCAATCAAACAGAGCCTTAAAGAGCAGCTTTCACTGTTTGATGAAGTTGAAAGCCTGCCGGGCGAAGAGGCCGAGTTCAAAGAGCGCATCGAAGAGTTTATTGAATTTCTGGAGATGTTCGAGCGTTTTACCCATGCTCTGCTTCCCTATGTAAACCGGAAAAATCTCACTTTTCTGAAGCATCTTGTAAAGCTGGCAGAAGCTCATCAATCATTAAAGGGTAACAAAAAAGTTCAGATTCCAAAGAAAGAGGATGGCTGAAACAACAAAAAATATCGGAGACCGCGGGGAAGATATTGCGGCAGCCTATCTTGAATCGAAAGACTGGCTGATTATAGACCGCAATTACGCCTTCGAAAAAGCAGAAGTGGATATTGTGGCTACCGATCGCAACTACATTGTTTTTGTTGAAGTGAAAACAAGATCAGGTACCTATTTTGGCAGGCCGGAAGAGTTTGTTACTCCTGCAAAAGAGGCAAACATTAAAAAAGCAGCCGAAGCGTGGGTGTACGAACGAAAAATGGAAACAGCCATAGTTCGGTTTGATATTATTTCCATCGTTCAAAATGGCAACGAAGCTCCTGAAATTACCCATTTTGAAGATGCATTTCGATAATGGATCATTTTCGATTACAAACATTCAGCATTTAAAATAAACAGATCGTTATGGCAGCCGAAAAGGCTAAATACTCCACCGGGGATTATCTTCGAAGCTTCCTTTCGATGCCGGTTTTTTTCCTGTTGCTCATACTCGCCACACCCGTTATACTGTTTCTCCTCATCATATCCTTCGGGAAATTGAGCAATTTTGTAGTTGAAAAAATTGCACCTCTGTTAGCCAAACCCACACTTGCTGTTCTTGGTGTTAAATTCCGTATCAAAAAACATGTGGATGAGATAACCAGGCCGGCGGTTTTCATTATCAACCACAGCTCCACGCTGGATATGTTTACACTGCTGGCGATGGGTTTGCCTCGTGTACGGTTTGTGGCAAAATGGCAATTTCAGTACAACCCGCTTTTTTTGATTCTTGGAAGGCTTACCGGCCAGGTTTTCATCAGGAGGGAACAATCTGAAAAAGCGATCAGAACACTGCAAAAGGTGGTTGCCAGAATAAAACGGGACAGGCTTTCTTTGATGATGGCGCCAGAAGGCAGCCGAAAGCATGAGGGAATTATCGGTCCGTTTAAAAAAGGGCCTTTCCGAATGGCGATGGAACTCGGCTATCCCATTGTGCCCATTTATTTTGAGGGGAACCGGGAACTGAGCAGCGGAAGATATTTGGTAACCAATAAGGGTACATGCACGGCTCATGTGCATCCCCCAATTGATACATCAGGCTGGACACACGAGAACATGGAGCAGCAGATTGCAGAAGTGCGCAAGCTGTATCTGGAATGGGCCGGAGTTGAATAATATCAATTACATTTCTGTAAACTCTTTGAAAAAATAGTGGGAATTCTTCTCTTTTTGAGAATCTTTTACTTTATTAAGGGCTGATATTTTAGGGCATATCGTTTACCAAAAAAGATCAATTTTATGGCAGAAATTTCTCTAAGTACCTTAGATATTCTCATCATTGCCGCCTACTTCGTACTGATTATTGGAATAGGTGTTTACGTCTCCAGAAAAACAAAAACCGGTGAAGACCTCTTTCTTGCCGGCCGTACACTTGGCTGGGGTGTGATAGGATTTTCGCTATTTGCTTCAAACATCTCCAGCACCACATTAATTGGCCTCTCAGGGGATGCCTACCGAACAGGTATTTCCGTTGCCAATTACGAATGGATGGCAGCGATCGTGCTCATTCTGATGGCCGTCTTTTTCATTCCATACTACATCAAATCGAGTATTACCACAATCCCGGAGTTTCTCGAAAACCGGTTTGATTCGCGATCTAGAAAGTACTTTTCAGTAATCACCATCTTTTTAAGTATTGTGGTGGATACAGCCGGCGGACTCTACGCCGGCGCACTGGTTGTTCAGGTCTTTTTCCCGGAAGTGAATATCTGGTACACTATAATTGCACTGGGTGTTTTTGCCGGTTTATATACTGCAGCCGGTGGTTTGAAGGCGGTTGTTTACACCGATGTACTTCAGGCTGTAATATTGATTTCAGGCTCAGCTGTTCTAACCTGGCTGATGTTCAGTAATTTCGATTTTTCATGGGCAGCATTTACAGCGTCTGCACCAGATGATCACCTCTCCATGATTCGTCCGCTGGATGATGAAGCACTACCCTGGCTTGGAACATTGATCGGGGTGCCCATACTCGGGTTCTATTACTGGGCCACCAATCAGTATATCGTGCAGAGAGTGCTTGGCTCGAAGGATATCAAAAATGCACGATGGGGTGCTATGCTTGGAGGTGCATTAAAAGTGGGTGCACTCTTTATTATGGTTTTACCCGGTGTAATGGCCATCTCCGTATTTCCCGGCCTTGATGATCCCGATATGGTGTTCCCAACCATGGTGGCCAATGTGCTGCCAATCGGTATTACAGGGCTGGTACTGGCCGGATTGATATCCGCCATCCTGTCCAGTATCGATTCCACGCTGAACTCCTCGTCAACTCTGATTACGATGGATTTTATAAAGCCGAAAAATCCAAATCTAACCAACAAAGACATTGCAAAAATCGGCCGATGGACCACCATTATTCTAATGGTTGTAGCTGTAGTTTGGGCGCCAAATATCACCCACTTCGAAGGAATTTTCCGGTATATTCAGCAGGCATTTTCTTACATCGTACCACCGGTTGTGGCAATCTTCTTTATGGGGATTCTTTGGAAACGCGGAAGCCGCAACGCAGCCTTCTGGACGCTGGTAACAGGCCACTCTTTGTCATTTGTCATATTCCTGCTGTCGATATTTGACGTGTTTCAGCTGCACTTTACAATTACAGCAGGCTTGCTTACAGCTGTTTCATTTTTGATTTTTTACCTGATCAGTATTTTTGGCGAAGCACCCGATATGGAGAGCATGGAATCCATCATTTGGAAGCCTGAAGATGCAAGGCCATCAGAAGATCTGCCATGGTATAAAGATTACAGGGTTCATGCTTTTGTAATACTGCTTGCAACTGTGGCCATGCTTTATCTGTTCTGGTAGGTATTGCTGTATTTCATTGGAATCAATTTTTTATCGCGAACTCACGTTCATAATAAAACCACCTATCACTGTTTATCATGAATCCAACTCTCAATATCAAAGAAACCGAATCATTTCTCAGAAAAATCAGTGATAAACTGAAGGGTGGTATAAACTTACAGAATGCAGGAGGTATTGCCGCAGAACTTGGTGCGCATGTTGTCAGCGGCACAGCATCAGCTCGGTTTATGATCTGGCATCCAAAAATTAAAGAGGCTTCTGCGGTTGAGATAGAGCTTTTTCTGCCACAATCTGAATTGATTTATGATAAGCCGGATCAGCATCTCAATATGAAATACTTTCGGTTTGAGGCAGAAAGGATTCGTGATTTTGCAATAATTGTACTTGATGATCTGCCGGCCGGTGATCGTGAAAATTTTGGAGCATTTTACCAGTTTCTCTTAACATTTAATGATGGCTCAAAACAGACTGTTCGTGATCCCATGGCGTGGTCTGTGCCGTATGGAATTTATGCCCCGGCAGAGCTTTATGATGTGGAAAAAGTTCTTAAAAACCGAAAAGATGCCGGCTACTTTAAAAAGCTGGAAAAAGAGATTCGGAAAAATCGCTACAATCGTGTGCCACCATCTGCGAATCTACTTGAAATGCATCCTGCTTCGGCCACAATCGAAGGATCTATTGGGGCGCTCGCCCGCAGATACAGCCAAATTGCCGAATCCATAAAGAATGGCAACGAGCTTTCGCCCGATGAGCAGAACCTTGTAGGATTTGACGGCATTGAACTGATGCCCATCGACCCTGTAATCGAACATCCTGAAAATCATACATTCTGGAAATCGGTACAAAAGCCCGGAAAAAATGGGGATGAAATCACCCTCCATCTGCAGAAACCATCGGTTATTAACTGGGGGTACGATATTGTTCTTTTTGGTTCGGCCGCCATCAACCCATCTATTCTTTCAACCGGCCGCCCTAACGAACTTCTCGATCTCATTGAGATTCTCCACACATTTCCATCCGGCCCCATCAAAGTGATACTCGATGTGGTTTATGGCCATGCGGATCACCAGGGGATAAACGTACTTCCAGAAGAGTTTTTTGCCGGCCCAAATATGTACGGGCTCAATATCGATTTTAAAAATCTGCTGGTGCGCAATATGATTCTGGAGATGCAGCGTAGAAAAATCAACTGGGGGTTTGATGGTGTTCGGGTTGATGGTGCACAGGACTTTAAATTCTATGATGCCGAAAAAGATGAGCTTTTTCACGATGATGATTTTCTGCAGGAGATGAGTGATGTGGAGCAGAGTGTGGCGGGTATTACCTATAAACCGTGGATGATTTTTGAGGATGGGCGTCCCTGGCCGCGCGATGACTGGGAGCTGGCCTCCACCTATCGGGAAATTACCGATCAGCAGAAACACCCCTTCCAATGGGCTCCGATGATATTCGCCTACAACACTCCGTATAATTACACCTACTGGGTATCAAAATGGTGGCGGCTGAAAGAGCAGTTTGTATTTGGTGAAAAATGGATCAGCGGCTATGCCAACCACGACACCATGCGTCGCGGAACCCAGGCCAATCCTGAAACGATCAATGTGAATTTTCTTCTGGGCAATTCCCTCAAAATGGTGATGGAGAACGCCTATAACAACCCATCTACTACACTACTTATGAACGCGTTTTTGCCGGGTGTGCCGATGGATTTTGTGCAGGCACTCGGGAATACTCCATGGAGTTTCATCCGCAATACCGATACAACCTACGCGATAAAAGTTGCCGCTGAGGAGGCACACTTTACGGAGTGGCAAATTACAGAGGTTGAGTATCGGAATTCACGATTTTTCAGACGGTTAAAAACGATGGGTTTTGCCAAACTTGATCAATTGCAAAGATTTGCCAAGGCGTTACTCAACTTTGTTCACGCAACAGATTACAACCAGGAAACTATTGTTGATTTACTCAACAGGTTGAATCCGCCATTTGCGGTAATGGATTGGACACTCGAAAAGCTAACCAACTACGCCACAGCCTGGACCGAAGATCTGCATGAATATTGTAATGCCGAGATGCATACAGATTTCATCGATTCACGAAAAGCTGCATTTAACCTTAAAACCAGAGAGTACAGGTTAAAAAACAAGTGGCTGATGGCAAATTTTCAAGGAAATGATTTCATGAAATACAGAGAGCCGGTGGATGGCACTGTAATTTTTTACGGGTACAGAAAAGACCCTTCCTCAGGTAAAGAGCTGATCTTCCTTGCAAACATGGAAGGCCAGGCCAGGCAAATTGTACCTGCCAACCTTGATCTTCCGGTTGGAAAAAGTTCAGACTGGAGTGTAGCACTGTCAACACCCTCTGTGCGAGCCAAAAATATAGCACAACCTATACGATTATCTATTTCGCAGGGAATTCTGTTTGAGAAATCGGGTTAATTGAAAACAGGAACAGCTTTTCTTAGACCGTAAAAGGGAAGTCTATTTTTCTCTGTAGAAATAGATTTTCTTATTGGCAGCGTCTTTTCCACTCTTGATTTTGATTTTGTTCTCCTGATTATACTGATAAACAGCTGTCCTCATGGAGTTTACACTTTTTTCATTTGTGTAAGAAACTTCAACCGCCTGGCCTCCCGGTTCCAGTTTGTCGAGAGCATCCATCAAAGGCTTGAATTTTGATGATCTTCGTTTACTTGATTTGATTTGTGAGCGTTTTACAAATTTAATATTCATAGCAATTTGACTAAAATAATTATGATTCTATCTGCTTAATGAAGTTTTAATCCAAAAATTAATAAGAAAATACAAACTAATGATAATTGAATATTATTTCAATAGTCAAAAAAATATATAAAAAATAGATCACTTAGATTTACAATTGTAAAATGTATGGGTAGTTATTCATTTCTAATAAAACAGAAATATTTGATAAGGTATTTATACCACCATTTATTTTAACTTGATTACATTCGCCACCAACTTGTCAGTTCGAGCACCGGTTAAGGGGCTTGATTATTGCATCTCGACTACATTCGTCACTATCGTTCCTCATTGCGCTCGATGTGACGTTACTATTTAATTTTATCATCCTATCCACGTCAGTTCGAGCGCATCCCGATGCAGTTCAATCGGGACTAGTCGAGAACCGGTTTAAGGACTTAGATACTGCATCTCGACTACGTTTAGGCTCACTCCGTTCACCTGCACTGCGCTCGATGTGACGTAAGTTTTTATATATTTGCACAACCACGTCAGTTCGAGCGCAATCCAGATGCAGTTCAATCTGGATGAAGTCGAGAACCTGCTAAGGCCTCAAACTTACCACGAGCAAAAAAACCTGCTAAACTCACAGTATTTTTAGATATTTTTAGAGACAGCAAATCAACACAATCCACATAGTTTATGTTAGAAACCACAAGGCATAATTATCGATTAATAGCTATCCTCATCTCAACTATTGGGGCGGGATTACCATTATGGACTACCGGCGCGCGCGACATAAACTTTACTGAGCCTTCATTTCTGTTAACATGGCTCTTTGTTGGTTT
The DNA here is from genome assembly GCA_020832415.1 of Balneolaceae bacterium. Taxonomy (GTDB): domain Bacteria; phylum Bacteroidota; class Rhodothermia; order Balneolales; family Balneolaceae; genus Rhodohalobacter. The sequence goes on along the minus strand of JAFIES010000141.1, from coordinate 128,734 downwards.
TGTGGCATCATTCGTATCGCAGTTTGTGGTAAACCTCAAAGCACGCGATATGGTTGGCTGTTTTGCCATTGGTTATGTAACCGCGGTGGTTCTGCATTTTGTTGGTACAATCCTTCTCACAAACTATATCCAAACGCAGTTCGAAGTAACCCTGCTGATGGCCATCCTCACCGGAGCACTTTCCGGATGGTTTGGCTCGTTGCTTTGGACGGGTGTAAAATCGGGCAAGAAGAAAAGCAAGAGTTAAACAATCATACCCATCCCAATCGTCAGTTCGAGCGGGGTCGAGAACCGGTTTAAAGGTTTGGATACTGCATCTCGACTACGTTTCGGTTCACTCCGTTCACCTTCACTGCGCTCGATGTGACGTGTTATGGTATTTACTTCTCTATACCTCCTTCCGTCAGTTCGAGCGCAATCCAGATGCAGTTCAATCTGGATGAAGTCGAGAACCCTCCCGAGAACAAAAATAACTTCACCAAAAAACTGTAAGGGTTTCCAATTCACCGGTTCATACTATAAAAAGATTTGAACATGCAGAGAATAAGAAAACCATCATGGGTCTATATGTTGTACTGTTCTGATGGAACATTTTATACCGGTAGTACCACCAACATCAAGCAGCGTATTATTCAACATAAAGAGGGAGTGTACGAGGGATACACAAAACACAGGCGTCCGGTAAAATTGGTTTGGTTTGAAGAGTTTCAGGATTTGCGGGAAGCCATTGATGTTGAAAGAAAAATTAAGAAATGGTCTGCCGCTAAAAAGAAAGTGTTGATTAGCAGAAATTTTGAACGGATTCAAAGATTGGCGCAATCTCCGGAAATGCGGGAACGGCGGATGAAGAGAAAGGATGATTGAAAGTTTAAGGTATGGTGTAGGTTTTAATAAATTGGTGGCATCTCGACTTCGTTTCGGTTCACTCCGTTCACCTTCACTGCGCTCGATGTGATGTTATTTTTTACTTATCACTCTTCTCCTACACGTCAGTTCGAGCGCAATCCAGATGCAGTTCAATCTGGATGAAGTCGAGAACCGGGTTGGGGTTTGGAAAATGCATCTCGACTTCTCTCGTCACTCCCGTTCCTCGTTGCGCTCGATGTGACGTTGTTTTTTACATATCACCTTTCTCTTCCACGTCAGTTCGAGCGCATCCCGATGCAGTTCAATCGGGAGAAGTCGAGAACCCCAAAACAAAAAAAGCCTCAACAGCGTGGCTATTGAGGCTTTAAAATTGTTTGGAAAGACCTTACTTCTTCTTGTCTCTCATCTTCTTAATGGCATAAGCACCGCCTGCAGCTGCAAGTAGTCCCAGGCCGCCATCAATGGGTGCCTGATCAGGTTTGTCCGGTGGTGGTGGTGGCTGCGCACTTGCCAGATCCGGTAAAAACATGATTAATCCTGCGATTACAATAATTATCAGTAGGGCTATTAAAACTTTTTTCATTGCGCTTTTCTATAATCTTATGATTGAAGGTGCAAAGTAAATAATTCTTTGTCTCTTAGGCAAGTTAATATTTTTTAAATATTCAAATCCTAACCAGATTGAAAAATATTGGGTTGAAGATAAATAATAATGATGTTTCTGAATTTCTAAAAAGCGTAGCTCACATCGTGATCAGAAAGTGAATTACATTATAATATGAATGTTAGGCAAAATTTTTAGAATAATCTAAAAGAATCGGTAGCATCTCGACTACGTTTCGGTTCACTCCGTTCACCTGCACTGCGCTCGATGTGACGTTATTTTTTACTTATCACCTTTCTCCTACACGTCAGTTCGAGCGCAATCCCGATGCAGTTCAATCTGGATGAAGTCGAGAACCGGTTTGGGGGCTTGGATCTTGCATCTCGACTTCTCTCGCCACTATCGTTCCTCGTTGCGCTCGATGTGACGTGGTATATAATCTCTATACCACATCGTCAGTTCGAGCCTGCCTGGCCGTCAGACCGGCTCGATGTAATGTTGTTTTTATACGTATCACCTTTAACATCATAATCAGGTGATTCATAACTGAGCGTGTATCTGCTATTCCGGGTATCTGTTCTCTGGTATGCGCAGGTGGAAGGGTTTGAATAATATCTGAAATTCTCTCTCATTCGCGCACAGAAAAATCTGTGTTTTAATCATTTAATGATATCGCCTGTTTTATTATTCGTTTTTAATCTCTCCTGATAGCCTTGCTTGCAGTGTTTTATTAATCAGTATTAATCTTTCCGGGCTGATAATAATGGGTTTACGACTGCCACATCCACTTCGAAAATTGACCTTTAAACCGGGGATAGAGCTCATTATCAGGTGAAAAAGCGGATTTTCTGCCCCACAGTATAAATATTAAAATTTATTAATGATTGGATTTCTTGATTTCCAGTTGAGTGAAAAGAAAATGCTCTTGCATGTTTATTAAGAAGATTTAATAAACGAAAAAATTGAATCTATTAAAACATTCTAACTGCATGGCAGCTTGATCTAATCGTATAATTAAGAAGCAAAACAAGCTTAGTCAAAATCAATGAGCAGCCTAAGCAATACAGATTTACAATCAAGCCAAACAACAAACTAACAGAGTAAAGCCATGAAAACAATACTTACACAAAACACACTTTTCTTATTTGCCATCTTATTTATAGCAGCTTTTTCTTTTACTGCATGTAATGATATGGTAAGTCCAAATGATGCTGAAATAAACAACGGAATTACTTCAGAAGAGTATGAAGGTGCCGCTGAAGCAAGAAGAAGAGCAGTTGCCGCAGCTCAAGCAGCAGCAGATGCAGATAATTCTGCACCTACAAGTTGTACCATGCAATCTGAGTTACTCGGTTATGGTTTTGACAAAAATCAAACCGGAACTGTAACTCCAAGCATTGATGGAGACAAATTATTTATCAAGTTTCAAGCTATAGGTAATTGGAAATTTTCTGAAACAAAAGTATACGTCAGCAATGTTCCCCCAAGCGGAGGTGGTTGGAGAGGATTCGACAGCGTTGACCATAATCCCAAAGTTGCTGAAGTAACAAGAGAAGTGAATATTTCAAGCTTCAATACGGGCGATACCATTTATATAGCTGCAAAAGGACAATCACACAACCCAAATGTGCAAAATGGAAATGGACAAACAGCTACCGCTGGTGAAGAGGGTCCTTTCAACGCTCACTTTACATATTTCAAAATTACAAAAGAATGCCCGCCAGCAGAAGTAAGCGGATCATTTAATGGTGCAAACTAAGCATATTTACAACTACTGGTAAATAAGAAGGAGTAGATATTGCGGTATTTACTCCTTTTTTGTTCCTGCTAAATTAAAAACTCTCATTTATTATATAGAGTTAAATCATAATTGGTTACTGACTAAAAAATACGTACAGTACAATAAATATTTTTGAATCAGGATTTAATTGCATTCGGGGTTATACTTATCTAATAAAGTGCTGTTAAATTCATAAAATTAGGCAACTATGAACAGATTGATACCATCCAAAACAGAGAAACATCAAAACAAGATAATTGCAGCCATAAGTTCATTCCTTAAGACATTTTCTATACTGGTTTTTATGCCTTTTGTTCTGTCTAGCATGGTGCTGGCGCAAACTCAATCTATTGAAATGAGTGCAGGAAGTGAACCTGCACCAAATACAGGTCCTTCAACCTCTGTTGTTATTCCACTCTTTCACAATATTGAAAACCCGAACGATAACGTATTTACGCCGTATTTCCCCAACACTACGGTTACTATTTCCCTGAGTGATTTTGCATATGATTCAGATCAAAACACCAACAATAATCCTGGAGATTCTGAAAACCCGCCTGTAGTAATCGGATGGACATTTAATCCAGGTGGACCGGATATTGATGATGGTATTACAGCTGGTGCAAGTACAGATTTACTTGTACCATTCGATGAATTGGAAGAGAGTATTGTTGACCCGGTTAATCGTTACACGGAGGGGCAATTAGAGGCATTTTATTCTTCTACACAGCCAACAATTGGCAATGGTATTTCATTTTCTGCTAACAGAGGGGCCTTTATATCAGCCAGTTTTACCGGTCTTGGTGGAGAAACTGAATTTGATACAAATACACCTTATGTTTCGGGTGCCCGGTACAGGCTTGCGACCATGACAATTTCTTTTAATCGACCAGTAAATAATCCTATACTTCATTTCTTTGGGCTTGGCGGTTTTTGGGAGTTTTTTGCTCCAAATACCAATTTATATATAAATTCTGCTTCCGCAGAATTTACGCTTATCGATAGTAACTTAGGGTCACCAGGGGTTACAATGGATATATTGTCTGCCAATCCTGTTGACCCAGACGATTCGAACGGAACAAATGCATTTGGTGCAACCACTGGTTTGGCTGTTGATGGAAACAATATTATTAATAGTTGGAATTACCCAGATGTAATCGATTTTGACGATGGTGGTTTTACAAGTGAAGATGATGATGCAGGTGTAGCCAACGGATCAATTATTGTGAATGGAGAAGGGATTACAACCCTAACATTCCATGTATTTGCAAGGGCCATTCGGGATATACCTGCATATAGGGCAACGGGTGCCTGTGAAGTTGACGATGGGTGTTATGCAGGTTCTGAGGGTTTTGGATGGAGTTCTGATGGAACAAATGAAGCCGAAGAAGGAGTGATCATACCGGAATATAACATTGCCAGCGATGCATTTATCCTGAGTGTGAGTGCTGAGGTGGAGCCGGATGAAACACTTCTAACGGAAGGTGATAGTTTCAGGATGCTTTCTTCGCCTGTTGCAGGTACCACTTATGATGATCTGATTGGAAATTTGTGGACACAAGGAACTGCTGGAAACGGGTATGACACCGAGTTTGGTGATCCTAATGTTTTCAGGTGGCCGCTTGGTGCAGAAGATGATGGTACCGGAGATATTTGGGAGTCTGGATTTGATTTGAACTCAACGATTCCAAATGGTCACGGTTTTTTAATGACTGTGTTTGATATCGATGATTTAAGTGATCCAACAGAAAACAACACATTCCCTAAAACACTTTCTGTAACTGGGTCGGAGCCATCATTGCCATTTCAAGTATTTTCTACTGAAGATCAGGAAGGTTGGTTACTGCTCGGTAACCCGATGAAAGACCCAATGACCATTTCGACATTTCTAAGTGAGACACCGAATTTAGGAGGGGTTGTATATGTATGGGACAGAGGTACGATTAGTGATCCTGATAAAGGATGGCGATACAGTGGCACGTTACCAGGAGGAGTTTCCGAAAGTGATCCCGATATACTTGGAACAATACAAAATGGCGTATTAATGCCATTTCAAGGATTTTTTGTCAGAAAGACTACTGGCGTAGCTGTAAATTTTAATAATTCCATGAGAAATGTAGGTGCTGAAGGAACATTTTACAGAAAAGAACTCCCACTGAATGTTTTGAGTTTTTCTGTGACGGGTGAAAATCTAAGTAACACTCTTCATCTTTCATTTTCTGAAAATGGCACTTTTGAAAGATCCGATTATGATGGTTTGGAATTGGCATCTTACAATGAAAACTATGTTCATTTTGGTACAAAGAAATCAGATGGAAAATTACTCACACTTGCGCACTTTCCTGAACCTGGCGAGGATTTTGAGCTGCCATTATCAGTTGAAACAACTATTCCCGGTAGATATTCAATGAAAGCTGAAGATTTTAGCCTGGCATTACCTTTCAATCTGTATCTCGTAGATACACAAGAAAATGTATCAATGCTTATTGATGAAAACTTCTCTTACACGTTTACAATCAATCAGGCAGCCAAGGCGAATCCTTCACCAATGGAATCGATAATGAATGGTCCGCAAAAAGCTACAACTGAATTTGGTGATCGTTTCTTAATTACCACACAGCCACGTGAAGTGGATAGTACACTGCCGGATGCTATTGCTTTGCAGCAGAACTATCCAAATCCGTTCAACCCAACCACACAGATACGGTACGAACTGCCACAGCAGTCTGATGTGCGCATAACTGTGTACGACATGGTAGGTCGGCAGGTAGCAACGCTGGTAAACGAAACGGTACAGGCCGGTACACATACCGTGAATTTCGATGCAAGCAATCTCTCAAGCGGTGTATACCTCTACAGATTGCAGGCAGGTTCTACAACCTTATCACGCAAACTTACCGTGATTAAGTAAGAAAAAGAGTTGTTTTGTAACATGGCTAAAGTGGCGCAGGCGAGAGATTGCCTGCGTCATTTTTTTTGCATTATCTTTGCAACCCTGCCGGTTAAAAAAAGTGAGGTTTGGGGGAACCGCAAAGGGCGCAAAGAGGCGCAAAGAGGGATTCTTAATCAGGCTTATCTAAAGTGTCCTGCAAGAGTACACCGAGTCTATTGTCGGTGTTCCTGGTAGAGTCACGGTTCGCTGCCCACAGTTCTGACTTGGAAATGGGACTTTATAACCTGAGTTCGATTCAAAATATGTCGAATAGTATCGATAAAAGTCCCCTCCTTTCCAAGGAGGGCTCATTTTTTGGACGCGAAGCGAATTTAGGGGTGGTTTAATCATAGAATTAACCAAGTCATAAACTAAAGATCCTAAGGCTACCTCCCCTGCCCCCTCCTTACACAGGAGGGGAACGCAATAATCAACACTTAACAATCGAACTAAGGTTTATAGTGAACCACAATGACCACCAAGGCATTTAGATCAAAATTTTTGAATGATGGAGTTGAATTGGTGTATATAATGTCCACCAAATAAATTCACATGTACCAGAAGCGGATAGAGGTTAAATATCGGCTCACGCTCATCAAAACCGGGCTCAAGTGGAGTTACGGATTCATACCCTTGATAAAAATCATACGTGAATCCTCCAAACATGGTAGAAAAGGCGAGATCAACTTCCGGATGCCCATAGTAAACAGCGGGATCGATCAATACGGCATTTCCATCCATATCGAACAGATAGTTGCCTCCCCAGAGATCGCCATGGAGCAGGGACGGTTTGCAGGGCGGGATGAGATCATCCAGCCTGGCTGCAAGCCTATTGAGATTTTGTTTCACAGAACTGTTCACTTTCCCTGAAATTATCGCCAGAGTCAATTGTGGCTCCAGCCGTTCAATAATAAAAAAATCATTCCAATTCTCATGTTGATTGTTGCTTTGAGGCAAGCTGCCGATGTAGTTATCTGAATGAAATCCGAACTTTTCGGAATGATTGCTGTGCAGTTTAGCAAGCTCAGCTCCAAAACGCCGGGAATCGCCGTTTGGGTTCTCTTCGATATATTCCATCAACAGATAACCGGGCGAATCTTGAGAGGGATCCAAAACAGAGTGCACATCCGGGATTCGAAGCGGGTGATCTGCGACCCGAAGTGTCTGCAACCCCTCAGCTTCTTTTTGGAAAAAATCAGTGGGGACGTCCTGATTCCATTTTATGAAATACTTTCCTTTGTTCGTGTCGAGCATGGAAGCGCGGTTGATACTCCCCCCACCGGCAGGCTGAGAGTGGCGGACGGTTATTCCGGCTGTTGTTTTTAAGTGGTGGAGAATAGAATCGGGAATCATGAACGGTGAGGTTATGTGTATGGCATTGTTGAATATACGAATCATTTTCTTATCAACCAGTGTGGATACCCATATTCTGAGGTGTGTAAGCGGTTATGATTGGGATTTCCACTAACCCTTCGGCTGGGTGACGAGTTTTAATGAGTTGTTAGCCTCAGGGAGAGGTACAGGCTGCTTTTTCCACGGGTTGAAACCCGTGGTTACAAGATCTGCCGTCCCTCCGGGACTAAACGTATCGCGCTCTTGGCGGTTAAAATAGCAGGGTAAAATCCTGGAGGGTGGAAACCACAATGGCCGCAAAGAATCGCCATGTATTCATGGAATCAGAGCTTAGATAAGAAACCCCTTTGCGTATCTTCGCTATGTTGGCGGTTAAAATAGCAGGGTAAAATCCTGGAGGGAGGAAACCGCAATGGCCGCAAAGAATCGCCAAGGATTCTCAGGGACAGAGCTTGGATATGAACCCCCTTTGCGTATCTTCGCGCTCTTGGCGGTTTAAACCAATAAGGCAGAAGTTCAAATCAGTGAAAATCACCGTCTTTCTACGAGGACTTTTCAATTAAAGGCTCAAGCCGGTTCAGTAATTCATTGCAGCTTCGTTTAAGTACATCAAATACAATCTGGAAACCATCCATGCCGCCGTAGTAGGGGTCGGGAACATCACGGTCATCGTGTTGTGGATCAAATTCACGCATCATCCTGATTTTATCGGAATATGTGCCATTTTTGTCTGATTGAGAGATATTCCGAAAGTTTTCACTGTCCATGGCAAGGATCAGATCAAACTCTTCCAGGTCGGCAGAATCAAACCTGCGGGCTTTGGAGTGAAGCTGCACACCTTGTTGATTGGCCACCCACTGGCTTTTGCTGTTGGCCGGTTCCCCAATGTGATAGGCAGATGTACCCGAAGAATCGACATAAAAATAGGGTTGTAATCCCCTCTCATTTACAAGATGCTGAAAAATCCCCTCAGCAGTTGGGCTTCGACAGATATTGCCAAGACATACAAAGCAGAGTTTATATGGGTTCTCTTTTGTGATGGGTCTGGTATTCATATCAGTGGCACTTTTGTCATTAAAGAGTTACTCATTATGATGAAAACAATAGTAACCGATTTTCCTGAATTAAACCAATCATAGCCCGCGAGAGTCATCTGCTCTCAGATTATTAAAATATTTTAATAAAAAATCTCTAAGCATTTTGTCGAATTTCATTATTTGCCAGATTTTCGAATCGTATATCAATAAATATCAATAGTAAACAGCAGGCACAAAATTAATTAAGAAAAATTAATAAATATCTTTACTCAAATATTAAAATTCTCTAATTTTATATCAGCGATTGGCAACTACAACGGTGCAAAGGTACAACGGTACAAACTAAACTTGATAAAAGGGGTACTAAAGGCACCATAAAACTACTGGTACAATAAAATGAGAGCACTACAATTAGACTACAAACAACTCGTATATGCACTTCTTTTAGGTGTATTCGTATTTACAGGATGTGATAATCTTACTCCTGACTACAATTCAGATTTCAGTACACCCAATACTATAACAGATGATTACTCATTTGATGTAAACAGCGGTGGTGATGAACTTATTCCGGGTCAATACATCGTTCTGTTTAAAGAGGGAACAACAGATGTAAGGGGTAGAGCAAATCAGCTTACAAGAGGATCAAATGCCCAAGTAGGCAGAGTATTTGAGAATAATGTTCAAGGATTTACGCTGAACCTCCCTCCACAGGCAAATGAAAGAGCGCTTCAGGCAATTCAAAACAATCCAAATGTTGCTTTAGTAGAGCAAGACAGGATTATTAGAAACAGGCCTAATGTGGTACATACTGAGGCAAGAAGAAGAGTTGTATTGGCAACAACTGATTATAGTACCCAAAGTTGGGGATTAGACAGGATTGATCAGCGATACCTCCCATTGAGTGGTGAATTTAACTATTCAAATCATACAGGTGCAGGGGTCACAGTATATGTAATGGATACAGGAATTAACTACTCTCATAAAGATTTTGAAGGCCGTGCATCATTTGGTTTCGATGTATTTGGAGACAATGGAGCAGATTGTAATGGCCATGGAACACACGTTGCTGGTACAGTTGCAGGAAAATCATGGGGAGTTGCAAAGAAAGCAAATGTAGTTTCAGTTCGGGTATTGAATTGTGATGCAACAGGCAGTGTGAGTGATATCATTACAGGGATAAATTGGATTACTGAGAATGCAAGCGGCCCATCAGTTGTGAATATGAGTTTGGGAAGTGGAAGATCTACTGCAATGGATAATGCAGTTCGAAATTCAATAGCAAAAGGTATTACATATGTGACATCTGCTGGTAATAGTAACAATGATGCATGTATGGCAAGTCCTTCAAGAGTAGCAGAAGTGCTAACTGTCGGTGCTACTACAAACAATGACAGCCGTGCCTCTTATTCAAACCATGGTGACTGTGTAGACATTTTTGCTCCTGGTTCCGGTATAGTATCAGCATGGCACACAGGCGATGAAGCAGTTGCAACCTTAAACGGAACATCTATGGCATCCCCCCATGTAGCCGGTGTGGCAGCATTGCTGCTTCAGGTAAACCCGGGAATGACTCCAGCTGAAGTTCAGTCTGCTATCATGACAAGCTCAACAAAAGGTATCGTTAGCAACAGCAGTTCTGCAAATAATCACATGCTTTTTGCTCTGAACCAAGCTTATTCAGGAAATAGCGGAAATGATTCATCTTCCCAGGATACAGGTGACAGCAGCGACGAAAAAGAAGAAGCAACCGGCAGCAATGAGCCTGTAATTGAGAATATTACAGTAACTACAAGAAGCCAGGGACCATGGAATAATGCAGATATATCATGGACAGTTTCAGAATCGAACGGCAACCTTGCATCAGTAACTACAGAGCTTCTGAGTGGAAGCAGTGTGGTAGACAGTGTAACATCTACAGTAAACGGAAGTTCAGCTTCTGGTCAGCATGAGTTGAGATCAAGAAATTCATTGTCATCTGTTCGCGTAACGGTAACAGATAGCAGCGGTAACTCAACCACTGAGACAAAAACACTATAACCAGTAGTTGACATGTCTGAATAACATCGGATTTGTACCCCGAACATTTGAGACATATCAAGCCATGGCCATCCTCCCGCAAGAGGATGGCCTTTTTTTTAAGATGCTTTTTAAAATTCCTTTCTCCACACGGTATTTTGATTGAATACCTTTTCGTATATTTAAGGCTTATTAAAATTTTCAAAAATTGAACGGCAGCGTTCAGTATGGCTAAAAAATTCAGCGAAACAAAACAACTGGCATACCCTAAAGCGGAAGTTGAAATCCTCAACTGGTGGAAGAAGGAGAAGGTTTTTGAAAAAAGCCTTGATACCCGCGAGGATGGAATTCCTTTTACCTTTTTTGAAGGTCCGCCTACCGCTAATGGTAAGCCGGGTATCCACCATGTGATGGCACGTACGGTGAAAGATCTTTTTTGCCGTTATAAAACACTGAAGGGTTATCGCGTAGAGAGAAAAGGCGGATGGGACACACACGGACTGCCGGTAGAGATTGAAGTTGAAAAAGCACTTGGGCTTGAGGGGCGGTCGCAGGTTGAAGAGTATGGCATGGCCGAATACAACGCACAGTGCCGGGAAAGTGTGCTCAAATACAAGCACCTCTGGGACGATCTGACCAACCGAATGGGCTACTGGGTAGATCTGGATAATCCATATATCACGTTTGAGAATGAATACATCGAATCTGTATGGTGGGCATTTAAGCAGCTGTATGATAAAGGGCTGGTCTATCAGGGATACAAAATACAGTGGTACTCACCGGGCAGTGGTACAGTGCTATCGTCACACGAAGTAAGTCTTGGGTATGAAGAGACCCAGGATCCATCCATTACCGTAAAATTCCCGCTGGATGCCGATGAAAGTGTCTATTTCCTGGCCTGGACAACAACTCCATGGACGATCATCTCCAATATGGCACTTGCAGTAAATCCTAAGCTCGATTATGTAAAGATCAGGGTGACTGAGGGAGAAAAAACTGAGTTCTATATCCTCGCTAAAAATTGCCTTGAGAATGCAATCAATCACGACTATGAAATTGTAGAAGAGTACAAAGGTGCGGACTTAATAGGCTGGGTATATAAACCTGTTTTTGAATACGCAAGAAAAGAGTTCGCTAAAGAAGATGCGTGGCGGGTGATTGGTGCCGATTATGTAACAACGGAAGATGGCACCGGCGTTGTCCATACAGCGCCGGCATTTGGTGCGGATGACTTTGAAACCGCCAGGAAAGCCGATATCCCAATGTTCAACCCGATCGATCGGGAAGGGAAATTTACCGATCAGGTGAAGGAATTTGCAGGCATGTGGTTCAAAGATGCCGATAAGGAGATCAATCGCGCTATCAAAGAGAAGGGATTGATGTACCATCACGAAACCTACTTACACAACTATCCATTTGACTGGAGAAAAGGCACACCGTTAATGTCGTACCCGGTGGAATCGTGGTTTATCCGAACAACCGAAGTAAAGCAAAAAATGGTGGATCTGAATAAAACCATCAACTGGAAACCGGAAAGTACAGGTACCGGCCGCTTTGGTACTTGGCTGGAGAATAATGTGGACTGGGCAGTTTCCCGGCAGCGATATTGGGGTACGCCAATACCAATCTGGGTGAGTGATACAAATCCGGATTACTTTGAGTGCATCGGCAGTATTGAAGAGCTCAGAAAAAAAGCGGGCATCGATGATGATGTGGAGATTGATCTGCATCGTCCGCACATCGATGAGTTTACCTGGGAATGCCCGGAAGGCGGAACCATGCGACGTATCCCCGATCTTCTGGATGTTTGGTTCGATTCAGGCGCTATGCCATGGGCGCAGTGGCACTACCCTTTCGAAAACAAGAAGAAATTCAAGCAGAACTACCCGGCAGATTTTATTGCTGAGGGAGTAGATCAGACACGCGGCTGGTTCTACACGCTTCATGCACTCGGAACCATGCTGTTTGATAAGCCGGCCTATCTGAACGTGGTATCAAATGGTCTTGTACTGGATGGCAAGGGCGAGAAGATGAGTAAGTCGAAGGGAAATACGGTAGATCCAAATGAGGTGATCCAGAAATTTGGGGCGGATACCGTTCGATGGTATATGATGAGCAATTCATCACCATGGGAAAACCTGAAGTTCAGTGAAGAGGGTTTGAGTGAAGTCCAGCGAAAATTCTTCAACACCATCATAAACACCTATTCGTTCTTTGCGCTTTATGCGAATATTGATGGGTTCACATACAAAGGCTCACCCATTCCGATTACAGACAGGACCGAGATGGATCGCTGGATTATTTCCCGGCTGAACACAACCATCAAACAGACAGACGACTTTTTAGAGCAGTACGAACCCACCAAAGCCGCCAGGGCAATGGAAGAGTTTGTGGATGAGCTGAGTAACTGGTACATCCGCCGAAGCCGCCGCCGTTTCTGGAAAGAGGGTAAAAGCCTGGATAAGACAGCCGCCTATCAGACCCTGTTTGAATGTTTACTGAGCTTGTCGAAAATTATGTCGCCCATTGCACCGTTTATCAGTGAGTGGCTCTATCAAAATTTGAATGAGGTCGTTAAGCAGGAAGAAAAATCGGTTCATATCGCATTTTATCCTCCTGTTGAAGAGACAGCCATCGACAAACAACTTGAACGGCGAATGGAAATCGCCCGTACGATCAGTTCAATCGTGCTGCGAGTACGGAATCAGATCGATGTAAATGTACGGCAGCCATTGTCGAAGATTATTCTGCCGATTGGGGTGGAGGATCAGGCTGTAGTGGAAGCGGTGAAAGAAATTATTCTGGATGAAGTAAATGTTAAAGAGATAGAGTACGTGGCGGACGATTCCGGCATTGTGAACAAAACAGCAAAGCCAAACTTTCCTGTATTGGGTAAGCGCCTTGGTAAGCAGATGAAAGCGGTTACTGCGAAAATAAATCAGCTTACTACTCAGGAAATTTCCGGGTTTGAAAACGAAGGTTCTATTGACCTGACTATGGATAATGGCGAAATTATAAGAATATCATTAAATGAAATGGACATTCAGAGAACCGGCCTTGAAGGCTGGTCGGTAGAGTCGGAAAAAGGCATTACCGTAGCTGTAGACACTGAACTGACGGAAGAGTTGATTCGTGAGGGGTTATCACGTGAATTTGTGAACCGGGTACAAAATATGCGCAAGGAGGCAGATTTTGAAGTAACCGACCGTATTCATATTGGATATTCAGGATCGGAAAAACTGGAAGCGGCAATAGCAGCAACTGTTGAATCGATTAAAACGGAAACACTTGCGGAAGAGGTTCAGCCCGAATTGCTCGACGTATCTGATTTTGTAAAAACATGGCAGATTGAAGGTGAGGATGCCGAAATTTCTATAAGAAGAACTAATAATAATTAATCAGCAAGATTATGGCAGCATCAAAAGAAACCCCGAAAGAAGATCGTATCTCTCCATATAATGATGAGGAGCTTGAGTATTTCAAGCAAATTATTTTGAATAAAAGGGACGAAGCAGAATCGGAACTCACTACACTGCAAAATCTGCTTCGGGAAAGCATGGAAAATGCATCCGATGAGTCGGCCTATTCGTTTCACATGGCTGATGCAGGCACTGATGCACAGGAGCGAGAAAAAACCTACATGCTTTTCAACCGTACCAAAAAATTTATCCGGTATCTGGATGATGCTCTGAAGAGAATTGAAAATAAAACATACGGTGTATGTAAAGTTACGGGCAAAAAAATTGCAAAAGGCAGGCTTGAAGCCGTACCCCACACTCAGCTTAGTATTGAAGCAAAACTGAAAAGAAGATAACCGGACTAAGTTTGTCGATTCGCAGTAAAAAATTAGCGGCCCTTATTATTCCTGCAATCATCGTACTGATTCTCGATCAGATATCGAAATATCTTGTGCGTACCAACAGCGATTTGCACAGGTATGATCTGATTGAGGGATGGCTGGCCTTCAATTTTACCAAAAATCCCGGAATGGCCCTGGGTATGGACTGGCTCTCCACTCCTGTAATTAGTGTGATTGCAATCCTGGCTACCATCGGGATCTTTACCTACATCTACATTACCCTCGACAGGGCAAACTTTGCTTACCTGCTCTGCATGGGCCTCATTCTTGGTGGCGCACTTGGAAACATTGCCGATCGGCTTTTTATGGGAATTGTATATGGTTATGGTGGCGTTCTGCACGGCCATGTAGTCGATTTTATCCACTTTAATTTAACCATTGGCGATTGGGCCGTTTTCCCCTACATATTTAATGTGGCCGATATTGCAATAAGCACATCTATCATCATCCTGTTACTGTTTCATAAAATAATCATGCCGGTTGAAGTTGAGGAAGAACCGGAAAGTGAAGATGAGTTGCAGGGCGCAGAAGTTCAGGTGGAAAAATCTGAAGAGAATCAGCAGGAATCGATCTGATTCATGCGATACCTTTCTAAATTGGGTTGGTGAAAATTGACTGTTACTCCAAAATCAGTCGTTTCAAAAACTCATCGCGCTGCAGGGGTTTGTCGAGTTTTTCCTCAGGATGATCTGTATCGATATGGTCGAGCGGAACAGCCACTTCTTCAACCATATCCAGGCCGAAGCTGTTTAACCCCACACGTTTTACAGGATTGTTGGTGAGCAGCTTTAACTTGCGGATGCCGAGTGCATGCAGAATTTGAGCGCCGATTCCATAATCACGGGAGTCCATTTTAGCGCCAAGGCGCGTTCGGATTTCATCCTTTGAAAGGCCGTCATCCTGCAGTTTTATTGCCGTAATCTGATCGGTAATGCTGTACTCTTTACTCATCTGATCCATATAGATCACAGCACCTTTACCCTCTTTTTCAATCATTCGGAGGCACTGTTGCAGAATTCCAGTCTTGTCGCTCCGTTTACTGCCAAAAATATCGGCCAGTAAATTGGATGAGTGTACACGTACCAAAACAGGGTTTTCTTCATTTAATTCTCCTTTTGTAAAGGCAAGATGGTGTTCACCGGTCAGCTTTTCCTCAAATACATGCAGTTTGAAATCACCAAAGATGGTTGGCATGTTTACGCTCATAATATTTTTAACGAGCGACTCATGCTTCATTCGGTAAGCAATAAGATCTTTGATGGTGATGAGCTTCATGCCAAACTTTTCAGAGAGCTTTATGAGTTCGGGAAGGCGGGCCATTTCACCATCATCGTGCATAATTTCACAGATGATTCCTGCCGGTGCACATCCTGCAAGCCTTGCTAAATCAATAGCTGCTTCGGTATGGCCTGCACGCCGAAGTACACCGCCATCAACACCGGTTAATGGGAACACATGCCCGGGCCGGCGGAAATCAGAAGGCTTGGCATCCGGATTGATCATCTCCCGAATGGTATTGGAACGGTCGGGGGCTGAAATACCGGTAGTAGTCAGCTCTTTGTGATCAACCGAAATAGTAAATGCTGCTTCATCGGGATCAGCACCCTCAGTTACCATGTAATCCAGGTCCAGTTCTTTTGCCCGGGTTGTTGTAATAGGCACACATACAAGCCCGCGGCCATGCATCACCATGGTGTTGATCGCTTCCGGAGTGACTTTGTCGGCTGCCATCAGAAAATCTCCTTCATTTTCGCGGTCTTCATCATCAACTACGATGATCATTTTACCGGCACGGATATCCTCAATGGCTTCGGAAATGGTATTAAAGGAGAATTCGGGCATGTAGTGTTTAAATTAACTGCAATTCGTGAGAAATTAATGACGATGAAATCTATAAGTTGACAACAGGCAGTTGGCAATTTGTTGATGATTAGTCAACTATCAACTGCTAATTGTCAATTCAACGTGGGCGAAATCGTTATTTCTTCCCGGGATTTACATCAGTGATGGAGCCCTTTTGAAAACGCGCTTTCACGCCGCTGTCAATTTCAAGCAGTACGGTATCATCATCAATGGTATTTACAATACCGATCATTCCGCCGCCGGTTACCACCTTATCGCCTTTTTTCATTTCACTTACTTTTTGCTGGATCTCTTTCTGGCGTTTAGTTTGTGGACGGATGATGAAAAAGTAGAAAACAAAGAAAATAGCTGCGAGAAATAGCAGATTGATCATTGCACCGCCGCCATCGCCATCGGGTGGAGCCATAAGAAAAAAAGTTGTCAGGAATGTCATAAACGAAGTTTTATTGATTAATTATTCAGCTAACCAAGATAGCGTATTCTTGAACGGAGAGCAATTTATTGGGGGAACCAATATGTTTATAATTCAGGTAAAAATAGCTGTTAGGTAAACGTTTTCAAGTTATAACCTCTTTAAGTAAGGGAAAAACTTTTCTCTGCTTCGCAGCTGTTTTAGGAAATCTTCTGTGAGAGTTCGCATCCAGTAGATACTAATAAATTATCAATCACTTTTCCTTTGGCATCCAGGGATTCGAGGGTAAAATCAGTAGGGTCCGGCAAGCCTGCCACCTTACTCATTTCAAACCCGTGATTTTGGGTGCGGGAGCCAAGATCGTTTTGGTTCTCTTCGCTGCAGGATTGTAAAGTGATGATTGATCTATCAATTTTCTGGTAATAAAAAACTACAGAGAGTCAATTACATGAAAAAAAGAGCAGAAACCACTCTGTTTCTGCTCAAATTGTTTATTGTAATGATTCGATATAGATACTCAATATCAGCAAAAGCGCTGTTTATCACATATTATGTCTGCACACGGGGAGCATTCGGTGCTCTTATTTGATGAACGAAGTATACATCCAAACCAACTTCTCTTGCTCACTGATGTAGTCGCTCATCAGGGCATTAGTACCTTCATCGCCGGCTTCATCTGAAAGATTCAGAATTTCCCGCTGTAGTTTAAGAGTGATTTTAAGTGCGCTCAAAATTTCTGTAACAGACTCTTTACCGTCTGAGATCTTTTTGCTTTCTGAGATTTCAGAAAGCTCCACATAGGTTGAATATTGATGGTCGGGCGTGTAACCCAGTGTGAGAATTCGCTCAGCAACTTCATCAATTTTTACAATGAGATCGTTGTAGAGCTCTTCAAACTTTTCATGCAGTACAAAAAACTGCTCACCTTTGATATTCCAATGGAAGCCTCTTGTGTTTTGATAAAACACTGAATAGCTGGCTAAAAGTGAGTTCAATTTTATGGCCAGTTTTTCAGCTTTAGTGTTGTCTAATCCAATCTGATTTGTATTGTTCATGTCTGATAAATTATGATGTGAATGATTGCTTATCTCTATTTAAAAATAATGAAAGCAACCCTCTAAAGCTTGTTGCTAATTGTGATACAGTCTATAGACAGAATCTTTCAATTTTGAATTTGCCATCTTTAAAAGGCCTGCATTGATTTTTCATAATTATTTCACAACATATTTGTAAGATCATGTAGAGACAAGTGTGTGGCCAGGTATAGCACTTGATAAATTAGCTTGTCCGGATTCATAAATAATGCAATCGATATAAATAATTGGGATAGAATGGAAGCATTAGATTTAGCCCGCTGGCAGTTTGGAATCACCACTGTATACCACTTCGTTTTTGTACCACTAACCTTAGGCCTATCTGTATTGGTAGCTATTATGCAGACATTCTGGTACAGAACCGGCGATGAGAATTACAAACACCTGACAAAATATTTCGGTAAGCTTTTTGTCATTGTTTTCACATTGGGAATTGTGACAGGAATAGTTCAGGAGTTTCAGTTTGGCATGAACTGGAGCGAATACTCCAGATTTGTTGGAGATATTTTTGGAATACCATTGGCCATTGAAGCGCTTATGGCATTCTTTTTAGAGTCTACATTTTTAGGGCTGTGGCTCTTTGGCTGGAATCGGCTCAGTAAAGGTGTTCACCTCTTATCGATATGGTTGGTTGCTATTGCATCGAACCTCTCTGCGATCTGGATTTTGATGGCGAATTCATGGATGCAGGTTCCTGTAGGATATGAGATCGTGGGAGGCAGAGCAGAGCTCGCTGATTTTGTAGCCATTCTCCTAAATGAACGATTGCTTGTTCAAATGCCCCATACCATCATTGCTGGGTTTGTAACAGGTGGCCTTTTTGTGCTTGGAATAAGCGCATGGATGATGTATCGCGGTAATCAGGTTCAAACATTTAAGAAAGCCGCACAAATTGCACTTGTCTTTACAGCGGTCGCTTCTCTAATGACGGCAACCACAGGCCACAGCCAGGCTCAGGACACTGTAAAGTCTCAGCCAATGAAAATGGCGGCAATGGAAGGGTTATGGGATACAGAACAGCCGGCCAGTTTTTCCCTGTTTGCCATGATTGACCAGGACAACCGTACGTCAATGAGGGAGGTGCGATTACCATATATGCTAAGCGTACTGGCTCACAACAATACTACTTCTGAAGTGAAAGGCATGAACGAACTTCAGGCTGAAATGGAAGAAATGTATGGGGAAGGAAACTACATTCCACCTGTGAGAACAGTGTACTGGAGTTTTCGGGTAATGGTTGGTTTGGGTATGCTTTTCATAGTAACAGCATTCACAGGCTTGTTTTTGTGGTGGAAGGGAAAACTCGAAACCACAACATGGTTTCACAAACTTTTAATGATTAGCCTGTTTCTTCCATATATAGCAAACACAGCGGGATGGCTGGTTACAGAAATGGGAAGACAACCTTGGGTTGTCTATGGCTTATTACTTACAGCAGATGGAGTTTCTCCCTCTGTGGCAAGCAGTTCAATATGGATCAGTATGACTGCATTTACCCTGGTTTATGGGTTTTTAGCAGCAATTGCAGTCTTTCTGATTGTAAAATATGCAAAGCCTGGAATCCCAAAAGAGATTGAAAAATCAAATACCGGCTCCGACACATCAGACGCTTTTGCGTACTAATAATCAGGTTATAAATTTTATAGATTATGGACTTTCAACTTATATGGTTTATTCTAATTGCGGTACTCTTTATTGGGTACTTTTTTCTGGAAGGGTTTGATTTTGGAGTTGGGATTTTAATGCCCTTTATCAGTAGGGATGAGGTTGATCGCAGGGTCTGTATCAACACTATTGGCCCTTTTTGGGATGCTAATGAGGTATGGTTAATCACTGCCGGCGGAGCAATGTTTGCTGCATTCCCACACTGGTATGCTACTCTATTCAGTGGCTTTTATCTGCCGCTTTTACTCATTTTGCTGGCACTCATATTCAGGGCGGTAGGTTTTGAGTTTAGGTCAAAGGTGAACAAAATGTTTTGGAAAAGAAGCGCAGATCATTTCATTTTTTGGGGTAGTTTGATTCCGGCATTTATTTGGGGAGTTGCGCTTACAAACATTGTGATGGGGTTGCCCATCGGTGAGGACATGAATTTCACCGGTGGATTCTTTGGTTTACTCTCACCTTACGCTATTTTGGGAGGTCTGGCTTCAACAGTGGTGTTTACTCTTCATGGGGCAGTGTTTTTAACACTCAGAACGGAAGGGCCTCTTATGGAGCGAGCAGCAAAAGTTGCTGAAAAAATGTGGATTCCGTCAGGTGTACTGCTACTTGTTTTTGCACTTCTTGGGTACAGATACACTATCCTGTTTGATGACCTTGGGCTTATACCCGGCACATTGCCTATCCTTACAGTTTTAGCATTTGTTGCTGGTTACTTTTTGTTAAAATTGGGCCGAACAGGATGGTCGTTCACTGCAACAGGCGCAACAATTGTGTTTGGAACAATCGTTGCTTTTGAAGGGCTTTTTCCCCTGCTGATGCCATCCACTTTGAATCCAGATTGGTCTCTTACAATATATAATTCATCCTCAAGCGAATTGACTCTTACCATTATGAGTGTTGTGGCTTTGATTTTTCTGCCACTTATTCTCGGGTATCAGGGTTACAGCTATTACGTATTTAAAAAACGCGTTACGCGTGATTCAATTCCGACCCATTAAATATTTTTAATGCGCTCAGTACATCCAGAAAAAGCAGAACAGGCTCAACAACGCCTGTTCCAGGATGCACTCTCCGAAAGAGGAGTGATAGCCGGGATTGCTATTGCTGCGATATTGACCGGAGTGGCGATTCTTGTACAGATGTACAGTCTTAGTGTATTAATCGATGCCGCTTTTTTAAAAGAGTGGAGTGCAGATGCGTACTATCCTTTCTTTTTTTTACTATTAGGTGCAGTTTTTATTCGAGCGGCACTGGCATGGCTGGATAAGTGGTTAGGGCTAAAGCTGGCGATTGGTAAAAAATCGGAGTACAGAAGAAGATTGCTGCATAAAATTCATGATCTCGGGCCGGTCCGTTTAAAAAAAGAGATGACCGGAGAACTGATAGGAGTACAGCTAAACGGAGTTGAAAAACTGGATGATTTTTTCAGCCAATATGTACCTGCCGCCATCCGTATGATGACCATTCCGTTAATTATCTTCGGAGCGGCTATGTGGTTCGACTGGCCTACCGGATTGGTTTTTATGATTACCGGTCCTCTTATCCCGATTTTTATGTATCTGATTGGCACGAAGGCAGGTGATAAAATTCGTGAACAATGGAGTTCATTCCGGCGTTTGAATGCTCATTTTCTTGATACCATACAAGGGATGGACACGCTAAAGCTTTTCGGCAGGGAGAAAAATGCCAGCCGCAGTATCAATAATGTGAGCAGGATGTTTCGTGTTACTACAATGAGGGTACTGAAAGTTGCTTTTCTTTCCGGAATGGTACTGGAACTTTCGGCATCTGTAAGCACTGCTGTTGTAGCTGTTGAAATTGGGGTAAGATTGATTGAGGGCATGATTGGATTCCAGATGGGGCTTTTTATGCTCTTATTAGCCCCCGAATTCTATCTGCCCTTTCGGAACTTTGGCAGTGCACACCATGCCGGCATGGAAGGCGCTGAGGCGGGGACAAGGTTGTTTGATTTACTCGACGAAAAGACGGATCAAAACTCGAAAGAGGCTGATGAGAACTTTGAGATTCCACCTCCCCCGTTTAACATCGGCCTGATTGGATTGCGATTTAACTATCCGAATTCGGCAAATGAGGTGCTAAAAGGTGTAAATCTTACATTAAGGCCGGGCGAAGTCCATACACTTACAGGAGCAAGTGGCGAAGGTAAAACAACCATTCTGAATTTAATTGGAAAGTTACTTCGCGCCGAACATGGCGATATAATAGTGAATGGAACCTCACTGATCGAACTGAATATTGAGAAGTGGAGAGGTCAGATTTCATTTCTGCCACAGTTCCCGCACTTCATTACGGGAAACATTGCAGACAATATCCGGCTTGGTAATCATCAAGCTACAGACAGTGAAATTATTGATGCAGCAGACGGTGCTTTGGCACATGAATTCATTACAAAACTCCCAGATGGTTACAATACTATTTTGGGTGAGGGCGGGCTGAATTTGAGCGGTGGTGAGCGCCAGCGCATAGCCCTGGCGAGGGTGTTTTTGAAGAAATCGCCCATATTATTACTGGATGAGCCGGCTAGTTTTTTAAATGAAGAGCTTGAACTGCTGCTTCTGAAATCCATTAAAAAACTGTCTGAAAACCGCATTGTATTGCTTTCAAGCCATCAACCGAGAACAATATTGGCATCAGACAGATTATCGATTTTGAGTAATGGTAAAATATCAGAAAGTGGTTCGCCTGATGAGTTATTTCCAGATTTTTGGACTGAAATTGATACCCGGAAGGTGAAATGATGAGAGACTTTAGTGAAGTATTTTCCGAGCTTATGAATTTAAAGGGCAGGGCCTCACTCTCTCTGTTATTAGGTAGTTTAACCGTGATGACAGGCGTTGGGTTGATAGCTGCGTCCGGCTACTTGATCAGCTGGGCAGCACTACGTCCGCCTATATTAGATTTAATATTGGTATTGGTTGCGGTACGATTTTTTGGGATTTCCAGAGCTGCTTTTCGTTATGCAGAGCGTCTTTTCTCACACGATCTTACCTTTAGAATACTCAAAAATTTAAGGGTTCACTTTTATGAAAAACTTGAACCGCTTCTTCCGGGAAAAGCAATTCAGTATCGTTCGGCTGATCTGCTCAGTCGCTTTTCCGATGATGTGGATCAACTGCAGGAATTTTATCTGAAAACCATTGCTCCGGTACTCACAGCACTTTTCTTTATTGTTCTTACAGCCATTATTATCAGTTGGTATTCTCAAATCCTTGGACTTACTGTTTTTACTCTTATGGTACTGAATGCATTTTTAATGCCGGTTTTTATCAGGTATAAAGCAGGAAAATCCGCAAGGGATATATCCGTTGCTCACTCCGGGCTTAGTCAATATATGAATGACCATGTTCGGGGGGCAACAGATCTGTTATTTTCAGGATATCACAGGGAGTGGGTACGAATCGGCGAAGATAAAATTGAAGAGTTGGCTGCTATCCAGCTCAAGAGAGCAGGTGCTTTTGGAATGGATACCGGGTTGTTCACCTTTTTAAGTAACGCCAGTTTGCCAATATCGTTTATATTATTGCTGCCATTGGTTCTGGATGGTGCAATTAGCGGGCTGGTAATGACAGCTATAGTGCTTGGTATTTTTTCAGTATTCGAGGCTATGGAACCGGTTGGAAGCGCGCTTCAGCACTATATTGAATCAAAAGAGGCGGCCGGGAGAATTAAAGAGGTAACTTCATCACCCGATAAAGTGTTAAAGGAGAGCGGAGGTGATAGTTTTAAACCGCAAAAATTTTCTGTGGTATTTGATAATGTATCATTTGGCTACGGCAGCAATCCGGTAATTAAAGAATTAAATCTACAGATCCACTCCGGAGAGCATGCACTTCTAATGGGGCCATCCGGGTGTGGAAAAAGCACAATTGCTCATCTTTTAGTTAAATGGTTTGAGCCGTGGAAAGGAGAAGTAAGGATCGGAAGTCTGAATACTAAAAACTTTAGAGGCTCTGATGTTCGGAAATATATAACCGTTGTCGGCCAGCACACTCGGCTGTTTAATACTTCATTGCGCAATAACTTAAAAATCGCAGATCCGGATGCATCGGATGCGGATTTGGTTGGAGCACTGAATCGAGTTGGATTCAGCAAAACATTAAAGAAGTTGCCTGAAGGTCTTAATACACAAGTTGGTGAGCTGGGCTTGAGATTGAGTGGCGGAGAGAGACAGAGAGTAGCTTTAGCAAGAGCACTCCTCAAAGATGCACCTATTTGGATTCTGGATGAGCCTCTTTCCAATCTGGACCGGGAGATGGCTGACGAAATTATGCAAACACTTCAAGAATTGATCGAGAAGAAAACGGTTTTGCATATCACGCATCAAAACAGAAGGCACTTTGCTGTGGATAAGGTATATAGTATGAAGGAAGGTGCTGTATGTGAAGAGTTAGCTCAGCTAATTTAATAGTAGTGTTTTAAGAGCGTATAGTAATAAAAAAAGACAGGGAGATGTGCCCTGTCTTTTTTCCTGACTTCCGCATCGGGACACCTATTCTGGAATTTCTATTTTTTGATTGAATATCTCAACAATAAGCATGGATACTGGTGACATCTTTCCTCTCCTTTTGGCTTGACCCAAAAGGAGCAAAAAGTCAAGGCGATGAATTCCCGAGGCGTTCGCTTCGGCTGTGCAGAACGAATCCAAGGCCCCGCCTTTTAAACTACAACATCATGGCACAATCACTTCCTGCGTGGCTTAGGATTCGTAAAGCACTGCACCGCCTTACGAACCGGGAATTCAAGGCCGCAGAGCCTTATTTCAGAGTTGAGCTTCCCACCTTTTTGGAGGGTTGAAATGGTTTTGGGACACCTGAAATGTTCTTTAAAGACTCGCAACTCGTTGATTATCAATACCTGAAAATTGTAAAGTAAAAAAGTGCGGAAGTCAGGTGTGAAGAGTTAACTCAGCTAATTTAATAGCAGTGTTTTAAGAGCGTATAGTAATAAAAAAAGACAGGGAGATGTGCCCTGTCTTTTTTAACTCGATGGATTGGGAATTTAGGTACGATTAGTTGAGGTCTTTTCTGCAGAAATACCAGTCAATGCATTCATAACCCTCATCCATTCGTTTTTCTGCCTCTTCTGCAGTTGCGGGTGGCGGCACAATTACCTTATCTCCGGGTTCCCAGCCTTCCGGAGTGGCAATTTTGTGCTCATCGGAGGTTTGCAGCGACTTAACGAGTCGCAGAACTTCCTTAACGGAGCGTCCGTTGGTCATAGGATAATAGAGCATTGCCCTGAGAATCCCTTTATCGTCGATAATAAATGTGGTGCGAACTGCAGAGGTATCACTGGCGCCGGGTTGAATCATTCCGTATGCATGGGCAACTTTCATTGACAGATCTTCGATAATTGGGAAAGGAATTTCCACCCCAAATTTTTCTTTGATATTTCGCACCCACGCTAAGTGTGAGTGGGTACTGTCGATTGAGAGCCCTAAAAGCTCTGTGTTCAGCTCTTTGAATTGATCCGCATATTCAGCAAATCCAATAAATTCAGTAGTACATACGGGTGTGAAATCAGCCGGGTGGGAAAATAACACCAGCCATTTGCCTTCGTAGTCATCAAGTGATTTAACACCTTGTGTGGTTTTTGCTTCAAAATCTGGCGCCCTTTCGTTGAGTCTGGGCATTGCTATTGTTTTTTGATCTTCCATGTTGATGTATATTTATATTGTTATTACTTGTTAAGACAAGAGAAAGATTGCCTTATTACTAGCACTTTTCAAATCGAAATTTGCTATGACATGTATCAGGATCAGTAATACAATACTTTTATTGGATGGGCGCGGCTTCGAGTGGATATAAACAGGGCAAGGTGTCTGCATAAAAGCCCTGTGCAAGTTTCTCATGAGAATCCAGGATACAAATGCAGGTTACAGCAATTAGTACCCCTCTCATAAGGAGAAGGCTTTATGGAGAAACAAAAAGACTGAATTAGTTAGAACCGGGAATTACATCTGCTGCAACCTAAAATGTAAAGTACCTGACAGACTCGCCTTTCATATATTCTGCCACTTCAGGCGGACTTGCCACGGTTATGCCTTCAGTAAGATCTTGTTCAGAGAGTTCACGGTTTGGAAGGAATATTCCGCAAACTTCAACAATAACTCCTCTTTGCATTAGTCCGTTGAGAAGATCTTTCGGGGAGCGGCCGGCAGGTTTGAACTCTCTGGATTCAGTTCTTTCGATACCAAGATAGCCTGCTTCGCTGCAGAGTAAAATGCGAACAGGAACATCCTGATTTGCAGATTGTGTGGCGAGAACCATCGCCATCATTTGTGTTTCTTGATCACCGGATGTGAGAACAAGAAATAGTTCATCTTGATGTTGATTGCTGTTCAGGTCAGTCATAATGAGTGTTAAGGCTAAGAATAGTATATACATGATTAGTTATTTATGATTTAAAAACGGGTGTGAACTCTTTCAGTGGCATCTGGTCGCCGGGGGCGCCATCGGCCGATCGTTCAAGGGTCATTTCGTAAATTACCTTATCGTTTCGGTAGTATCGCTTTTGGTAGTAGAGCGGTTTGTTGCCGATGGTGTAAGTCATTCTGTCGATCAGAAAAAGCGGTGAGCCTGCTTCAACATCAAGTTCTATGGCGAGTTGCTCATCGGCTGCCTCGGCCGACATCCTGTAACATCCTTTTATAACAGAGATGTCGTAGTCTTGCTCGAGAAGATCGTAAATGGTAGAGTCTTGCAGCTTTTTCTCATCGAGAAGCTGTCCGTAAAATATGGGAAGCCAGGTGCTGTCGAAGGCTATCGGTTCGCCATCACCTTTTCTGAGGCGATCAATCTGAAGAACCTTATTTCCCTGTTCAATATTGAGCATTTCTGCAAGCCAGTCGGGGGCTTCTACAGTTTTAAAAAGTTTAACTTCGGATGATGGCTGAAGTCCGGCTTGCGACATGTCCTCATTAAAGTCGGTCAGTTTCACAAGATTTTGCGATACACGGCCATCGCTCACGAAAGATCCCAGCCCCTGGCAGCGATAAATAATCGATTCACTCTCGAGTGATTGTAAGGCCCGGCGAACTGTAACACGGCTTACATCAAATTTGCCGGCAAGTTCGTTCTCAGAAGGGAGCTTGTCCTCCGGTTTGAAAACGCCGGATTCAATCTGTTGGCGCAGCCATTGTGAAATTTGTAAGTGACGGGGTACTCCTTCTTTTAACATCATAATGATTTCTAAAATTTTTATTTGAATCTACAAAGAAAATAACAAAACAACAATACTTGTATTAACATGTATTGTTAGTTATATTTATGGAATACCTCTCAACGAATCAAAAAATTATGAAGACATTACACACAATTTCGGGTAAGGATGTGAAAGGAGACAAATCATTGCCATTTACCACACATCATCAAATACTGATCATCGGGGGCGGCTCAGCCGGAATTACCGTTGCTGCTCAGCTTAGAAAAAAATTGTCAGAAAACGATATAGCTATCATTGAGCCATCTGAAGTTCACTACTATCAGCCGATGTGGACATTCAACGCGGCCGGAGTATTTAATAAGGAGAAATCCAAAAAGCTGATGGAGGATGTAATCCCCAAAAACGTAGCCTGGATTAAAGATAGTGTTGTGGCATTTCATCCGGATCAGAACAGTGTTGAAACAGCCGGCGGGCGCATCATATCCTATGAATATCTTGTAGTGGCGCCCGGCATTCAGGTTGACTGGGATAAGGTAGATGGACTTGCTGAAAATTTGGGCACGAATGGCATCTGCAGTATCTACTCCTACAGAAGCCTTGATTATGTGCAGGAGTGTATTAAAAATACCAAGAGTGGTACGGCGCTGTTTACCCAGCCAAACACTAAGTTTAAGTGCGGGGGTGCGCCTCAGAAAATAATGTATCTCGCATCAGATACCTGGAGAAAGCGTGGAGATCTGAACAATATTAATGTGCAGTTTACTACCGGAGGTTCTGTGATATTTGGAGTTAAAGAGGTGGCTGAGGCATTAGGTCCCGTAGTGAAAAGGTATGGAGTGGAACCAAAATTTTTCCACAATTTGAAAGCTATTAAAGCAGAAAAGAAGATCGCTGTTTATGATATCTACAAAGATGGAAAAGTGACAGATCAGGCCGAAATAAAGTTTGATATGCTACACGTAACTCCGCCTCAAAGTTCGCCTGATTTTATTAAAATGAGTCCGCTGGCAGATGCTGAAGGCTGGGTGGATGTTGACAAGCATAGCTTGCAGCACAACAAATATCCGAACATATTTTCCCTTGGTGATGCCGGCAGTACGCCAAATGCGAAAACCGGAGCAGCTGTACGCAAGCAGTCTCGTGTGGTTACAGGTAATCTGGTAGCTTTGCTTAAATCTGGCACTACCGATACGTCGCTATCTTATGATGGATATGGGTCATGCCCGTTGATAACAGGTTTTGGCAAGCTGATACTCGCAGAATTTGATTACAACAACAAAATAACGCCCTCTTTTCCTATCAATCAGATGAAAGAGAGGCGATCGATGTATCATATGAAGAAAGATTTACTCCCCATAATGTATTGGGAGGGAATGCTTAAAGGAAGAGCGTAAGAAAAGAATTCAACTTGTATTGACAAGTAGTTACATTTGTTATATATTTACCTCAGAAACAAAAACACAAAATGAATTTAAATCATGTTTGACATTCTATATCAACCCTGGCCCTGGTACGTGGCCGGCCCCATTATCGGGTTAACAGTACCGGTTCTTTTGCTGCTGGGCGGCAAGATGTTTGGCGTATCAGCCAATCTTCGGCACGCCTGCGCCGCATGCAACTTTGGTAATGTAGAGTTCTTTAATTACGACTGGAAAAAAGCCGGTAAATGGAACATTACATTTTTAGTTGGTTCAGTTTTAGGCGGTTTTTTAGGCGGCTTTGTATTTGCCAATCCCGAGCCAATTGCATTGGCACAATCTACAATTGCAGATTTGCAGGCAATGGGTATTCAGGATTTTAATGGCCTTGTGCCGGATGATCTCTTTACCTGGGGTGCTTTGGGAACAGTTCCGGGATTAATCGTGCTTATTTTGGGCGGTTTTTTGGTAGGCTTTGGCGCGCGATATGCGGGTGGATGTACATCAGGTCATGCCATATCCGGTTTGTCTGACCTCCAGCTTGCATCACTCATAGCGGTAATCGGTTTCTTTATCGGCGGCCTGCTTATGACATGGTTCATCTATCCAATCATCTTATCCTAAACAACGATTAGCTATGAAATTTTCAGAATATCTAAAATATTTATTGATCGGCACGGCGTTTGGTTTTGTGCTGATGAAATCAGAAGTGGTATCCTGGTTCAGAATCCAGGAGATGTTTCGGTTTGATGCATTTCACATGTACGGAATTATCGGCCTTGCAGTAGTTGTCGGTATTATCTCTGTTCAGATCATCAAACGAAATAATATGAAAGATGCACAGGGCAATCCTATTTCGATTCCCCCTAAAGATGCATCGCAGGTAAAACGATACCT
Organism: Balneolaceae bacterium; assembly: GCA_020832415.1. Taxonomy (GTDB): domain Bacteria; phylum Bacteroidota; class Rhodothermia; order Balneolales; family Balneolaceae; genus Rhodohalobacter. The sequence continues at coordinate 99,749 of JAFIES010000141.1, read as the reverse complement.
GATTGGCGGATCAATGTTTGGCCTTGGATGGGCGCTTTTAGGAGCATGCCCCGGCCCGATGTTTGCCCTGCTTGGAAGCGGACTCACTATTATGGTGATTCCAATACTTGCCGCACTTGCCGGCACATATACCTATGGGATTTTAAGAGATAAAATACCTCATTAAGATTCGAGGGATTTATCACAAAGAGTATCAAAAACAAAACAAAACACTAAGGAGAAATAAACATGTATTTCAAACAATTCTTTGACGAAAAACTCGCACAATATGCATACTTAATCGGCTGTCAGGCCAACGGCACTGCAGTTGTAATTGATCCGATGAGAGACATCGATCAGTACATCGATCACGCTGCAAAACAAAATCTTACTATTGTTGCAGCAACAGATACGCACATTCACGCAGATTATATTTCAGGTCTTCGCGAATTTGCCGAGAGAGGTGTAAAAGTGTATGCATCAGACGAAGGTGACAAAGACTGGAAATATGAGTGGCTGAAAGACAGCGACTATGACTATGAACTGATGAAAGATGGTGACTTTTTCAAAGTTGGAAATATCACCATTAAAGCGTGGCACACACCCGGCCACACACCCGAGCATTTAACATTTCTGATTACAGACGGAGCCGCTGCTGATGAGCCCATGGGTATGGCAACCGGCGATTTTGTATTCGTAGGTGATGTAGGTCGTCCGGATCTTCTTGAATCAGCCGCCGGTATGGCAGATGTAATGGAGCCCTCAGCCCGTACACTCTACAAAACAGTTGAAGAGTTCAAAAAAATGCCTGAGTATATGCAAATCTGGCCGGGACACGGTGCCGGTAGTGCCTGTGGAAAAGCCCTGGGTGCAATTCCGGAAACTACAGTTGGTTATGAGCTGAGATACAACAACTCTCTCAAATCTGCCACTTCAGAAGATAGCTTTGTGAAGTTTATTCTTGAAGGTCAGCCTGAGCCACCACTCTATTTTGCCCGAATGAAGCGCGATAACAAAATAGGTCCGGCATTGATTGGTGGATTACCACAGCCAAAGAGGCTCACCATTAAAGAGCTGAAAGGCATCGCAGATAAAGAGAATGCAGTACTTCTTGATACCCGCGAGAGAAATGAATACGCCGCAGGACACATTCCCGGCTCACTTCTTTCACCACTAAACAAGCAGTTTAATACTGTAGCAGGATCGTACATCACAGAAGATGAAGAGATCTATCTTGTAGTGAATGATCATCAGGTAAAAGAAGCCGTTCTCGATCTTTACAATATTGGTCTCGATAAGGTTGCCGGTTTTGTAACACCAAGAGATCTGCAGATGTACAAAGAGCAAGGCGGTGAAATCGATACGCTGGAAACAGTAACATTCGAACGCATTACAGAACTCAAAGAGAATGAAGCAGTTCTTGATGTGAGAAAAGGTTCAGAGTATGGAGAAGCACATGTAGAAGGTGCCCTGAATATTGCTCACACACGATTACTGCCGAAAAAAGAAGAACTGCCAAGAGATAAAAAGCTATTCGTTCACTGCCAGACAGGCGGACGATCAGCTGTGGCATCAGCCCTGTTGAAGAGAGCAGGATTTGATGTAGCACTGATTGAAGACGATTTTGCAAACTATAAAAATCTTCAAACAGCATAATCCCGATTAATTAAGACTGTAGTGCCGGCAATGTGAAAGTTGCCGGTTACTTTATCCGGAATGAGAATGAATATTTTTCATTCCAAACAACACGCAGATCTTTCCTGAATTTTAATACAAAGAGAAGAACAGGATTTCTGTTCAGACAGAACCATTGAATCCACTTAAACATTATATCAAACAGGCTTTTCCCCTCGCTAAGGATTTAGCGACCTACAGCAAGGAGAAATTTAAAGGCGATTTGAGCGCAGGTCTTACCGTTGGTATTATGCTGATTCCACAGGGAATGGCATATGCGTTGATTGCAGGCCTTCCTCCGCAATACGGCCTCTATGCATCGGTGGTGCCACTGTTGATCTATGCCTTCCTTGGAACATCAAAGCATTTGGGAATCGGCCCGGTTGCATTGATTGCACTTCTTGTAGCCTCGGCAGTTGCGCCTTTAACCGAAACACCCGAAGAGTATATCGCACTTAGTATAGTGCTGGCATTAATGGTGGGTGTTTTGCAACTGATGTTCGGCCTGATGAGAATGGGATTTTTGGTAAATCTTTTGTCACATCCGGTACTTTCAGGCTTTGTATCGGCAGCAGCTGTTATTATTGGGCTGAGCCAGCTTCACCACATCTTGGGAGTGAGTTCAGTTACAGGGGGCCTTCATGAGATTCTTTACGGAATTGCTGTCCAGTTGGCAAATGTCCAGCTATTCACTCTAGTAACAGGGGTGGCGGCAATTGCGCTTATAGTCTTTGCAAAAAAGAAATTTCCGGCAGTTCCGGGTCCAGTTTTGGCAGTGGTTGCCGGTATTCTTTTCATCTACACAACAAACCTGAATGAGTCGGGTGTTGCGATTGTAGGGGAGATTTCCCGAGGACTACCGGCCTTCATTATGCCTGTTATTGAATGGGAGGCTATCATGCAGTTAATGCCAATGGCAGTTGCTATCGCCCTGGTGGCATTTATGGAATCGATTGCAGTTGCAAAAGCTGTTCAGCAAAAATCAAAAGAATACAAAATCGACTCAAACAAGGAGCTTATCGCACTGGGAGCTGCAAATATTGGCGGTTCGCTGTTCCAGTCGTTCCCAACTACAGGGAGTTTTTCGAGAACAGCAATTAATTATGAAACCGGTGCAAAAACTGGTGTGGCAGGTATTATAAGTGCTGCTGTAGTAGCATTAACCCTGCTTTTCTTAACACCACTATTTTACTACCTGCCAAATGCCGTGCTGGGTGCCATCATTATTGTGGCTGTTTTTGGTTTGATTGATTACAGTGAGTTCAAACGGCTCTGGCAAATTGGCCATTACGATCGTTATATGCTCCTGGCAACGTTCGCAGGAACACTGTTTATTGGTATTAAAGAGGGGATTTTACTGGGCATTTCCCTCTCTGTCATCATGCTGCTCTATCGTTCTGCCAGGCCAAATCACGCTGTAATTGGAAAAATTCCCGGTACATCAGTCTACAGAAGTATCAACCGGTACGAAACTGAGGAAGATCCAAACCTGGTAGTTTTTCGGTTTGATGCACCCCTGCACTTTGCCAATGCAGAATATTTCAGGGAAAAAGTAAATGAGCTGGTTACTGAAAGGCCGGATACCACCTGTATGGTTCTTGATCTGAACGGTGTAAATGAGATCGATTCAACAGGGCTGGATGAGCTGCTGGAAACCATGAAAGATCTCAGCGAAAAGAACATTTCCGTTAAACTGGCCGAGGTAAAAGCGCCTGTTCGTGATATGATGAAATCGAGCTCAAAAATAGATAGCGAGTGGACATTTTACATGAGAATTGAAGATGCCGTTCTGGCATTTACAGACAGCGAAAAATCAGAAAAAGAAACAGAATACACTATTCATCTTGATACGAAATAAGGAGATTTAGCACGATGGACTCACAAATTATTATAGTATTGGCAATTATGGCCTTTACCATCTTTATGCTGGTAACCGAAAAGGTTCGGATTGACGTAACCGCCATCATTACCATGCTTGCTCTGAGCTGGAGCGGAATTCTTACCAGCAGCGAAGCTCTCTCCGGTTTTTCGAGTAATGCGGTTGTAGCGATGATCGCTGTGATGATTTTAGGAGAAGGAGTTGCCCGAACCGGCATGATGTCGCGTTTTTCAAAGTGGCTTCTTAAACGAGTTGGTACGAAAAAATCTACTGTGCTGGGGTCGCTATCCTTGTCGGTGGGCACACTTTCCGGAGTGATACAGAACATTGGTGCAGCAGCACTTTTTCTGCCAAGTATTATAGATATCGCAAGGCGTATAAAAGTATCAGCCTCTGAGCTGATCATGCCGATTGGATTTATGGCCATTATCGGAGGAACGTTAACCATGGTGGGTTCGGGCCATCTTATCCTCACAAACGACCTCCTCGAAGCTGCAAACCTTGAGCCATACGGCCTCTTTGCAGTAACTCCCGTAGGTATAGCCCTTCTGGTTGCTGCTATTGTATTCTTTTTATTCTTCGGAAAGATCTTCCTTCCGCAAGGTTCATCTGATGGAAAACTTGAAGCAACCGAGCAGGAGAAAGTTATTGAAGCGTTCAATCTGAAGAAAGACATTCGATATTTCCGGATTGCAAAAAGCAGCGGCATCATCAATCAAACCGTTGAGCAATCGGGTATATGGAACAAGTACGATATCAATATACTTGCACTTTCGCACGATAAACATGCAGATTATGCTCCCTGGCGTGAGACAGAGTTTAACGAAGGGCAGATCATGGCGCTTTATGGTGAAGAAGAGCGGGTGACCCGGTTTGCAGATGATTACGCACTGGAAGCAGTGACAACCCATCCGATGTTTGAAAATCTGGACGATCCCGATGAATCCGGTTTCGTTGAGGTGATTGTACCACCACGGTCTGAGCTGGTTGGCCAGAGTATCCGTCAGTTTTCAATGCGAAAACGGTATGAAGTGGAACCAATCATGCTCTTTAGTGATGGCAAGCGTGTAGAGGGAGATTTTTCCGATCATCAAATTAAAACCGGTGATACATTTATCATTTATGGTCCCTGGAGCCATATCAAACGGCTACAGAGCACCGATCCGTTTGTTGTAGCCACACCGTTTTCGGTGGATGAGAAGCATCCGTCAAAAACCTGGCAGGCAGCGGGAAGTTTTATACTTGCAATTGTACTGGCAATGTCCGGCTTTTCAATTTCAATCTCGTTCCTTACCGGCGCCATTGTGATGGTTCTTACCAATGTGATGAGTATACAAGATGCATACAAAGCCATCGAGTGGAAAGTTGTGTTCTTGTTAGTTGGGCTCATACCGCTCGGAGTGGCCATGCAAAACAGCGGTACCGCGGAGTTTTTAGCAGAAAGTGTGATGAGTATTGTAGATGGAAGTCATCTTCTGGTTCTGCTTTTCACTGTAGCCATTCTATCCACAGGATTTTCACTGGTAATGTCGAACGTGGGTGCTGTGGTTGTTTTGGCGCCTTTGGTGGTAAGTATCGGTTTAATTGCGGGAGTTGATCCCCGGCCGCTTGTATTGCTCGCAGCTGTTAATGCAGGTAACTCATTTATTCTGCCTACACATCAGGTAAATGCGTTGATGATGACTGCCGGCGGGTATAAAACCAAAGACTATTTTAAAGCAGGCGGCGGGATGACAGTTGTGTTCCTCTTTGTTTCTGTATTCTTTTTCTACTATACGTTCTTTTAAAAATTTGATTGACGAATCCGTAAAAATCAGTTTACACTGATTGCACAGATATTATCACTATGTTGTGATAGCTTCATTGCACGGTAATGGAACCGCAGTGATGTGCCCGGCGTTTTAACAGCAGCAACTGATTGATGGCAGAGCCGAAAGTTTTGGCTTGTCTGCCGCATTTTTTACTTCAGAATTTATACTATAACATCCGAATTGCAGGAGGCTCAGCGGGTGAATGCACTAAATAAACCGGTGGTAAACGATTTATAAAGTCATGAAAAAACATTTTTTAACCGTATTAATACTAATAACAGGAATCATTATGTTTAATTTATTTTCAAGTTCAACCGGTGTTGATATCAGCACTGAAGAGTTTAAACAAAAACTCGAGAAAGAACCGGGTGTTGTATTAGATGTGCGCACGAGTGACGAATACAATGCCGGTCATCTTAAAATTACAGATGCCCAGTACGACTTTCTGAATGGAGATTTTCAGAATCAGATAGTTAATCTGGAAAAGGATAAAACCTACTATCTCTATTGCAGGTCAGGTAATCGCAGTGGGCAGGCAGCCCGTATCATGCAAAAAGAAGGCTTTGAAAATGTTTATAACGTTGGCGGTTTTGAGGAACTGGTGGATGCCGGCTTTGAACCAAACGGGCCAGACAATGAGTAACGAAGTACCGGAAAAAGCCTACAAAGAGATCGAGCGAATCATCGGCAGTGATCAAAGTGTGGTGGGCATCGATGCGAAAAAGACACATATCATTATCATTCATATGCTTCAGCAGCTTGATAGCAGGCTTGATGCAATCGAGAAACGGCTCAAACAGCTTGAAAAATAGTGTCTACTTCGTGCCCACAGCTCGGATCACCATAGCCTTGCCACGGTGGAATTCACCCTCCTCAAGAGGTACTTCAACTTCCACCAGTTTGGAAATTTTCAGCTCTGAAAGCAGCTTGCGAACCTGAGAAACCGTATACAACCGGTTGATATCTTTTGGTCCGCCGGATTTACGACCGAGCTGTTTTTCGGAGTAACATTCCATAAAAAATGTGCCACCGGGCTTCAGTCCGTTTATAACCTTTTGCAGTATTTTTTCAGCCTCATCATTGGTCAGGTGTACATAGATAAATGCAGCAGCATCAAACTCTTCTTGCGGAATTTCGGCCTGCATTAAGTTGCTGATGATGTAGTTGATCTCTACATCATGCTCGGCGGCAAGATTATTCGCCTTGATTTGGGCTTTTACACTAAAATCTACAGCAGTTACCTCCCACCCGCGCTTTGCTGCATACACCGCATTTCGTCCCTCACCTTCGCCCGGAAGAAGTAATTTGCCAGGCTGTAATTTCCCAATCTGCTCTTTGAAAAATTTGTTGGGATCTATTCCGTAGACGTAATTTTGGTCAGAATAACGTTTGTTCCAAAACTCTTGCATGGTACACCTCACTTAATTTTGTTTAGCTACTCTTGAAACCTTTCTATACTGAAAAATATTCCAAAAACATTTTAGAACATAATTTGCTTTATTTCCGATGAAGGTAGTTTTGATATCAAATCAACCGAAATACTTGATCATATGGAAAAAACAGTACTTGTATTTGGAGCAACCGGAAGGCAAGGAGGTGCCACGGCTAAACACTTGCTTAAATCCGGCTGGAAGGTGAGAGGAATCACGAGAAACCCGGACAAGAAAAAAGCTAAAGAGGCAGAGGCTTCCGGTGTGGAGATGATTAAAGCCAATCTGAATGATCCGGAAACTTTGAAAAGTGCTTTTCATGGAGTCTATGGAGTTTTCAGCGTACAAAATCCGTGGATAACAGGTTTAAAAAAAGAGGTAGAGCACGGAAAGCGAATTGTAACAATGGCAAATGATGCGGGTGTACAGCACCTGATATATGCGTCAGCCGGTACGGGAAAAAGAGATACAAATGTACCGCATTTCAATTCAAAAGTGGAAGTTGAAGAAACCCTGAAATCATCGGGTGTTCCATACACCATACTTCGATCGGCATCTTTCATGGAGTTAATGCGGGATAAAGATTTTTTACCGCCCCTGGTGATGTGGAATGTTATGCCAAAAATTTTGGGTGAAGATCACCCGATTAGGTGGATTTCTGCCGATGATGTGGGAGCAGTTGCAGCAGCTGCTTTAAAGGATCCCGATAAGTTTACTGGCAAGGAACTCTCTCTGGGTGCAGATTTGAAGTCGGTTAAAGAGTGCAAAGAGTTATACCGTATAACGTATGGTAAGCAGCCAAAACGCATTCCGGCACCGGTATGGATTTTTAAAAAAATGCAGCACGATCTGCACCAAATGTTTCTTTGGATGAAAAGCAGATCAGAGTCATTAACTGTTATTGAAGAGACAAGGGAAATTTATCCCAACGCACTAACTGTTGAGCGGTGGATGAAAAAAATGAAGGAGATCGATAATCCGTCACCTCCTTCGGTCAGAGATTTTTAGAAGCCTTAAAAATCATCATTAATTTCTACCCAGTAGCCATCCGGGTCGGTAATGTAGATTTGGCTGATGCCATCGGGCCGCAGGGTCATCTGGCCGGGATTCTCCTCAAAATCGTAAAATGGAATGTTGTGTTCAGCCAGCGTTTCAATGAAAGCGTCCATATCCCTCACACTAAAACAGAGGTGGCTGCTGATGCTATGCTCTTTGCGCTCTTCCGCCATTTCGATAACATGGAGTTCTGCAGAGCCAATATCAAACCACGCATGGATTCCCAATCCAAACGGTTCAGGAATCTGTTTTAAGCCCAGAATATCTCTGTAAAAATGTTCACTCTCCTGCAGATTGGTTACGCTGATAGCAATATGATTGATCTTCACGTTAACTTCCTGTTCGTTTGATTGGGCTGAAAGTGTTGAGCTGAGAATGAAAAGTGTGGCGAGTAAAATGGTGGTGAATTTCATGAGGGATAATTTTAAATGGATATAATCAACTGGTGTGGAATGGATTTCAAGATATTGTATTGTTTCATCTCAACAAAATAGAGAGCGTTTTAGGCTGATTCGTGAAACGTTTTGCCCTGTTTTGCGAAATCTTCAAGCAGAGCGGCCGGTTTAAACCGGGCACCATGGTCTTTTTGAAGGGATTTCATTCGATTTGATATCTCTTCTGAACCGAGCTTATCAATATATCGGAAAGGACCGCCAAGAAACGGAGGGAAGCCAAGCCCCATAATTGCACCAAGGTCACCATCAATAGGATTCTCAAGAATTCCATCCTGCATGCAGTAAACCGCTTCATTTACCATCATCAGTGTAAGGCGCTGCTGGATTTCATCATCACTGAAGTTTTTTCGGTTTGATCCTCCAAAGAAACCGTAAATCTCCTCATTAATCTCTTTCTTTTTCTTCGAGCCGGATTCATATCGGTAAAACCCTTTCCGGTTTTTTCGACCTTTGTACCCGCCATCTACAAGCTCCTTCGCTTTGGTGCTTGTTTTAGCACCTCTGGCCTCAAATTTATCACTCAGTACATCTGCCACGTGCGCTCCCACATCAATCCCTACCTCATCAAAAAGAGCCACCGGACCTACAGGGAATCCAAACTGTTTCATCGCTTTATCAAGCTGTTCGATGGATGCCCCCTCTTCAAGAAGCAGTAACGCTTCATTCATATAAGGTGCAAGAATTCGGGTTGTGTAGAATCCCGGTCCATCATTTACCACTATAACCGTTTTCCCCTGTTTTACGCCAATATCGTAAGCGGTGGCAACTACCCAATCTGCCGTTTTTTCTGTTTTGATAATTTCGAGCAGGGGCATTTTTTGAACCGGTGAAAAGTAGTGCATGCCGATGATATTTTCGGGCCGTTTGGCCTTCGAGGCAATATCTGATATTGGCAGCGAAGAGGTGTTGGTAGCAAAAATGGTTTTCTCCGATGCTCTGTTTTCTACATCTGCCACGATGGATTGCTTCAGTGAGAGATCCTCAAACACAGCTTCTATCACCAAATCTATTTTTTCAAAACCATCATAGCTGTCTGTTGGGTGAATAAGACTCATTTTTTCATCGCGTTCAAATCGTGAAATGATCCGTTTATTCACTTTTTGATCCAGATTTTCCCGGATGGATTCCGACCCTTTTAACGAATTTTCTATTGTTTGATCTTTCAGCCAGACATGGTACCCCTGTTCAATACTCACTTCAGTGATTCCTGATCCCATCAGGCCGGCGCCAAGAACACCAATTTTCGATACCGGTTGAATTTCATTTTCATGCGGATTTTTTTTGGCAGCCGTTATCCCGAAAAAGAGGTTAACAAGCTCACGCGATTCACTGGTTACGGCAAGTTCACCAAATAGTTTTGACTCATTCATTAAGCCTTTTTCAAATCCATTCCTGTAGCCAAACTCCACACTGTCGATTATCTTGAGTGGCGCGGGGTATTTGCCTTTTGTCTGCCCAAGAGTTTGCTTTCTTGCCTGACTGAAGATGATTTTTCGGCCTAACGGATTTCCTTCAAGTATTTTTTCAAGGAGGGATCTCTTATCCTTCGCGGCAGATTTGTTTTCGCTTAATTTCTGTACAGCTTTGATGGCAGCCTCCTTAAGTGCGTGCCGGTGGACCACTTCATTAGCAAATCCCGTCTTTTTAGCCTGATAACTGTACATATTTTTCCCGGGAAGCATGTATCCCAATGCTTTTTGAATACCAATGAGCCGCGGCAGGCGCTGTGTACCTCCCATGCCGGGCAACAGGCCAAGTTTTACTTCGGGAAGCCCTATTTTTGTTGAGGAGTGATCCGAGACAATTCGATAATGACAAGCCAGTGCAAGTTCAGAACCGCCACCCATGCACGACCCATTGATGGCTGCAACCACCGGTTTTGGTGAGTTCTCAATCTGAAGCAAAATCTCGTGGCCAATCCAGCTCAATTCGGAGAGCTCTTCTGCGGTTTCGCGGGTTTTAAACATCTCAATATCGGCCCCGGCTATGAAATTCTCATCCTTGCCGCTTATCAAAACTGCACCATCTATGGAATCGTCATTCTTAAACTGCTCAAGAAATGCAGAAAACTCTTCTATTAGCGTTTCATCCAGCTTGTTAACCTTTTCATCCGGATTGTCGAGTGTAATAATGGCAACTCGGTTGCTGATTTCAATATGGAGAATGTTTTGGGTTTTCATAGTCGTATCAATCCTTATATCGTTCAATCACCATTGCATGGCCCTGCCCTCCGGCGGCACATGCAGCGATGAGAGCGTATCGTCCGTCTTCATGAATCAGCCTGTTAGCGGCTGTAGTTACAAGGCGTATGCCGGTTGCTCCAAACGGATGCCCAATAGAGAGAGAGCCTCCCCAGCGGTTCAGTTTGTCCAGCGGCACATCTCCCACTTCCTTTTCCTGATTTAATCGTTCTTGTGCGAATTGCTTGCTCCCTAAAGCCTTCAGTACGGTTACCATCTGTCCCGCAAAGGCTTCGTGAAATTCAAATACGTCAATGTCGTTCAACGTCAGGTTCATCCGTTCCAGTACATTAGGAACAGCAAATGCCGGGCCAATAAGAAGTTCATCACCCGGGCGTTGTGCCACATAGCTGTAATCTCTGAGGATTGCTTTGGGCTGATGCCCCGCCTTTAACGCTGCACTCTTTTCCATGATCAGTGCAGCGGATGCTCCATCCGTTAAGAATGATGAATTTCCGGCTGTGGCAGTTCCGTGTGGTTTGATAAAAGCCGGCCTGAGTGAGGAGAGCTTCTCGATGGTTGTATCCCCTCGAATTCCATTATCCGTTTTTACAATGATTTCACCACGATTTACTGAAACGGATATAATTTCATCTTCAAGAAAACCCTTTTCTGTGGCTTCTGCTGCAAGTTGGTGCGATCGGGCTGCGAATTGATCCTGTTCCTCCCGTGTAACACCAAATTTTGCTGTCATTTTATCGCAGCTTTGCCCCATGGTTTCACCAGTTGAAAACTCAGAAATGGATGGAATTTCCGGTAACAGATCGCCCGGCCGGAGTCCCTTGAAGAAACCAAGCCAGTCTGTAGGCTTACGATATCGCTGTGTTTCAAGAAGTTTTTGCCTGAACTTTTTTCTGAACCGGATGGGGATATCACTCATCACTTCAACTCCACCCACAATTGCCCCATCAATTTGAGATTGACCAATAGCATTCATTGCCGATGTAAGTGCCATATTGGAAGAAATACAAGCCATTGAAACTGTGGTAGCCGGAGTTGAGCCGGGCAAGCCCGCCGCAAGGCCAATTTCCCTGGCAATATTACTTGTATTGATATCCTGAATTACGTTTCCGAAGTAAATATGCTCTGCGTCTGTATCGCTAAGTTTCGTTTTTGTTACCAATCCTGTTACCGAAAACAGACCCAGTTCGTACGCAGAAAACTTCTTGAAGTCTGTTTGCGCTCTCAAAAATGGAGTTCGCACGCCATCTACAAAAACAATTTCTCTTTTTCCAGGTTCTTTGCTCATGCCAGCTTTGATGTTTAAAGAGTTTAAAAGCAACTTAACACTGTTAACCACATGTATATAAATAAAAAAAATCTTGCTCTATAAAAACTGTTTTATTGAATTCACGAAGTTCTTATATTTAAAGTCTGATCAAAAAGGGGCAATTAGCTCAGTTGGTTTAGAGCACCTCGTTTACACCGAGGGGGTCGGGGGTTCGAATCCCTCATTGCCCACAATTACAAAGGACAGTTCTCACGTGCAGGGCTGTCCTTTTTTTGTTGATGGAGATGAATATGGTTTACGTTTACATTTTATACAGTGTAGTAGCTGACCGATATTATGTTGGCCAAACATCCAATCTTGAAGAGCGCGTCAGCAGGCATAATCAGGGTGGCAGCAAGTACACGAAATTTGGTATACCGTGGAAACTGGTTTACAAAGAGGGCTTTGAAACACGCTCTGAGGCGATGAAAAGAGAGAAGAAGCTTAAATCCTCAAAGAACCGCGAGCATTTACGCCGTGTAATTCACTCCTCAAGAAATGAATTAAGCAATTAGCATAGTTGGTTTAGTGCATGCCGATTGCAGTGTATCGGTAATCATCGCGTAAAAAGAGAAAGAGACTCGAATTTAGCTCCAAAAAGTCGTTTTTTGATAGTAAAGGTGGTATAAATTAATCTCTTAACCGCGATGAAAATTCTACCGTTACTGCTATTGTTCTTCTGTTTATGGGCGCCTTTCACCACAAATGCTCAAAGAGTGATTGAACGCGGATGGATCCTGAATCCAATGGAGAGCAAATCCTATCAACCCGAAGATCATGATAGAAAATGGTTTTCCCAGGTTGGTGGATGGGGCTCTTTTGGGAGTTATGCATTATCGGGCGACAGAGACCACCACTGGTACCAGCAGCTGGCTGCATTTGCAGAGATTTACAGGCATGGAAATGAGTGGAGTGTGGCTGTTACTTCTCAAATTGAGTTCATCGCCAATGATGACAATGATGTAAATTTCAGCCCCAGGGCTATATTCTGGGAGGAAGGGCTTCTGATTACACGTCGCCAAAACAGATTCTTCCTTCAGCTGGGATATTATCATCGCTGTAAGCACGATATTGATAACCTCCGGATTGGGGAAGAAAGAACGTCGGTTTTTGGCAGTGCAATGGCTGCCATCATCTTTCCATTTCGCACAGGAAACAGCAGGGCAACTCTTGCATTCAGGTACGATCACTACACCATCACATGGGAAAAGCGAACTCCGCATGAATATTGGAATGCAGGGCCAAATTGGGAAGACCTGATCAGTTCTGCTACTATGAATGCAGATTGGTTAGTCCCGGCCGGCAGCCTGAATCTGCACCTGAATGGATATGCTATGGGAACTCTATTACGGAATGAAAGTCTGTTCAACGGAATGGTTCGGGCAGAGATTGGCAGAAAAACAGCCGCAGGAGATCTGCGTTTTGGCGTTCATCTGGAATATTTGGGAGACAGCGGTATTCCCGTACGTCCTCGGGCAGTAACACTAATCGGTGCAGGTGTAAGGATTATGGCTCCGGGAAGTGTGCTGTAAAAAATCAATAGATATCATTACAACTTTTGGATGGTTTATTTAGTTATTTCTTCTGAAACAATTGAACAATCTGCAGTAAAACAGGTATTATCCAACTCAACTTCAAAAAATCGTGTCGTTATGAAAAGGTTCACTCCACTTTCAGCAATAACCCTTCTATTTCTGCTTAGCAGTTGTACAACCATCCAGATTTCTGAGAGCGATGCATTTGATGCACACCGCACAATTTTCCCTAAGTTGTTTGAACGATCAGGAATTGAATTACACGACATTTCAATCGATACAAATGATGGTGAGACCCTTGATGCATGGTTTTTTGAGCGAGAAGATGCTGTTGCAACTGTAGTTTACTTTGGGGGCAATGGTTTTTTGATGGTTAAATCGAGGCCACTTATTGAGGCTTATGCTACTGTTCCTGTCAACCTTCTTCTGTTTGATTATCGCGGTTACGGGCAGAGTACAGGCGACCCATCTGTGGCTGGAATACAGGAAGACGCACTGGCTGCCTATCAATTTGCAAGAAATTTAAGCGGAGGCGATAAGGAAATTTATGTGCATGGCCACTCGATGGGATCATTCTTATCAGCAAAAATTACGGATGAGCAACAAGTGGATGGCTACATTCTCGAAAGCCCAATAACGGATGTTCATAACTGGACCCGCAAGATGGTGCCCTGGATAGCCAGAATTTTTATCCGGTTTGATATTGATGATGCTTTAAAAGGACAAAGCAATACCGATAAAGTAAGCCGTATCGATAAGCCGCTGCTTATTATGGGTGGCTCGAATGATGAAGTTACACCATTTCGAATGGCTGAGGAGCTTTATGATGTCTCGGCATCCTCTGAAAAGAAGCTGGTCAGAATCACCGGGGGGTCACACAATGATTTACCAAAATCAGTTGAATACAGACGGGCATTAGCAGAATTTTTTGGGCAATAAAAAAGCTCACCGGTCAAAATGAGCCTGTGAGCTTTCCCCTTCTTGATTACGTATGTATCGCTAATCAGGTGTGTGCTATTATACACGAGAAAAAACTGATATTTAGCTCAAAAAAAGAAGTTTATTTTTCATCGGAATGGGAGTGAGGAAAATTCATAATCGTAAAATGGAACAATATCTGCCTGTTAGTGTAATTCCCGATATCTTCAGATCAGAAAAAAGATAGTTTTCTTAATGATTCGAATTACAATAATCACTCTGATTTTACTGGCAGCAGCAAATCAAAACATACAAGGGCAGGAAGCATTTTCTGAAGTTCGGTTCACACTAACGGGCAATAAACTGATGAGTGGGAACACGTTGCTGAGAAGCTGGGAACCCAGCGAAGGTTTCGGGTTTGAACTATCCACTCCATATCATGTTGGCAACCTGGAGGCCGGTTACCGATACCTTCGTTTTAATGAGATCGATTTTGAAAACTCCGGCTTCCATTCTCACTATCTGTTTTTTGGCTGGAACTACAGCTATGCCGCATCTGATGAGGTTGCACTCGCCTACGGAGTTCGTTTCGGAAAACAGTTTATGCTGCATGATGAAGATATGATCTATGGCGACGAATATAGATTTAGCAGAGAGGAGAGTGAATTTTCATACGAGCTGCAAATGAGGCTTCAGTACGAAATCACCCGAAATGTAGAGATTTATATAGGAACAGCGTATAACCGAACGATTTTTAACATACCATTTGCCGCATTTTATGGCACTGCAGGTTTAACGTTTAAATTTCAGTCATCGCAATGGTTCAGGAGGGTGATGGAATGAAGCGAAACCTGATCATTTTAGTCGTCTTTTTTTTAGTACATTCTTCTGATCTTTTCGCGGCCGATACGACGTATTCATCCGATAGTGACTCAACCTTTACACCGAAAATTTCAGGTGTAAGTGATTATGTGTGGCAGACAGGCTGGAATTATTCTTCGCTTGACCGAATGTCGATGCTGACAAACTCAGGTGATTTTGGGTTCTATGGTCCCCAGCCTCTGTTTATGCTGGATGGCATCCCTTTCGATCCGGCATTTTTTGGTATGGCCTATTCGCAGCACTTTCCTGTTCCCTATTTTCAGTCTCAACATACGGAGTTAACAGGAGGGCACGGAGTAAGAAATGGTGTGAGTTACCGGGCCGGATTGATGCAGATAGATTTAGAGCCGGTTAAAGGTGGAATATCTCTTTTTGGATCAGGGCAGTATGGACACAACAGCGGTGAACCTGGCCCCTGGGTATTTAATCCTGAGAGGGTATCACCAAATGTAGAGCGCTTTGGCCCGTGGATAAACGGCGGAATATCCATGAAGTTTGGGAACTGGTATGCAAAAGGGTTGCTGAAATTTCAGGAGTACAAGCATGTGGATGAATTTGTACAGCTTCGGATGATCAATCTAAGGCGTTCGCCAACAGATCCAACCGATTGGCTTGGAGTTGAAACTCGCTCGTTACTTACTCTTGCTGAGACCGGGTATTCCGGCTCATGGATCACCCTGAAATTGCAGGCTTATCAATCAGAAAGTGAGGATTTTCTGTTTTTCCAGCCATTTGCCAGGGAAGTACCGGCAGAATTTAAAGTAAATCAATACTCTGCCCTTGCCGACATTAAATTGCACTCAAATATGGGTGTGCGGGGCCTTTATCAATACAGAGAGCAAGGTTTGGATTATCGGTTAAACCGGTTTGAACACAATTTTGATTGGCGAAAAGAGATCAACAGCTTGAGAGGATCATTCTACTACAATGGTGAAAGATATCAGGCTGATGTGGGAGCGGAATATGAAACAACGAATGTTGAAGCTCCGGGACTTTCAGAATATGAGCAGATCATAACGACGGCATTTTTGCAGCAAAAACTTCAAATTATTCCTCAATTTTCAGTTTCAGCAACAACCCAGGTACAATTTTCTGATGAAGAATATGCCATACAGGTCGGGGGAGAGTTTCAGGTTCGGGCAAACCCATTCTGGAATATCAGGCTGGGGGCATCCTACACAGAGCTTCTTCCGGAGGTTGCCCATCCGCTTGAACATCAGGTGATGAACGGATACTATATTTTCAGCCATCTTGAGATCCCTTTTGAACTGCCCGGTCAGATCGGAAATACCCGAAAACTGTCGATCAATCATCATCATCAATTTGATATACAAGATGATGTGAGCCTCAATGTTGGTGCAGAGTGGACCCGGCACATTTCGATGAATATCCCATTTCAAGCGGCAATCTACAATCTTGAATACAGCACAATGCCGGGAACATATACTCTATTACCCGAAATATCGGGAGAGCGGTTGAAAGCCACAGCTGATCTTCAATTTGTTCCGCTCAGGAATATGGTTCACAGGGCAGCAGTTACAGTAAACAGTACGTTGAGCGGTGATACCGAATATGAAGCATACTGGAAAATGATTCCTGAATTCGTGGTGCAATATTCCGTTGACTACACTCCATTTTCTGATGTAAACCTTGCACTGAATCTCCAATACAGATCCGAAACAACCTGGAGTGAGTTTTCAAACCTGGATGGTGAACTAAACCGTACCTTTCATGTGCAGTATCCATTTCGGTTCTTTGAGTTTTCTGATACAATACCGCCACACTTCAATATCGATCTGAAAATGGGTAAATGGTTTTTAGGGCAGCGCTTGCGAGGAGAACTTCTGTTAAAGAACCTGTTGAACAACGATTATCAAACCCATCCCCTTGGTATTCGGGAGCGATTTGGATATATGGCAAGGGTTGAGATGCGTTTTTAAGATATTTGATGCGCCAACTCCTGTTTGCTACCAATATCCAATTTATAGTTTTAACTTTGAAGACATTTAAATTAAACCCATAAAGGGCTCACATAGCTATTATCTAACCGGATGTCCGACCAGAATATTTTAAAAGATCAGCGCTCAGAAATAGACCGAATTGATAAAGAAATTCTTGATCTGCTTCAACAACGAAAAGAAGTGGTGCAGGATGTGCTCAAGAGAAAAGTTGAAAAACAGCTGCCTGTCTTTGTGGCAAAACGGGAAATCGAAAAAACAGAATCATTTCGCGAGGAGGCACAGAAACGCGGACTCGACCCGGATTGGGCCGAAGATTTTCTGCGAATGGTAATGGCGGCATCCCGAGCAGCACAATCAGCCCAGACGTTCCCTTCATCAACAGCGGAGACAAAACATATTCTCTATGTGGGTGGCGAAGGTGGTATGGGCAAACTTTACCGTAAGTTTACGGAGCACAGCGGCCATAAGGCTTACAGCATCGATAAAGGAAACTGGTACCAGCTGGAGGAGATGGCTCCCAAACTCGATATGGTGATTATCACGGTTCCAATCAATATTACCGTTGATGTAATTAACCGGATTGCACCAAAACTTTCGGCCGATACCATTTTGGCTGATTTCACAAGCAACAAATCAAAACCTCTTGAAGCGATGCTTGCCGCGCACCCGGGTCCCGTTGTCGGGCTTCACCCCATGCACGGTCCCGACGTACCCAATCTCTCCAAACAGCTGATGGTAATTTGCGAAGGCCGTGATTCGTCAAAGGCAGACTGGTTCAAACAACAATGCGTTTTATGGGGAATGCGGGTGATTGAAGCCAACCCGGATAAGCACGACCACGTGATGAATCTGGTTCAGGGTTTGCGGCACTTTGTAGCTCTGCTGCATGGTTCATTTATGAAAGAATTTGATCTGAATCCGGCAGAAATGCTCGACTACTCCAGCCCAATCTACCGTGCTGAACTGATGATGACCGGCAGAATTTTTGCCCAGGATGCCGAACTCTATGCGGATATTGTTTTTGCAAATAAGGAGAGGCGGGATCTTCTTCTATCGTTTTTCAACCACCAGAAAAAGCTGATGGAGATGGTTGAAAGGGATGATAAAAAAGGATTCATCAGAGAGTTTGAAGCAGTTACCGACTTTTTCGGCAGTTTCGCTTCGCAGGCACTAACCGAGAGCAGCTATCTGATCAATCGCCTGGCCGACAGGTTTTCATAGTGTTCGGATCAGTTCATCCACCAGATTGTACCATTCAAAACGGTGGCAAAACTAACCCAAAGTATGTAGGGTACCATCAGCCATCCTGCAGGTGCTGATTTTTGAAAAAAGAGAAACGTTGTTATAATAATAGCTGCCAGAAGCAGGATGATTTCAAAAAATGCCCATCCAATTTCCTGTGCTCCGAAAAATATTTGCGACCATAATCCATTCAGAATCAGCTGAATAAAAAAGAAGGTTAGCGCAGCTTTTGCCCGGTCAAAACCAAACTTTCTCCAGATAGTCCAGGCTGCGATGCCCATTAAAGTGTAGAGCAGGGTCCAGACAGGGCCAAACAACCAACCAGGCGGATTCCAATCCGGTTTGTTTATAGTTTCGTACCATTCTGCAGGGGCAATACCCGGGGAAACCTGTGCGCCAGTCCATGCAGTAAAATAGCAAATGCCAATCCATAGTATGAGGCCTGTTATTTGCTGAAACGTTGATCTCTGCAAAACTGAATCCATAATTTAATGTGTATATTGATTTCTCAAACAGACAAACTTTTTCAAAGCAGGTATCGTTTGATTTCAGTATCTATTAATTCAACACAGTACCTTATTCAAAAAATACTTAAATAACGTGAGCATTCGATATAAGATTTATAAGAATCGTCAGTTTGAGCGCACTCCCGATGTATTTCAGGAGGGACAGAGTCGAAAACTCATATTTCGCTTCGCGTTAAACAGATGAGCGACTTCTCCCGATTCAACTGCATCGGGAGTGCGCTCAACATGACGGGTTCAGTTAAAATGTTCATTTTTTTATCGAACTCACGTTAAATATCATTTCAATTAAGTTCTTCTTTTAATATATGTTACATAGCCGGCTTGTATCTAATCTGTTATTCTCTAAAGTTGCTTTTGTTCTTCCTGTAATAATGCTCACTATTTCTTTAAATAGTTTGTCTGCACAGGAAATAAACATGGAAGATCTCATGGTGATGCCGGTACCACATGTTGAGCATGTTTGCACACTTGACCCCACTGATGTTGAAGCAAACTTTTTTATAGCTCCGGACAGAGAGATGGCGAAAAATTTTCAAACACTGGCAACATCTACATTTGAGGTAGACTATCGCGTTGATCAGGGAAATTCCTGTGGCGATACTTCCTGGCCGGAAGATGCCTTTGAAGCGTTTGAGTTTGCGATGGATGTATGGTCGGTTCACCTCTCATCAAGTGTACCAATTCGAATTGATGCCAACTGGACGGAGCTTGGAGAGCGAACTCTTGGAAGTGCAGGACCCACCAGAATTGTTCAGCTTCCCGGAGTTGGTGTGCCAAATACCTGGTACACAATATCGCAGCTTAGTGCTATGTCGAACAGGGTTATTCGTGATGAGATTGACGGGGTTAATCACGATGTGCGTATTAACATAAACTGTAATTTTGATGACTGGTATTTTGGAACAGATGCAAATACACCAGCCGGTCGAATAGATTTTGTAACGGTGGTTCTGCACGAGATTGGCCATGGAATTGGGTTTATAGGAAGCATCTCCGTTCCTACTGATGAGGATCAGGAGGTTACGGATGAGACCGGCTCGATTGGGCAAGGTTCACCACCACTGCCTTTTATTTACGATCATTACGCATTTGATGGTGATTTTAACAGTATTCTCAACACTACGATTTATCCGAATCCATCCGGTGCAATTTTTGAGGCTGTAACAGGAGGCCGTGGTGGAATCTTTTTTGATGGTGATGAGGCTGTTAACTCTCTGTCTGACATTCCTGTTGATCGTGCCAAATTATATACGCCGGAGCAATACAGACCGGGCTCAAGCTACTCCCATGTGGATCAGGAAACATTTACAAATACACCAAATGCATTGATGCGGCCAAGGGTTGACCGTGCCTTTGCAGTTCATTCACCGGGCCCGCTTTTTTGCGGAATGCTCAGCGATATGGGCTGGCCTCTTGGTGTAGGATGCCTCAGTTTTCTTGCGGCTGATGCGTTTATCGCTGTAGATAGAAATCAGATTGAGTTTGGTGTTTCTAACGAAGGGCAGACTGTTCAGCAAACAATCTCTATTGGTAATGATAGCGATTCTGCTGAGATGCTATCCGGAGGTCTGTCCATTGAGGGAGATAATTTTGCTGTTGATGGTGAGACTGCATTTGGGCTTCAACCGGGAGAATCTGCTCAATTCACAATTCAGTACGCCCCCCGAAGTGATGAACAACATGAGGGCAGCCTCTCTGTATTTCATAATGCCAGAAATATTCCGTCTCCCATCGTAATACCTCTCAGTGGTGAGGCACTTCGGTCAAACCAGGTAGTGCGATTGGAGCAGAGTTTTCCGAACCCGGCTGTTGCAGCTGCGGGTACTTCCCCAACCATCCCTTTTGTTATTTCTGAGGAGTCTGATGTAAGGCTTGATCTGTTTACAATCGACGGGAGGCATATTCACTCTATCGTAAACAGCAGAAGAGCTGCCGGGCGGTATAACGAAGCACCGGATATGAGCAGCCTCTCAAGCGGAGTTTATATTTACAGGTTGGTAATTGGTGACCGGGTTGAAAGTAAAAAGCTTATGTATGTGAGATAATCAAATCTCTGCAAGTTCAATCATAAAGCTCTCAAATTCTGGAGTATCGTACTTGGCCAAACCACGTTTTTCAAGTGCCAGCCTTCCATCCTTACTGATCACATAGGTTGTTGGAATAACAGTACTCTCGTATGTGCCCGGTACTTTTGTTCGGAAGTGATAGATTGGCAGATCAAAACCCCTTCTCTGCATAAACTCTTTCGCTCTGTTGAAATCTTCATCAACTGAAACCAGAACAAACTTAACATTGTCCTGATCTTTCAGGCTGTTGTAGAGTGCTTCAATTGAAGGCATTTCTGCAATACAGGGCGGGCACCACGTAGCCCAGATATTCATGAATACAACTTCTCCGTCAAATTCATTGAGTGAAGTTACGCGTCCATCAACATCTGCAAAGTAGAAATCGCGGTTAGCAACGGGAAAATCTCTGGTGAGTTCGGGTATGGAGGGTTTGATGAGGCCGGTTGCAAGCAATCCGCGCTGCATGGTACCTATAACTTGAGTATGCAAACCGGTTAGATAGAGGAACAAAATCACTCCGATAATTGCCCCCCATTCTATGAAATTACGCCTTATGCTTTTTGACTTGTCTTTTTCTTCTTTCATTTTATTTAAACTGCTGATAAAAGATTACGGCCTGATTTTAATATCAATTTTCTTGGTTTTTTCCTGCTCTTTATTTCGAACAATCAGTGCCTGATGAACCCGGTTTGCTATCTCTTTGAAACCGATAGCCGCCGCTGAAGTTGGATCACTTGCTACAACAGGTGTGCCGTCATCACCGGTTTGCCGCACAACTTCGCGAAGAGGCAGCTCACCTAAAAAGGGTACTTCAAGCCGGTCTGCAAGTTTACGGGCACCGTGTTTGCCAAAAATGTAGTATTTCTTCTCAGGCATATCTTCAGGTACGAAGTAGGCCATATTCTCCACAATTCCCAAAACCGGCACATTTACTTTGTTAAACATAGCCACACCTTTGCGGGCATCATCCAGTGCTACGGTTTGCGGTGTTGATACAATCACTGCTCCCGTAAGGGGTACAGTTTGTACAATCGTTAACTGGATATCACCTGTGCCGGGAGGAAGATCGAGCACGAGATAATCGAGTTCGCCCCATTCCACTTCCTGCATAAACTGTTTTACTGCACTGGTTACCATGGGCCCGCGCCAGATCATTGCCTGATCCGTATCAACCAGAAAACCCATAGAAACGAGATGCACTCCATGTTTGAAGATTGGCACCAGCTTTTTTTGAGTGGTTACATTGGGCCGCTCAGTTACTCCAAACATGGTGGGTACACTCGGCCCGTATATATCTGTATCAAGCAGGCCTACACTTGCGCCGGTTTGGGCCAATGAGACAGCCAGATTTGCAGCCACGGTTGATTTGCCCACTCCACCCTTACCGGATGCCACAGCAATTACGTTTTTAACACCGGCCAGAACCGGCTGCTGTTGTGGTTGTTGCGGCGGAGTCTCTTTTGAATCAGAGCCTTCAAGTTCGCGCTGCCTCGAAATATTAATTCCAACTGTAATGTCAAGTATGGCTTCTTTATCTACAAATTTGTGGATGGCTGCCAGGCACTCTTTTTTGAGATGGTCGGCAAGGGCATCATCTTTTTTGGGTAGTTCCAGTGTGAATGAGATGTACTTGTCTTGCGTGATCAGGTCCTGAATAAGATCAAGGGTTATTAAATCGCGTTCATACTGTGGATGAATTACGTGGGATAGCGCACTTTTTACTTGTTCCTTGTGGATAGACATAACTGATTTTTACCGTCTTTAATTTTGATATTAAGATAATCAGAATAAGAGGGAAACTAAACGCTATATTCTCACTTTACGTTTATTAGCATTGTTTTAAGTTTGTGAGAATAGTTACCTTTCTTGCTTGGCTTTAGCATAGTAACCGCTTATCAGGTTGTGAGATTTTTGAAACTCTGATAAGTCGCTAAACTCCATAAAATTAAGTTGACATATAAATTGAGTTGGACACTGAGATGTTAAAACGAACTCCCCTTTATAACGAACATAAAAAACTGGATGCAAGACTGATCGATTTCGGTGGTTTTGAAATGCCGGTTCAATACAAAGGTATCAAGCAAGAGCACACTGCAGTGAGGGAACAAGCCGGCTTGTTTGATGTATCTCATATGGGTGAGTTTTTTGTGAGCGGTCCAAAGGCGCTTGATTTAATCCAAAAAGTAACCATCAATGACGCCTCAAAGCTGGTTCCAGGAAAGGCTCAGTACACAGCAATGTGCTATGAAGATGGTGGCATTGTGGATGATCTCCTGGTCTATATGATGGACAAAAATGAATATATGCTTGTAGTTAATGCATCAAATATTGAGAAAGATTTTGAGTGGATCAGCAGCCACAATGACATGGGTGCAACTTTTGAAAACCGCTCGGATGATTATGCATTAATTGCACTGCAAGGACCGAAGTCTGTGGAAATCCTCCAAAAACTTACTGAAGTGGATGCTTCAGCAGTACAATTTTACTCTTTCACTACCGGAACCGTAGCTGGTGAGAGAGAGGTGATCATTTCGGCTACCGGTTATACAGGCGAGAAGGGTTTTGAACTTTACATTAATACCAAAAAAGCAGATCCGGTTAAAATCTGGACGGATATTCTGAAAGCCGGTGAGCAGTTTGGGTTGGAGCCTGCAGGCCTGGGTGCTCGCGACACACTGCGCCTTGAAATGGGCTATGCACTGTATGGAAATGATATCACCAAAGATACCAATCCGCTTGAAGCAAGAATGAGCTGGCTCACCAAACTTGAAAAAGGCGAATTTATTGGGAAAGAGGCACTCATCAAACAGAAAGAGTCCGGACTCAATAGAAAATTAATGGGGTTTGTAGTAACAGAACCAAGAAGTGTGCCAAGGTCGGGTTACGAGCTCACAGACGAGAATGGCAAAAATATCGGTTTTGTAACCAGTGGTACGCAATCCATTACCCTTGATAAAGGGATTGGAATGGGCTATATAGAGATGGGCAGGGCTTCAGAAAACGAAAAAATTACTATTAACATCAGGAAAAAGCGGGTTGAGGCTATCATTACAAGGCCCCCGTTCATTAAAAAATGATTCGAACCTCATGGCAAATTTAAAAACATTAGACGTATTCTACTCTTTACACTCCTTTCAGGAGGATGAACTGCGGAATAAAACCGTGGTAATCATTGATGTGCTGAGAGCCTCATCTTCCATTGTTACTGCACTCAATAATGGTGCAAAGGCTATTATTCCAGTGGCGGATATGGGTGAAGCGAGTAAGATAGCGCAAAACGTAGATTCAGAGAATTACCTTCTTTGCGGAGAAAAAGATGGTATTAAAATTGAAGGATATGATCTGGGTAACTCGCCAATTGAGTTTACAAAAGAGATTGTTGGTGGTAAAACTTTGATATTCAACACTACAAATGGCACCAAGGCTATAAAAAAGGCATCCGGCTCTCAAAATATTTATGTAGCAGCATTCCTCAATGTTTCTGCAATTGTGGAAGCTCTGAAATCTCAGAAAAAGGATATAGTTCTGCTTTGCGCAGGCTGGAAGGGCAGGCTGGCTTTTGAGGATGTACTTCTTGCCGGAAACATTATTCATCTGATTGGTGATGGTACACTGCCGGAAGATTCCAGGGATGGAGCAAAAGTAGCACATGGTCTTTATGAAAAATATGGAAGTGATATCGCTTCTGTAGTGCATCAAACCAATCACGCCTCTCGGCTTAAAGCATTAATTGGTACGGATGATATTGATTATTGCTGCCAGGTGGATATAACGGATACATTACCCCGGTTAAAAGAAGGGATGATAACCCTTGAAAATGGCAAAACGTAAACGCTCAAATACTTTATTTGGTAGTTTAAGCTATTCCCGCAAAATGGAGATTACGGGAATACTGATCATGGCAATTTCGGTATTGCTGCTGCTCAGCATAGCCTCCTACCATGAAAATGACTACTCCATCGTAAAGTCTCTCTCCTACGAGTCGCTCGTACAGCCTGACCAAGGGCCTGTATTAAGAGTGCAGAACTGGCTTGGCGTTACCGGTGCGTATATTTCGCAGCTCTTTGTAAGAACTCTGTTTGGGTACACCTCACTGTTGATTCCCTTACTACTTTTCTCTTTAGGATGGTTCGTTTTTCGCCGAAATGACCTGAATGATCTGACCTGGCCGGCGGCATACACACTTTGGCTGATTGTACTGATTTCAACAATTTTTGGCTGGTTTTATCTTGAATACGAAGCGTACTCTATTGCTCTGAGCGGGCATTCGGGGCTCTACTTTGCTGACCGGCTCCGGTTTTTTACGGGAATGGGGTCCATATTCATACTTTTTGTACTCCTGTTGGTATCGGTACTTCTTTTGATTGATCGTGATGTACAGAAAAGTATTGACCGTTTCTCCGGTTGGTTTGCCGGCCTGAATGAACGCAGGGAAAAAGCCGGAAAGCTAAAAGCGGAAACGGATGCAATCAGAAAAAGGCAGGCCGCTGATGCTGCTGCAAAAGAGAAGCATCAGGAGTCTCAAAAACTGCATTCAATCGATGAGATAGTAAGTCGTTCTGAAGAAGAAGACAGGATAAGAGAGATCGAGCGGCGGAAAGAGACCGCTGAGCTGGAAAATCTGCCACCGCGAGCCGTTCTGGAAAAAAACAGGCGTGAAGATTCTGATGAAACAGACGACGATGTTGAAATTTCTGTTTTTGTTGGAAAAGGCGATGAAGAGGCCGATCATAGGGAACTCGACCGGCAGAATAAAGAGAAAGCTAAAGAGATTCCCGTCATCAAGTATAAGTTTCCCGGTATCGATTTGCTGGATGCACCTCCCAATGAGGGCAATGAAGTAGATCTTGAAGAGATTAAGATCAACAAGAAAATCATCCTCGAGAAGCTCAAAAGGCACAAAATTGAAATTTTGAGCATCAATGCAATTGTTGGCCCCACCGTTACACTTTACGAAATAGAACCGGCACCTGATGTAAAAATCAGCAAGATTGAGAGCTACGCTAACGATCTGAAAATGGCAACAGCTGCGCATGGTCTCAGAATCATAGCTCCGATTCCGGGCCGGTCGGCTGTGGGTATTGAAGTGCCAAATAAAACCCGCGAAACGGTTTACATCAAATCGGTTATCAACACCAAAAAGTTTGTTGACACCGGGTTTGAGTTACCTGTTGCCCTTGGAAAGACCATTGAGAATGAAGTGTTCATGATCGATCTGACCCGAATGCCGCATCTGCTTATTGCAGGGGCCACCGGGTCAGGTAAGTCGGTTGGTATCAATACGGTGATTACCTGCCTTCTCTACAAATGCCATCCCGATGATCTGAAGTTTGTACTGATCGACCCCAAAAAGATTGAGCTGTCACTCTATCGAAATATTCAGAATCACTTTTTGGCTGTACTGCCCGGATCAGAAGAGCCGATTGTAACCGACACAAGCGCCGCGCTCGAAACGCTGCAAAGCGTAACCATGGAGATGGATGAGCGCTACGATCTCCTGAAAATGGCGATGGTTCGCGATCTGAAATCATACAACGAAAAGTTCGACAGCGGAGAGTTGGATGAAGAGCTCGGTCACCGTCACCTGCCCTATATTGTTGTGGTGATTGATGAACTTGCAGATCTGATGATGACGGCCGGAAAACAAATTGAAGAACCAATCGCGCGAATTGCACAGCTTGCACGGGCCATCGGAATTCATCTGGTGGTGGCAACACAGCGCCCCAGTGTAAATGTAATTACCGGTACAATTAAGGCAAATTTCCCGGCACGAATGGCTTATCAGGTGGCTTCTAAGGTGGACTCAAGAACCATTCTTGATGTAGGCGGAGCCGATCAGCTTGTTGGGCAAGGTGACATGCTTTTTTCAAACGGTGCGGGGATGACCCGTATCCAGAACGCATATGTTGCAACAGATGAGGTTGAGCGCATCACATCTTTTATTGGCAATCAGCGCGGGTACAAGAAACCTTTTCCACTTCCGGTTGTTGAAAAGGAAGAATCAGGAATACCCGATCCGCTTGATGACATAGATGACTTGTTTAAAGATGCTGCAAAAATTGTAGTTCTTCACCAGCAGGGATCTGTATCACTCTTACAAAGAAAGCTGAAGATAGGGTATAACAGGGCCGGCAGGATTATTGATCAGCTGTACAATGCCGAAGTTGTTGGCCCGTTTCAGGGAAGTACCGCACGCGATGTTAAAATAACCGAAGAGGATGAACTCGATGAAATCTTTGCAAAACTTGGTATTTAAAGCAGTTCTCTCCTTTCTGTTTCTGTTTGTTATGGATCTGCAGGCAGACAGAACCTCACCTAAATTTGACGATCTCAAAGATCGGTTCGAACGTAACGAGGTGTTCTCCGCAACATTTATCCACGAATTCAACGATACATTTACAGGAGAACAACAACTCACAGAGGGAACCATCTGGGTTGGCAAAGATCGTTATAAAATAGAGAGCGGCAACAGCATTATGGTTGTGGATGGTGAAATTTCGCGTGTATATGATGGCACCAAAGGCCGGGTAATCATCAGCGAATACGAAGAGGAAGATGATGATTTTGCACCTTCAAGAATGCTTCAGGGTGTGGACGACTCGTACACGGTAAGGGAAGAGCCCGGGTCTGAAGGTCGTACACGAGTGCACCTTTCAACCGAAGATCCGTTTGCCATGTTCATGAATGTAACTATCTGGCTGAACGCTTCGGGTGTACCTGTACGAATTGAGGCTATCGACCAGGTTGATAACGAATTAATTACATACTTCAGAAACGGGAGTTTTATCACAGAAACGGAAGAAACGTTCCGGTTCCATCCACCCGAAGGTGCAGAGCTGATAGATCTCCGGCATGATTCCTGATGAGAATAAAACATCTCAACATCATTGTTTCCATCATTGCGGCCATACTGCTTCTCTGGCTGGCATTCAGAACGATTGATTTTGGTGAACTTTGGGATCAAATAAGTACAGTAACACTCTACTGGCTGCCATTCTTTTTAGTCGTTATGATATTTAGCCACCTGTTGCGTGCCGAGCGATGGCGACAGCTGCTGCCTGATGACTGCAAACATATTTCCAGAAGTACTCTTTTTGCCGGTGTAATGCTCGGTTACATGGTGAATAATCTCGTACCGAGGCTTGGTGAAGTTTCAAGGCCCGTTTATGTGGCAAAAAAAGAGAAAGTAAGCACGGGTAACCTGATGGGCACCATCGTGGCAGAACGTCTTTTTGATGTATTGGTTCTTTTTCTGCTCATTTTTATCACGATGGTACTTATTCTGGGTGATCTTGATATAGTTCAGCAGCTTTTTGGCATAGAGAACTGGAGCGGACTCTATTATTTGATACTTCCTGCATCTTTACTATTAATCGTTGCGTCAGTCTGGGTTTTCTACAGAGTAATGCTTTGGCTTGATGAGAAGGAACATTTCAGCAATCCGGTGATTATAAAAATTCTCTCATCTGCTAAATCATTTGGTGAGGGGATGGTTTCTCTGAATAAAGTGAAAAACTGGCCGATGTTTCTGCTGCTCACAACAGGTATCTGGATTGGTTACATACTGATGACATACCTGCCGTTTTATATGATGAATATGCAGGATCAATTTGCCCTCGGTTTAGGTGAAGCTATTGTAATTACAGTAGTTTCATCTGTGGGTGTAAGTATCCCAACACCGGCGGCAATCGGCTCATACCATCTTTTGGTTCAGCAGGCTTTATGGCTGCTTTATGATGTGCCCCTTACAACAGCACTAACCTATGCTACCGTAGTGCATGCATTTACCATGCTGTTGGTATTTATTGTTAGTCCCGCTGCGTTATGGTGGGATAAGTACCATACACTTACTCGAAATGACAATCGTTAAGTGTTAAATATTCTCAAAAGTTGTGGTATCTTCCGTGAGGTTGCTATTTTACCGCATTGAGCAATTTTTTGAATGAATCATCACTTTAAGAGCTCATTACCTTATTTAAACATGTACAGACCTTTTTTAATACTTGTGTTGCTCACCGTTTCTTTGCTTTTTTCTCACGAAATCAAGGCTCAAGACGCTCAGGCAGACACAGAGCAATCCCTTTTGCCGGAAATTGATCCACAGGATATAGAGATCAGAAGCCAGTTTCAGGCCCGTTTTCCCGGTTTGCGGAGACAACCGATTTTAGGGTTTAATCCTCGCCCAAGGGTTTTTCAAATCGACCCAAACCGAATTCCATTTATTGAGGATGAAGAAACCGTAGCTGCAAATCTGCCCATCGGTACGCTCGATCGGCCCGAAGCACCTGATTATCATAGGCTGGGATATGCCGATCCGAAGCATGCATTTTTCAGGGGTGGAGTAGGTTCGTTCATTTCTCCCGAAGCAGATGTTTTTGCTGTTGCAAAACTGAGTGACAAAAACTGGATATCAGGCAGTGCAAGTTTCGAATCTACGGATGGCCATATTTCCAATTTTTCAAGTTCGTACCGCTATTTTAATACGGATATACGGTCATATAATCGATTTTCTGACCGAACACAGATGAACTTAAATGCCGGTTTTTCTTCTAATTTTAATTATATGCCATGGCTTGTGGGCGTTAATGGAGGTTTCTATGATTTTGAAACAAGAGTTTCCAAAACCGGTTTTTACGGCTCGGCTGATCTCGATGTAGCACAGACATCGCTGAGCGGAGTGAAGATCTCTGCAGGTGGTTATGGTAATGATTATTCACTTAATTCTACCCTCAATCCGTTCAATGGAGATGCCGGCGAATGGGGTATGAATGTTGCGGCCAGTTACTCAAGGCTCGGTAATAACATCAATGAAATACATAGAATTAAGGTTAGTACAAAAATTGGTGACCAGCAGCCATTTATGGAAGATGGAGGGTTGTGGTCGGTTTCAACACTTTCTGCACATTATGAGCGGCTTTTTAACTACAGAACAGATGTAAAAGTATCTCTCGGTGCAAGCGGTGTTTCTGATGCATTGGACGATTTTACGTTTTATGTAGCCCCCGAAATAGAGGTAAAGCATACATTCTTCACCGGTTTTTCGGTTCGGGGTAATGCTTACGGAAAGGCAAACCACTACTCATTTGCAGAGGTACAAAACCAAAATCGCTTTTTTGATTTCTCAACACCGCTACGCCATCAATATGAACTGAAAGCACTTGGTGAAGTACTGCTCGAGCCATTTTATGGTACAAAAATAATTGGCGGAGCATCCTACCAAAACATCAATAATTTTCTTTATTTCGAACGAAGTCCAGATCCATTTGAATCAAGCATTAATGTATCAGCTATGGGTATATCAGAAGGATACTATTCGGCAGCTTTTAGTGATGCGAACATCTTCAGGGTTTATGGTGGTGTTACTCAGGATCTTCGGCCGGAAGTGTTATGGGTGAGTGCAGATGGCCACTGGCAAATTCCGCGCCTCGACGGCGGGGATAAAATACCCTTTGTGGAGAATCTTTCAATAAAAGGAACTGTATCGTTCAGGCCTGCACAACAAGTACTGATTGAAGGATGGAGTGAATTTTTGAGTGGCAGGGAAAATCATTTGGGAGAAAATTTGTCATCATTTTTCACGCTTGGCGGCAAGTTTGAAGTTTCACTATCCGATCGTTTTGGTGTATATGGGAAGATGAGAAACGTATTAAATGAAGAGTATGAGATTTGGAGTGGCTATCCTGAACGCGGATTTCAAGCTTTCGTAGGATTCACCTATCTTCTGTAGTATATGGAATCAGAATTTATCATAGCATTTAAAGAAGTATTACGCGAACAATTTGTGGACAAACACAAAGTTGACATCGAAGGGCTTGGTACATTTGAAGTAAAGCATCGCGAGCAACATCAAAAAAAATACGATAATGGCAAAGTTGTGATGATACCTCCCGCTGATGTATTAGAATTCAAATCTAATATCAGGATTTCAAATGAATATTGATAAACCTAAGCTTGTAGAGCTTCTTGTTGATAAAACAGGAATGCAGCCAGAGGATGTTGAGCGTCAGTTAGATCAGCTGATTGAACGAATAGTAGACGCGGCAAATAGGGGGAAAGCACTTGAAATAAAAGATTTCGGGCTGTTCTATTTTGATGAAAGCGGTGAATTGAAATTTGATGCAGCTGAAGAACTGAGTACCGAAATCAGTTTTAAATATGCCGGCATGAAACCGGTGGAGTTAAAACCGGAACGCGACAGTTCAATGCCTCCGCTTGACATTCAGCAAGGCAATGAGGAGTTAGATTCTGAACCTGATACGGTACCATCCAAACCTATTACGGAAGCGATAGAGGAAGATGATGCAGAACAGGATCCTTTCGGGCTTGATGATGAATCAGAGGATGATTTCGATTTTCTGTCCGATATTGAAGAGCCGGTTACTGAGACAGAAGAAGCGGATGAAGTTGCAGCGGCTGTTGTTCCGGAAGAAAAACCGTTAAAGAAAGAGAAGTCATCACCGGTAAAAAAAATACCTCCCAGGAAAAAGAGTAATGCCGGCTTTATTGCAATTGCAGCAATTCTTTTGCTGGTTATATTGATAGGTGGCACCATTTGGTTTATGGACACGCTGAATAACTCAGAGGAGACAGCAGAAACTTCAGCAGCAGAACTGCCTGTTTTGGTGGTTCCTGATGAATTATCGGTAATTACAGAAGAGGATGAAGATAATATAGATCAGCTTACAGCTATTGAAGAGGCAGAAACAGAAGATGGTGACTTACCCGTGGAACAGGAACCTGAAACTGAGGTAGAAGAAGAGATTGATGCAGTACCTGCTACGCAACAACAAATTTCTGAGCAGCCTCTGTACGGTTTGAGAGGTGCGGTTTTGGATGAAGCAAATGACGGTTATTCCATAGTTATTCACTCTTTTAACACAGAAGAAACAGCAAGAACAACGGCTGCCACATTAACACAAGATGGGTACCGCACTCTTGTAAATTCAAGAACAGTAGCAGGCAATTCAATGTGGCGTGTAAGTGTTGGGCAGTTTGAAACACTAAGCGATGCACAAGAAGCCGCAAGGCAGTTACCCACACCCTATAACACTCAAAACTTTATTCACAGAATTCAGATCAATTAAGCACATAAATGAAAATCATCTACTTATTTCTCCTACAAGCACAGACAGCTGAAGCGGACACCCTTATCGAGATGCTGCAGGAAGAAGCATCTATGTCGTTCTTCGAAATACTTTCACAAGGCGGCCTTTTGATGATTCCGCTCTTTATTCTCTCAATTCTTGCAATTTATGTGATTGCAGAGCGCTGGAGAACTATAGAGAACTCAAAAATGGATATAAATACCACACTGAACAATATTGAGGCGCTTCTCAAATCAGGCAGCCAGCAGCGAGCCATTCAGTACTGTGAAGATTTTGACAAACCACTTGCGCGAATTTTGAAAGCGGGAATCAAGAGGCTTGGACGGCCGATTCGAGACATTGAGGAATCCATCAAAAAAGCTGGAAAAAAAGAAGTTTTTATGCTTGAAAAACGGATGAACTGGCTGGCAACAATAGCCGGTGTGGCCCCGCTTATTGGTTTTACAGGAACCGTAACCGGTATGATCCGCGCCTTTATGGATATTCAATCTCTGCAGGGCAATGTAAACCCAAGTGTACTGGCCGGTGGTATCTGGGAAGCTTTGATCACTACTGCAACAGGGCTGATTGTTGGTATTATTGCATACGGTTTCTACAACTTTCTGCTCGGCAAGATCAATCGCTCTATTTTTGAACTGGAAAACGCTTCGGCCGATTTTGTAGACCTTCTTCAGGCACCGTCACCTAAGAAAAAACAAGAGGTATAACCTATGGACTTTCGTGCAGACAGCAATACGAAAGAGCCACTGTATATGTTCTCGCAGTCTTCACTGACGGACATTATCCTTCTGTTGCTCATATTTTTTCTTCTTACATCATCTTTTGTTACCAATTTTGGTATCCGGGTAAATGTACCTCAGGCAGAATCGAGTGTTACTACAGATGCCACTCAAATTTCGGTAGCTATTACCTCTGAAGGCGACTTCTTTGTGGATGGCGAGCAGACCCCACGCGCAAATCTTTCCCTGGCAATTCGTCAGGCATATCAGAATAAGCCAAATGCTACGTTAGTAGTAAGAGCTGACCGCGATGCGCGTGTAGATGATGCGGTAAGTGCAATGAATATAGGGCGTGCATTGAACATGAATATTGTTATGGCAACCGAACGAAATTAATCCCCATGCGTGAATGGTTTAAAAAATATATTTCTGATGATGAAGACCGTTTTGGACTAAGCATTACTGCGGCCATTCACCTTCTCCTGCTGATTATTGCACTACTCTACACTGTGGATTTCAAAACCATGGATCGTGCCGCTTTTATGGAGGTAACACTTGGAGAGTTTCGAAGCGGAACCATTGCAGAGAGAGCTGAAGTACAGAGAGAGCAGGTTGCCACACGTCCCAACCCTTCAGAAACCCGCCCTGATCAACCCGACCCGGATATAACACAACCAGTTGAAATTCCCCAGGTACAGGTGGATGAGACCACAAAGCCGGTTGATCTTCCCGATCAGACAGAAGAAATTATTGATGATGAAGTTGTAGAAACACCGGATACGGATATCATTGATCCGGAAGTTGTAGATATTACCGAAGATGTAAGAGAGGAGGTTGTTCCCCCTCAAACAATCGAAGCAGAGCAAATTCAGGAAGGAGTTACAGAAAGCGGTGATGTACGTGGCTCGAGAGGAGCTCCCGATGTAGACCAGGGTATAGGTAACAATCCGGACCGTTCTGCACCGTATGATCTTCAGTGGGAAGGTGAGCTGAACCGTAACCCTATGGTTCAACCGCTGCCAGACAACCGAACAAACGAAGAAGCTGTAATTACCATTCGATTTGAAGTACACCCTGACGGTTCACTTGGACGGGTAATTCCCCTTCGGAAAATGAACCCGGAACTTGAGCGGGAAGTAATGAGAACTCTCAGAAGCTGGAGATTTTCACGCCTGCCATCCGGAGTACCGCAAGAGCCGCAGTGGGGAACCATTACGTTTAGATTTGTACTGGATTAATGGTTTAGAAAGAAATTTCTTCATCCATACCCATTCCATATATTGGCTTCTGAACGTTGAAAAAAAACAAACACTATGAAGCCATTCCTCTCCATTTTAACAGCAATTACTTTTCTTATCTCCTGCGCTCAGCCTGAAGATCAGACACGTCAGGCCGAATCGGAAACAGATCCGGAGCCTTTTGAGCAATTTTTTGAAGCGCTGGCCCAGCAGTGTGGCAATGCATATCCCGGCGGGCTTACTTTGGAACCACCCGGTGATGAGATGCTTACGGGCAACGAACTGCTGATTGTCCACTTCAGGGAGTGTGATGAGAATCAGCTGAAACTTCCGTTCCACATTGAACTGGAAGATGAGAACGATTGGGACCGTTCTCGTACCTGGATCTACACAAAGCACCCCAACAACCTGGAGTTACGGCACGATCACCGCATGCGGGATGGAAGTGATGATGACTTTACTATGTATGGCGGTTTTTCATACGGTGAAGGAACCGCTGTTCGTCACGAATTCAAATCGGTTGAGAGAACAGAAGAAACGGGCATATTTCGTGGCTGGCGGATTGAAATTGTACCCGGTGAACGCTACACATACGGCACCATTCGCGATACAACCTGGAGCTGGCGCGTAGATTTCGACCTTACAGAAGCACTCGAAGAACTGCCACCGGCACCATGGGGGCATGAGTAAGCTGATTTATTCTGCTTTATGAGTTGAGATTGATGTGCATTCCGTATAAACGGGTGTATCATCAATCGGTTTGAGAAAGTTGTTTGTTTCGATAAGGACTCATCAATTTGTTACTCTTGTGTGATGATTTCATAAAGTGATCTGAGGATATTATACTACTCTCTGAACACTGAAACCGTTCACTTTATGAATACAAAAACCAACTCCATTCTGGTTGTTGAGGATAATAAAGATCTTCTCAACCTATTACAGATTAACCTGAAAGATCAGGGTTATGTGATTCACACTGCCGAAAACGGGATCGCTGCACTAGATATATTCCATACTCAAAATCCCGACCTGGTAATTCTGGACATTATGCTCCCAAAGATGGATGGATTGGAAGTATGTAAAAAAATCAGAATTGAAAACCGGTCTGTTCCCATTCTAATGCTTACTGCAAAAGCTGAAGAGGTAGATAAAGTTCTTGGCCTTGAACTGGGGGCCGACGATTACATGACCAAACCCTTCAGCATTCGCGAATTTTTGGCAAGAGTAAAAGCGATGTTTCGGAGGATTGAAGTATCGCGCTCTGAGGCAGAAACCGGAGAGGAAACTCTCGAGTTTGATGAGCTCAGAATCGATGTTAGAAAACGGAAAGTTACACTAAGAAATGAACTGGTTGATTTAACCAGCAAAGAGTACGACCTGCTTCTGCTCTTTTTCAGAAATCCCGGTAAAGCGTACAGCAGAGAAGAACTGCTGAATACTATCTGGGGTTACAGCTATGAAGGATACAGCCATACTGTGAACTCACACATCAACCGGCTGCGGAGCAAAATTGAAGAGGATGCATCAGAACCGCATTTTATTCGAACTGTCTGGGGTGTAGGATACCGATTTGCAGACAGCGAGGAGAGCAGCCAGCATGCGTAGCTTTTACCTGAAAATAGCCGTTATCTTTTCAGCCATACTGGTGATTTTTGGCCTGTTGGTTGTTTTTATTACAATGAAAGCATCCTCTGAAATTGCCCAGGAGGCTATTCAAAAAACCAACAGGGATATTGCTTCGGCTCTTGCCCATGAATTTCAGCCGATGCTTTCCGAATCGTTTAACCAGGAAGAGATTGAAGCGAAGCTGACAGAACTGAGCGGTAAAAATCCCCAATTCGATTTTTACCTCCTTAGCAGAGAAGGATATGTAAAAAGTATCATCCCTGCTAATCGGGAAAATGTAGCGCTCGACAAAATAATAATTGATACAGATCCGCTGGACAAATTTATTAACGGCGATCCATTGCCAATCCTGGCAAGTGACCCACTCAATCCGGTCCGTAAAAAACCATTCAGCGTTGCAAATGTAAGCATCATGGGATCGGAGGGGTGCTACCTTTATGTAGTGCTTGAGGGTGATCAGTTTACACAGGCAACTGCTATGATTACCGACAGCTACATCGTGCGCGGCACTCTCATGCTGCTGGGTTTTGTACTGCTCATTAGCTTGTTAACCGGGCTTTTTATCTTCTCAAACCTTAGCAAACGGCTCAAAAAGATCAAAAAAACAGTGACCGGATTTGAGCGGGGTCAGCTTAACGACCGAATAGAAGTACAGGGCAATGATGAGCTTTCTGATTTGTCGGTCTGTTTTAACAGAATGGCAGATACGCTCGTTGAAAATATGAAAGAGATTCAAAAAACCGACCGATTACGCCGAGACCTTGTTGCAAATGTATCGCACGACCTGCGCAGTCCTATAGCCTCGATTCAGGGCTACCTGGAAACAATCCAGATGAAAGGTGAATCGATCACGAAAGAAGAGCTGAACAGCTATTTTGGAACCGTACTGAGTAATACAAAAAAACTGAACCGACTGATTGATGACCTGTTTGAACTGAGTAAGCTTGACGCAGAAGAGGTAACGCCAAACCTGGAAAATATATCTATGGCGGAACTGATCCAGGATCTTGTGCAGCAGTTCAAACCCATAGCAGAGAAAAAAGGAGTTTTACTGGAAGCAGAATTTCCAAAAAATCCCAATACACTCATTGAGGCTGATATCAGTTTGATGAACCGGGCACTTACAAATCTTATTGATAATGCTATTCAACATACACCGGAAGGTGGGAAAGTGACGATATCATCGGTAAAAAGCGGGCAGGATTTTGTGTTGGAAATTTCCGATACAGGTATTGGTATTCCCGAAAAAGATCTGCCCCATGTTTTTGACCGTTTTTACCGTGCCGATAAAAGCCGATCTGAAAAACAGGGAGCCGGACTGGGGCTTGCCATCGCACAGAAAATATTCCGCCTTCACGGAGCTGAAGTAATGGTGAGCAGTGTAGAGAATGAAGGAACTACGTTCACGGTTGCGATACCCGGTAATGGATTTTAAACAGGGTTTACAGAAACAACAATAACCTGTTACAGTTTTGGGATACTAACCGGTCACTGATTCTTTAGTTTGGTTGAAATGATATCAAAATCAATAATTCAACCATTAAAAAGAAGATGACAAAATTTATCCATTCGTTAAAAATTACAATCGTTCTGGCACTACTTATACTTGTTTCCTGCGCCCAGAATGGTGAAAGAGATCAGGTTCAAACACCAGACAGAGCTCCTGATTTTGAAGTAACCACTATCGACGGGCAAACCATCAGCCTGCAACAATCCCTTGATGACGGCAAGCCGGTAGTAGTCTATTTTACAGCATCCTGGTGCCCAACATGTGCACGTAACTGGCCGGTCATGTCGGAAGTTTATCCTGAATACGAAGACAGGCTTACGATGGTAGCGATTAGTATCGACCCCACTGACACGGAAGATGTGATCCGTAAATTATCTGAAGAACGGGGATTCAAGTTCCCAAGTACGGCAGGAAAGCCTGAGATCATGATGGATTTTGGTGTAAGCGGACAGGCCACAACTGTTGGCGTGGATCGTGACGGAAATATCGCATTTAAAAAGGCCGGCCAGGCTCTTTCTGCTGATGAGTTCAGGGAGCTGTTTGCCCAACTTCTCAATTAAGCGGAATGGATTTTTACGCGTTCTCTTTTGTGCAGGGTGTGCTGGCATTCCTGGCACCCTGCGCAGTTGCACTTCTGCCGGGTTATATTGTCGCGTTCATATCAAGAACGGCTGACACTAACCCCGGCCTTTCCGTCCGTCTATTACGCGGACTGAAGCTGGCCATGCTCAGTATCACAGGCATACTGGTAATTTACGCCATTGCCGCAGTACTGATTGTGTCGGCAGCTCAGCTTTTGAAAGATTACATGATGTGGATCACCATTGGAATGGGTAGCATCCTGATTTTGATAGGCATTCTGATGGCCTCCGGGAAAAGCTTTTCATTTACACTGCATGTGAATCATGCCACACCCAAATCGGAAGTGGCAGAAGCGTTTATCTTTGGCCTGGCCTATGCTATTGGTGCTTTGGGCTGTCTCTTTCCCCTTTTTCTAATTGTAGCTACACAGGCCATGGCAGCTCCATCAGCGTTGACAGGTGCCGGGTATTTCGCTGCATATTTTGCAGGAATGAGCCTGATGATGATTGGGACCATATTGCTCTCTGTAATTGCCAGGGATACACTGATGAAAATGCTCAGAAAGATTATGCCCCATATGGAAAAAATTACAGGCTGGCTGCTGATTATTGCCGGCGGGTACGTGATATACTATCAATCATTTTTAATGTATTGAAACATTATGAAGACAATGGTTTTAAGGCGATTTGCGCTCAATTCATCCAAAGCATAAATAAATTCGTATGTCATTTATACCAACAACCAACGTAAAAACGTCATGAATAACAACGGAACTGTTTCTCAATCAATACAAAACTATTATGGGAAAGTGCTTCAAAGCACCAAAGATCTAAAAACAACAGCGTGCTGTACCACTGAAGTAATTCCGGATTATCTAAAACCAATTTTGTCAGAAATTGAGGATGAGGTGATAAGTCGATTTTATGGTTGCGGTTCTCCTCTTTCTCTAGCGTTGGAAGGTAAAACTGTTCTCGATCTTGGTTGCGGTACAGGGCGAGATGTCTACGTAGCGTCAAAATTAGTTGGACCAAACGGCCATGTAATTGGTGTGGATATGACCGATGAACAACTTGATGTAGCTACCCGAAATATTGATAAACAGATGAAGCGTTTTGGGTATAGTAAACCGAATGTGGATTTCAGAAAAGGATATATCGAAGATTTAAAATCACTCGGTATTGATGATAACTCAGTGGATGTGGTAATATCAAATTGTGTAATCAACCTTTCACCCGATAAAAAATCGGTATACAGCGAAATATTCCGGGTACTTAAACCGGGTGGGGAACTCTATTTTTCGGATATTTTTGCTGATCGGAGAATTCCACGAGATCTGATTGAAGATCCGGTTCTATATGGCGAATGCCTTTCCGGTGCTATGTATATTGAAGATTTCAGGCGAATACTTAGCGATATTGGTTATCCCGATTACAGGGTTGTAACCGGGCATGATATCGAAATTGAAGACCCTGATATCGAGCTCAAAGTAGGAATGATCAACTTCAGGTCTCTCACCATACGTGCCTTCAAACTCGATACGCTTGAGGATATTTGTGAAGATTATGGACAAGTGGCAACGTATCTAGGCACCATACATGAGTCACCACACCATTTCATCCTTGATGACCATCACACCTTCCATGCCGGCAAACCAATGCTGGTTTGTGGTAATTCAGCTGCTATGGTTGAGAATACCCGCTTCAGCAAACATTTCAGGGTTGATGGTGACAGATCCGTACACTACGGTGTATTTAACTGCGAACAGGTTTCTTCATCAGATACTGTTAATAAGGGAAGTTGCTGCTAAGGAAACAAATCGTATATGATTAAAACCTGAATCTTATTATTTGGAAAATTAATTAGAAGTATTGGACTATTTCTGCAATCCATTTGGCTTGAACGACTTAGTTATTTGATGTTTTATCAAAAAATATATTTTTTGAACCTACAGCATGTAAGTTCCAGTACTTCATATTGGATTTTTTTCGTATAAATCAGATTAATAAAAAATCATAGGAGGTAACGATGAGAGAACTATTAAATCCAATAGGTTTACTAACCGGACTACTACTTATTCTGTTTTGTAACCCTGTAATTGCCCAGGAATGGCACGATAACCATTTAATGATTACGCCGGATGAACTTGAATGGGGGCCTGTTGCATCGATGGGTGAGGGGGCTTCAATCGCATTTATTGAAGGCGATTTATCACAGGAAGAGCCCTTCACCTTCAGACTGACTCTTGAACCGGGATATATAATCAGGCCGCATATCCATCCGGAGTATGAACGGGTTACCGTACTTGAAGGAACACTCTACTTTGCACATGGCAGGGAGTATAACCCGGATGAAACCCGTAAGCTTCCCGTAGGTGGGCTGGCCATTATGCCCCCAGGTGAACCGATGTTTGGTTATGTAGAGGAGAGAACAGTAATTCAGCTGCATGGAAATGGCCCATGGGGTATTGAATACATCAACCCTGAAGATGATCCCCGGCTGGCTGATGCGGGTAACTAAGTAAATATAACCGGTGATCATGCCAACTTACTTTAATGCC
This sequence comes from Balneolaceae bacterium, assembly GCA_020832415.1. GTDB lineage: Bacteria > Bacteroidota > Rhodothermia > Balneolales > Balneolaceae > Rhodohalobacter. The sequence goes on along the minus strand of JAFIES010000141.1, from coordinate 59,487 downwards.
ACAGAAACAGACGAAAACTCAGAGATTTCAGTGTTTCTGTGGCATTTTCCAACACACATTACATAGACTCATTTATATAAAAATTTCTATACCTATTATCAATCAAACAATTTTATCGGGATCGCTGAGATCGGGCAACGGGCCGCGATAACCAAAAATGCGTTTAATCCATTTTACCAACCCAACACTCTGATTTCTTACATACCATTGGTCGGCTGCCCGCCTTGCTCCAAGCGCATAGCTGGGGTAGGGATAAATAGTATCGGCCATGTTTTTTAATGTTACACCGTTCTTCATCGCCAGTGCATACTGGCTGATTAATTCGCCGGCATGTGCCCCGATTATATCAGCCCCTAGAATTTTACCATTTAGCTTTTTAGCATACACATAGATCCACCCTTCCGTCTTTTCATCGGTAATGGCCCGGTCAATCATGTTGTAAGGAAACTTGTAGGTTGCATACTTCACTCCGGTTTCGTCAAGTTGCTTCTGGGTGGCTCCCACATGTGCTACCTCAGGATCTGTGTAGGTAACCCACGGCACATGTTTGTGATCCATCTTCATGGGAAATTTCAAGAGAGCATTACTCACTGCAATTTTGGCCATATGCTCTGACATGTGGGTGAACTGGTAGCGACCGGTTACGTCACCAATGGCATAGATATGCTTTACGTTGGTGCGGCATTTATCGTTTACAGTTACGCCCTGTTTGCCCGTTTGCACACCGGCGGCATCAAGATTTAAAGGCTCGTAGTTGGCCCGTCGTCCCGTTGCCATGAGCAGTTTTTCTCCTTTAAGTACTTTCGTTTTACCGCCACGTTCAATGGTAACCTCTACAGAGTTTTTGTTCCCCGATACCGATTTAACACCCGCACCCAATTCATAAGTTACTCCCTGTTTCTCCAGGTGCTCTTTCAGGATGGCTGTCAGATCCGGATGATCGTTGACAAGAATCGTATCCAGCATATCCACTACGGTTATCTTCGTGCCGAGATTCTGGAAAGCCTGCGCCATCTCTGTCCCAATTGGGCCGCCTCCAACAATGATCATGCTTTTCGGCAGTTCATCTATTTCAAACAGATTGTGATTTGTGAGATGGGGAGTTTTATCAAGGCCGGGAATGGGCGGAACAAACGCTTTTGCCCCGGTGGCAATTACAAAGTATTTAGAGCTTACTTCGCGCAGAATTCCATCACTGTTTTTGATCCGGATGGTCTGTTTATCAGTAAACGTTGCTTCCCCTTCTTCAACATCAATACCCATCTCCCGGAATTTTTCAGGGTCATCTGCTTCTTCGTAGATGTCGTGGCGAATGTTGTCAAGTTTCTTTCGCACGACTGAGAAGTCTACAGGTTTACCCGATAGAGCAGTTTTTTTGCCAAGATTAAGCAATACTTTACTCGGCACACAGCCATACCAGGTGCAATCACCTCCAAGCCTGGCCTTCTCTATCATCATAGTTTTTGCACCTAAACTTACTGCAACACCTGAGGCCGTTAATCCTGCTGCTCCTCCCCCGATCACGATTAAATCATACTGATGCTTCATTGAGTAACTCCTCTTTTTTCTGTTTTACTTTTTTAAGCGTTGAGTAAATTGCATAAATAATAATGGCAACAATCAGCCCATATACCCACACCGGCACATTTTCTCCTGCGATTATCAGGTAAACATACGCTGAAATTGCGCAGTTACAAGCCAATAGCACAGGCCCTGTTACAGAACGTTTCGCTTTGATGTTGCTGACCAGCCAGATAATAGCCAGCCAGAATATTGGAATTGCACCTACGTAGATCGAACCGAAAATAATGGGATCTACACCGTAAGGCTCACCGAGTCCCATAAACCAACTATATATATCACTAAATTCCACAATACGAACTTTTAATAGATTGCAATTAAACTGCTGCAGCTTCAAGTATGAACGAATAACTACGGATCTCCATAAGTGGATAACAGAGAATTACCGGTATTCGAACAGTAAGATGATCGATTGTTTGAAAAAAGAAAGCACAAAACCATCACATTTTTAGCAATATTCGGCATCAAGTAATAGAAATTGCCCCATTTAATACTTATAGCCTTTCATCTCTTCTTCCGAAAACTCTGCTCCCAGTCCCAGAACCATTCGGTTTACAAAGTTGAAATAGGCAATTACCTGCACCGCATCTAATATGGCACGATCTTCGATACAGGCATTTTGCATGATTCTAATATCTTCTGAATAATCCTGGCTTTGGTTAAGAGTTAGCTTCTCAGCCAGGTTGCAAAGCAGGTGGTCGGTGTCCGAAAGGTTCAGTTCAGAACGGTTTGAAATCAGAAGTTTCGTTTTTGACCTCTCTTTCCAGTAGGCGAGCAGTGCTTGCTCATGGTGATTGATACAATAGGCGCAGCGGTTAGTAGCAGACGTTACCACCCCAATCATTTCCCGCTGATAACGTTTCAGCGGCGATTTGCCAAACATGATAGCCATATAGAGTTCCATATGGGCTACAAGTGCTTCCGGGTTCAGGCTCTGAATTTTATGTACTTCAGCAATTTTACCCCGGGATGCCTCCAGATCACGATAGATCTGTTTCAGGTTGCCATCAGCATTTTCGGGTGATATAGTTTTGATATATGCCATCTGCTTTCAGCCAGGTTAGATTTTTAGTTGTATTAATTATAAACAAAATCGTTACGATTCATACAATGCGAATCAACTTGTTACACAATTGTTATGGATCGTTTGGGGTAAATCAGTTTCTTGACAAGAAAAACGTGACATTATGATTCATAAAATAAAACCGGTTATTTACAGCATCCTTTTATTCTATTTTGGATGTAGCTTATCCGAAGCGTTAGCTCAAGACATTCGTGGTTTTGAAACCAATTTTGAAAAACGCAGCATCGATCTAAACGAACTTATCGATGGCGGACCGGGTAAAGACGGGATTCCTTCTATTGATAACCCCAAATTTGTTAGCCAGAATGAAGCCTCAGGCTGGCTTCGGGATCGCGAACCTGTAATATCACTTGAAATAGATGGTGAAGCACGGGCATACCCAATCCAGATATTAATGTGGCACGAAATTGCCAACGACGTGATAGGCGGTGTTCCCGTTTCAGTTACTTTCTGTCCGCTCTGTTATTCAGCAATTGTTTTCGACCGAAGGCACAATGGTGAAGTGCTTGAGTTTGGAGTATCTGGATTACTTCGTCATTCTGATATGATAATGTATGATCGTGAAACCGAAAGTTTATGGCAGCAATTTTCAGGTGAAGCGTTGGTAAGTGTGTATACCGGTGATTTTCTGAAAATTGTGCCAAGCCAGTTGATCTCTTTTGAGCAGTTCAGGCAAGCACATCCCGAGGCCCCTGTGCTTTCAAGGGAAACGGGGCACCGCAGAAATTATGGAGAAAACCCTTATGCGGGGTATGATGATATCAATAACTCTCCCTTCCTGCTGAAAAATGATGTTCCGGGAGAGATAAGCCCTATGGAAAAGGTTATTGGTGTACGTACAGAAGCAGAGGTAAAAGGATATACCTATAGCGTAACAAAAGAAAAGCGTGTGCTGCACGATACAGTTGGCGGTGAACCAATTGTGATATTTCATCTTGATGGGATGGCTTCTGCCATGGATAATCGCACGATACATCGCTCACGCGATGATGGGGCTACCGGAGTATTTTCTCCTTTGGTTGATGGTGAAAAGCTTGAGTTTGAATTTCATTCAGGCAAAATACGCGATAAAAATAGCGGGAGCACCTGGAATATAGCCGGCCAGGCAATTGAAGGGCCACTCAAAGGCACGCAAATGGATACAAAGATATATGGAGATTACTTTGCTTTTGCATGGCTTGTATTTTACCCTGAAACCAAAATGGTTGATTGATAATGAACAGATATACAAATCGTGAAATTGGTGCGCACATTGCTATGGCCAGGGGCTTCCCTAAAGAGTTTGTTGATAGTGGCAGGTATATGATGTTTCTCTGGAACGACGGAGCACAGGTCATATCACTGTATATCGATGACCGTAAAATAGAACTTGAACCGTATCACCTGCTTTGTACAACGTATCTTCATAAAGTTCATATTGACAAGTTCGGTGAAAATCTCAGAAGCCTCTTTTTCAACAGGGAATTTTACTGTGTGCATACCTACGACAGCGAAGTATCCTGTAATGGACTCCTCTTTTTCGGATCAAACAGCTCGCCGGTATTAAAATTAGATCAGGATGAGACCAGGCGTCTCAAAACACTATTTTCTGTACTTGAAGAGGAGTTCTCTGTTGCAGATGCTAACCAGGAAGAGATGCTGCGGATTTTGTTGAAAAGGCTGATAATCAGGTGTACGCGGCTTGCAAAGGATCAGATATTAAAATCCAATGAAAATCAATCAGATATAGATTTAATAAGATCGTTTAATGTGTTGGTTGAGGAGCATTTTAAAACAAAGAAATCGGTTGGCGAATACGCAGAGCTCATGTACAAATCTCCCAAAACAATCACCAATATTTTTAGCAAATACTCCGAGGATTCTCCCCTTCGTGTAATTCATAACAGGGTAATTATGGAGGCAAAACGAATGCTTTTCTACACAGATAAAACTGCCAAAGAGGTGGGGTATGAACTGGGGTATTCTGATCCGGCTCAGTTCAGCAAACTGTTTAAAAATCATACCGGTATGACAACAACCGAATTCAAAAATCAAAAAGATCAGCTGCCTCTCGGGTAATATTGACAATCAACCGTGTAATCCTGCCATTTTACTCCATCCGTTTGTTTGCGAAGTTAGTTTCAGATTAAACATAAACAAAAAACAAACGGATAATTATTATGAGACCTTTTAATGTACCCACCCGTAACGACATAAAAGAACAGAACAAAAAGATTTTTGATGATCTTGAGTCAAAAGTTGGATTTGTTCCAAATATCTATGCAACCTATGCATATTCAGAGCATGCCCCGGCGCGCTATCTTGCATTTGCCAATGGTAAAACATCACTCAACAATAAAGAGAAAGAGGTGATTAACCTTGTAGTTAGCCAGGTAAACGGATGTACTTACTGCCAGGCGGCCCACACTGCCATTGGAAAGATGAATGGTTTTACTGAAGAACAAACCATCGAATTGAGAAAAGGCCATGCATCTTTTAACGGAAAATTTGATGCACTTGCCAAACTGAGTAAAGCCGTTGCAGTGAACCGCGGAAAAATTTCAGACACTGTTCTGGAAAATTTCTTCAATGCCGGTTATACAAAGGAGAATCTGGTAGATGTAATTGTAAACATTGGAGAGAAAGCCACTACCAACTTCCTCCACAATGTAACAGATGTACCAGTAGATTTCCCGGCAGCACCTGAACTCACAGAAACTGTAAGTTAAACGGGGCTGAAGATGCATACGATAAACTGGACGAATGCAATTATTGCCGGATTATTAGGAACCATCCTTTTCGATGTTTTTGGATTAGTGATGGGTATGGGCTGGTGGGATATTCCCGCCTTGCTTGGTGAAAAAACAGGACTTGGCCTGGCATATGGTGTATTTGGACACTATAGTAACGGAGCGTTACTGGCTATTCTCTACGCCGGTATTGCACCCTCACTTTTTGGGCCGGCCTGGTTGCGGCCATTTATATTCATTACAGCCCAAACTGTAGCACTTGTGTGGTTCTTTATGTTCCCCCTCGTGGGCGCAGGTGTAATGGGGCTGAATGTGGGGCCTGATATGGCAATCGGCTCGCTGGTCAGGCACTGGGTATACGTAATACCATATATCTTTCTGATTAACAAAGATCTGTTTCCAAAATCAGAATAATCAACAGGAACGAATACAGTTAAAAGGCACTCTCGTGAAAGCGTGGAGTGCCTTTTTTATATTCAATTGATCAGGTGCTTTTTCAATAAACAATATTCAATATGCCTCATTATGCGGTTTGCTTAACGGGTTTTGTAGGATCAATTTTTTTATTGTAATCCACTTCAATGATGCTCCCTGCTTTATTGAGCAGATGTTTCGAATTATTATCGAGGTTTATAATGCTCACTTTTTTACCAATTCGGTTGTAACGCCCGGTTACTTTATTTAATGCGTCAATTGCGGAGTGATCTGCCACAGTAGACTCCTCAAAGTCTATGTATATATGATCGGGATCGTTAATCACATCAAACTTTTCGTGGAAGGCGGTGACGGAAGCGAAGAACAGTGGGCCGTAAATTTGGTAGTGTTTGGCTCCGGACTCATCAACATGCTTCCTGGCACGGATTCTCTTTGCGTTTTCCCAGGCAAATGCCAAGGCTGAAATTATCACACCGACAAGAACAGCAAGAGCGAGGTTATGGAGTACAACGGTTACAAACATTACCATAACCATTACCACAATATCCGTAACAGGCACTTTTCCGATAATTTTTAGGCTTGCCCATTCAAAGGTTCCAATGGCAACCATAATCATCAATCCAACCAGTGCAGCCATTGGAATTTGCTCGATAATGGATGCCCCAAAAAGTATAAACATCAGCAGGGCAACAGCGGCCACAGTGCTCGATACTCTGCTTCGCCCACCCGAGCTCACATTGATAATGCTTTGACCAATCATCGCACAGCCACCCATGCCACCAAAGAAACCGGTTACCAAATTAGCAGTTCCTTGCGCCATACACTCTTTGTTTCCTTTGCCGCGGGTTTCGGTCATCTCATCCACAACTGTTAGGGTGAGCAGGCTTTCTATCAACCCAACCATTGCCATGATAAAAGCGTATGGAAAAATAATTGCGAGAGTTTCCAAGTTGATGGGTACAACGGGCAGATGAAATTGCGGAAGTCCACCGGAAATGGAGGCGATATCCCCAACGGTTCTTGTTGGCAGGCCAAGAAAGATCACAACCACAGAAACCGCCCCGATTGCAGCCAATGAAGGCGGTACCGCTTTTGTGATTTTTGGCAGAAAATAGATGATAGCCATCGTAGTCAGCACAAGGCCGAGCATCAGATAGAGTGGGGTTCCGCTAAGCCAATCACCACCTGCAGTGCCTCCCGATACTTTAAATTCGTTGAGTTGTGAGAGAAAAATCAGAATGGCAAGCCCGTTCACAAATCCAAACACAACGGGGTGCGGAACCAGCCTGATCAATTTACCAAGTTTCAGGCTGCCAACTGCCAGCTGAATGAGTCCCATCAGCACAACAGCAGCAAAAAGGTACTCCACTCCGTGATTCATCACCAGGCTTACAATTACAACAGCAATTGCACCTGTAGCACCGGAGATCATTCCCGGCCGGCCACCCATCACGGCTGTAATTAAGCCTATAATGAAAGCACTATAGAGCCCAACGAGTGGGCTAAGCCCTGCTATGAGCGAAAACGCCACCGCTTCAGGAACGAGAGCAAGAGATACGGTAAGCCCGGCAAGCACTTCGGTTTTGACGTTAGATTGTTTGTTTTCTATATATTTTAATAGCATAAACCTTATATAAATATTAGGATAGGTGTTCAGAGATCAGGCTAAATTTTACCCGAATTACCGTAATCTTTTTTGATGTTTGAGAATGGATATATGGCAAAGATTACTTGAAAATAAATTGTGTATTGTACTCTGAATGTTAAAAATGAAATGATCAGGTTGCAGGATTTTTGGAGACCTGAATTGAAGGGTGCTAAGGTAAGGTTTAATCAGGTAAATGAAAGGAAATAGCGTTGATTACCCGACAGTTTTATAAGAAGCGCTTTTTTGTGGAATCAGCTTTTTGAATGAATCAAGAACTATAGATTGTAGGTGCAATTTCTCTGACGGGGATAGAAAACTGAGATAGCATTTTTAGTATCTTAAGCAGATGCAGAAAGAATATCAGTTACGGGTGCTTCCGCGCACTGCAGCAAAACCGGATGAACTAAAATCTTACATCTCCAAAGAAAAGAATATCCCCCGGGATGAAATACGCCATGTAGAGATTCTTCGCCGGTCGATTGATGCACGTCAAAAAACAGTGATCATTAACCTGAAAGTGAATGTTTATGTGGATGAGGATTTTACCGAGGAACCCATCAACCTGCCGGACTATCCAAACGTAAGCAATGCCAAAGAGGTAGTGATTGTTGGGGCAGGGCCCGCCGGAATGTTTGCAGCCCTTCAGCTGATTGAGCATGGATTAAAACCGGTAATTCTTGAACGCGGAAAAGATGTAAAAAACCGGATTGCTGATCTGAAAGGCATCAACGTAAAACACATTGTAAACGAAGATTCTAACTACTGTTTTGGTGAAGGTGGTGCAGGAACCTATTCGGATGGAAAGCTCTATACCCGTTCAAAAAAGCGGGGTAATATCCAGCGAATTTTGGAGCTATTTGTTGGCTTTGGAGCCGTAAGGGATATTTTGGTGGATGCGCATCCTCATATTGGCACCAATAAACTGCCGCCAATTATCGCAACGATGAGAGAGTGCATTCTGGCGAGCGGCGGCGAGATACACTTCAACACACGCGTTACAGATTTTCTGATTGAAAGTGGACAAATAAAAGGTGTTAAAACATTAAGTAATGAAACATTTCGGGCTGATAATGTAATTCTGGCGACAGGCCATTCTGCACGTGATATTTTTGAACTGCTGCACCGAAAGAAGATAAAAATTGACCTTAAGCCACTCGCTATCGGAGTAAGGGTAGAGCATGCCCAATCACTGATTGACTCCATACAGTACAGTTGTGATGACAGGGGGGCGTATCTGCCGCCATCACCGTACAGAATTGTTAAACAGATTGGCGGGCGCGGAGTTTACTCCTTCTGTATGTGTCCGGGCGGGGTGATTGCACCATGCGCCACAAAACCGGGTGAGATTGTAACAAACGGATGGTCGTCATCTCGCAGGGCGCGGGCAACGGCAAATTCAGGGATTGTTGTGGAACTGAGGCCGGACGATTTTAAGCCGTATGAAAAATTTGGCCCGCTCGCGGCTATGGAGTATCAAAAAGCGATTGAACAAAAAGCGTGGGAGGCTGGCGGAAAAACTCAAACGGCACCGGCACAGAGGCTGGTTGATTTTACTGAGGGACGGTTATCAGCCGATCTGCCAAATACATCCTACGCTCCGGGAATCAAATCAGTTGAGCTGGTATCCGTATTGCCGGCTATTATCCATGAATCCCTGAAAAACGGGTTCAAAGAGTTCGATAAATCAATGAGGGGCTATTTAACCAATGAAGCCGTTGTTCATGCTCCGGAAACGCGAACATCATCACCGGTAAGTATCCCCAGAGATTACAGAACGCTGCAACATCCTCAGGTAACGGGATTGTACCCCTGCGGAGAGGGCGCCGGATATTCCGGTGGCATCGTTTCTGCTGCGATGGATGGGATCAGGTGTGCAAATGCATTGGCAGGCAAATAAATGATGCTCCTTCAGGCTGAATACATCAGGACATAAAGATGGTGACGGAGCACATTTCTTTAGATCATCTGACGCAATTTCTCAAAAAAGAAGGAATTACCCGTTTACGAGCCATTCTACAGAGTGACTAACTTGAAAAGTTCATCACCAAACATCACGTTATTACTGCCGGTAATATGCAAGGAGAACCATTCATATAATTGCAGTCTTCATTTTGTAACCGGCAGAAAGAAGCGGCGTATTTGAGTTTAACCCTCAACTAAATTCAAAGATACCATGCTATTAAAAAATATACTTATTACAGCCACAATTTTAGTTATGACATGCATGCAGGCAGTAGCACTGCAAGTTACTATCGGGGGATCAGATACTGAATCTCCGCAAAACAGCCTCACAATAACTGAAAAGAATTTCTCCTGTTTTCAGAGTTTGCAATGTTTGATCAAAGAGAATCCATTTCAAAAAAGTAATCTGGATGAAATCAGGCTGAACAGTAACCAGACAAGAAATTATGTGATTGAAGGCACTTCAAAAAATGAAGAAGTGTATGCTGAGTATGACAGCAGCGGCAAACTTATAAAAGCAACTGTTGTACAGCGCAATATTGCAGTGCCGAGAAGTATTTCGATGGTACTGGCACAAGGCGAATACCAATCATATAAAATGATTGGAAACGAAGTTGTGATCCAGAACTTTGACCCTTACAGCATGATGTACAAAATAGTGCTGCAAAATGAAGATGAAGTAAGAGTAGAGTATTTTGATAAGTACGGTACTCCGAGGAATCGTATTTCTTAACCGGTTTCATGTATAAAAACCGGGCAAATTTTAAGGGTGATTCTCAAACCGGGAGTCACCCTTTTTTGTTGAATGAAAATTTATGATCGGAAAGGGCCGAAAGGATACACCATTTTACAGGCTTAATGATTCCTTAAACTTTTGTGACCTTCTGCGTGAAATGTCAATCTGTTTACCACAACTCATCTCAATTCTGAATGTTGACTTGTTTGTGATCTGAACATCCTGAATGTGAGAAAGATTTATGAGTTGCTGCCGGTTTGCACGGAAAAAGTTTTGCCCGGAGAGGCGGTTTTCAAGGTAGTTCAGCGTTCTGTAAATAAGAAGTTTACCGCCTGTAAAATGGGTTTTGGAATAATTCCCAAACGATTCGAAATAACGAATATCCGCAAGTTTAACGAGTTTGCATTCGTCACCATCAATAAGTAAAACCTTATCTTCGGGTGTAAGCTTTATTGGATGAGACATATCAGACAGAATTTTCAATCTGTACGGAGTTCTTCCAAAAAAGTTTGATGCGTTATGCATTAAAGCAGATTGATACTGACTACTGGAACCATCCAAACCGCAAGCCAAATATGGCAGATAAACCGGAGAGATCAGAATTTCCCGTGCCCTGCAAGTTTACGCCATTTGCATATCTGTAATAAAGGCCGCCGCTAACCCTGAACCAGCTGGTAACATTCAGGTGAACATTAGCACCCGGCTGCAGTGTGAAAAATGTATCGGATGTTCGCTCAAGATCGATATTTCTGTCTCTGTATCGCACATCACCACCGCCTATGGTTGTCTGGAAACTGTAATGAACCAGCTTGTATGCTCTGTTGAGATACTCGAGTTCAAACCCTCCATAGCTCATTCGCATTTCGGGTGTTTGGATATCCGGTATTTGCCACTCAGCGGCATCAAAACCTGATTGTGTGCGATAACTTCCAAGGCCAATATTAAGTGTGTGGCCTTCACGAAATGTAATACTCCAGGCAGCTCTCGATCCCCTGAGATATACTGCTTCACCATTTACAGATGTTACTCCATATAGCAGAGCACCAAACCCGCCATGCCTTACATCACCTGTAATCAGGGTTTCGGTCTGTTGGGCATTTATTAAAACCGGTGCGAGCATCAATAGGGCGAGAATTACAAGCAACTTTTTCATAAGAAACCACCAAATTTGAAGGTAATTATGGCATTCAGGCCTGAAAAATCACTATCAGTAAAACCAAATTTGTTTATGCCGCTGGTCATTCTGTAGCTTAATCCGGTAGAAATCCGGAAGAATGTAGTTACATTCAATTCGGCATGAATACCGGGTTCGAGAACAAAGTAAGTATCAACCTCTTCCTCAACTTCTTCGTAATCTCGCTCACGAAGCATCAGTCCGCCGCCGCCAATCAGTGTTGATAGTGTGAAATGAGCCAGTTTGTAGGATCTGTTGGTATATTCAAATTCGAAACCGCCATATCCTGTTAAAGCGTAGTAATCACTGTCAGGGTCGCCAATTTGTGGGTTTGATGCGGGATGATTGGTAGCAAGTCCATAGCCGCCACCTCCAAGAGAGATGCCATGATTTTCATTAAGATTGATGATCCATCCGCCACGTCCGCCAACCCAAACAGCACCTGATTCTGCCACGTTGCTGAATTTAACAACCGGGCCTCCAAATCCGCCGTGGGATACATTCCCATCAAACAGTGTTTCGGTTTGCTGCGCATGGGCAGGGTTTTGTATCAAAATCAGCCCCGCAAAAATGGTCAGCATTGAGAAGAATTTGATTGTTTTCATAAGAGTAGAATTATAGATGAAATTGTCTAAATATCTCTTACGAAACTACACTCTCTCTGTTGCGGTGTTGCATAAATAAAAATAGCCTGATTGCAACAAGTACAACCAGGCTATGAATAATGAAAAGCAGGCACCTATTTTTTCACATCTACCTGCCAGATCTCTTCGGCATAATCGCGGATGGTACGGTCGGATGAAAACTTACCAACACGTGCAGTATTGAGCAGAGCCATTCTGTTCCATGCATCCTGATCGCGGTAGAGATCATCCACTTTTGCCTGTTCTTTACAATAAGCTTCATAATCGGACAAAACTAGGAAGTAATCCCCTTTGTGCAGAAGCGAATCGATGATTGGGTTGTAGAGGTCCGAATCATCATTAAAGAATCCATCTTTAATTTGGTCAAGAACTTGTTTGAGGTCGCTGTTCTTTTCGTAGAAATCCCATGGATTGTATCCTTCCCTGCGGAGTGCGTCTACGTCATCAACCGTGTTACCAAAAATGAAGATATTTTCATCACCAACTTCTTCTTTGATTTCAACATTGGCACCATCAAGCGTACCGATTGTAAGCGCTCCGTTGAGGGCAAATTTCATATTCCCGGTACCGGATGCTTCAAAACCGGCTGTTGAAATCTGTTCGGAAAGGTTTGCAGCAGGAATCATCTTCTCAGCGAGAGTAACGCTGTAGTTTTCCAGGAAGATAAATTTCAGTTTACCGTTTACATCCGGGTCGTTATTGATTTTTTCACCCACATCATTCATCAGTTTGATGAAGAGTTTGGCCATTGTGTAGCCGGGTGCGGCTTTCCCCGCTACGAGAATGGTTCGCGGAACAACATCAAGGTCGGGATTAGCTTTAATTTTATTGTACTGAGTGATGGCGTATAATGTGAGCATGAGCTGACGTTTGTACTCATGAATACGTTTAATCTGGATATCAAACATGGAATGTACATCCACTTTGATATCCCGCTTTTGCTCAATATAGTCTACCATTCGCTGTTTATTGCTCTGTTTTATTTCAACATAGCGATCCATGAAATCTTTATCATCAGCAAACTTTTCGATCTTTTTGAGCTGATCGAGATCTGTTACCCAGCCTTCACCAATTTTACTTGTAAGCAGATCGGCAAGTTCGCGGTTACACTGGCGCAGCCATCGGCGCGGAGTGATTCCGTTGGTTTTGTTTGTGAACTTCTCCGGGTAGATTTCATAAAAATCGCGGAAGAGTGTTTTCTTGATCAGATCACTATGGAGAGCTGCAACGCCATTTATTTTCCTTGAACCCACAATGCCAAGTGATGCCATGTGAACCACAGGATTTTCACCTTCACTTACTATGGATAAGCGGCTGAGTTTTCCGCGATCGTCTCCGATTTTCAGTTGCACATCCTGCAAAAAGCGCCGGTTGATTTCGTAAATGATCTGCAGATGGCGTGGCAACAGGTTCCTGAGCAGTGAAACCGGCCACTTCTCAAGTGCTTCGGGCAGCAGGGTATGGTTGGTGTACGCCATGGTTTTCACGGTAATATCCCAGGCAAGATCCCAGTCGAGGCCTTCTTCATCTACCAATACCCGCATCAGCTCCGGGATTGCAAGATTCGGGTGGGTATCATTACACTGGATTGCCACTTTATCCGGAAGTTTTCTCCAGTCGTCATTATTCTTTTTGAATCGGCGTAAAATGTCTTGCATGGAAGCAGAAACGAGGAAAAACTCCTGTTTTAGACGAAGTTCCTGGCCAACAAAAACTTTATCGTTCGGGTAGAGTACACGTGAAATATTTTCGTTGAGCTGAGTATCACGTACAGCATCAATGTACTGGCCCTGATTAAAGCTTTTCAGATCGATTGATGATGATGAGGATGCTTTCCAGAGCCTCAGGTTATTTACAACGTCGTTTTTATAACCGGGTATGGGTGTGTCGTACGCAATAGCGAGCACATCATGAGTATCTTGCCACTTAAACCTGAGTGATCCCTCCTCATCGTGTGCGGCGTGGGAGTGCCCGTAGAATGGAACATTGTACTTGGTTTTTGGCCGTACGATGTCCCAGGGGTTTCCATATCGCAGCCACAAATCAGGCTTTTCAATCTGGTAGCCATTTTCTATGGACTGATAGAAAATTCCAAAGTCGTACCGGATTCCATATCCAATTGCCGGAATTCCCAGCGTGGCCATCGAATCGAGAAAGCAGGCTGCAAGGCGTCCAAGGCCCCCGTTACCGAGGCCGGCATCCCATTCGGCGTTGCGAACCTCATCATAATCCAAACCGGCTTCGGCCATGGCTTCTGCGGCTACATCCTGCAGTCCAAGGTTCACAAGCATGTTATCCATCAGGCGGCCGATTAGATACTCCATTGAGATGTAATAGACCCGCTTTGAGTTGTTATTGTAGTATCCCTGCTGTGTTTCAATCCATTTATCATGCAGGCGATCCATCACGGACAGGACCACACTTCGGTAATTGTCCCATTTGGTTTTTGAAAATTCGTCTTTGGCGAGTGTGTAGCGAAGGTGTTGTTTGATGTCTTCTCTGAAAGAGTCCACGTCCATGCCGGAGCGTGGGTTAATTACTTTTTTCTTACTCATAGTTTATTAAGTGTGGTAGAATTAATCTTTTCTGTATATGCCCATATCCGGTTTAAAGCCGGGTCTTGTTAAATTTACGGCAAACCCAAGCTTATGAAACGACTCATACGCATTAATTGCAACAAAATCCTGCTCAAAAAGCCCAAAAATTGAAGAACCGCTTCCGCTCATGCAGGAATATACAGCTCCAAAATCAATGAGTTGATCTTTTATATTTCCAATCATTTCATAAGTGCCAATAACGGGCGGCTCCAGGTCGTTTTGAAGAAGATATTGCCACTGGTCGGGTTCCTCTTCAGTAAGCACTCCTTTGATTGAAAAATCGGGGCTGGGGTTTGGCCTGCATTTTTGGTAGGCTTCTGCGGTTGATGATTCAAATCCCGGATAGATGGTTAGGATCCATGAATCGGGTTGTATGTCGAGCGGTTCGATATCCTGACCAAGACCTGTGCCAATACCGGGCTCTCCTTTAATAAAAAAAGGAATATCAGCTCCAAGGTCTCTGCTCAGGTCGATCAGATCTTCACTGCTCAAGCCGGTTTTTTCCAGTTTATTGAGAATGCGCAGGGTTAATGCAGCATTACTGCTTCCGCCACCGAGACCGGCGCCGGCAGGTATATTCTTTGTGATGTTGAACGCATAGTGATTTTTCAAACCGATGTAGCGATCGAAAGCCAGATAAGCCTTCGTAATAAGATTGCGCTCATCAACCGGAATGGTTTCATCAGACATTCGAAGCTGAAATTTTTCAGACTCTTTTACTTCAAAACGATCATTCCATTCAATGAAACAGAAGCCGGTTTCTATGCGATGATAGCCGGTTGGGAGCCGTTCAAGAACGTGAAGCCCAAGATTTATTTTTGCGTTTGAGTTAGCGATCCAAATCATAAAGGTATACTAATTTTTAAAACGCAGTTTAAAATAGAGAATGCTGGAGGCCAATGTAAGCGATGCAATATTGGTTAGAATGATTGGCAGATCAGAGATTAGAATTCCGTATGTAAGCCATAACACAATACCGGTGCAAAAAATGGAGTACATGCCGAGAGAGAGGTCTTTGGCTGATTTGGTTTTCCATGTTTTAATGGCCTGAGGCAAGAAAGCCACCGTTGTGCAAAAACCTGCTATAAGTCCTACAATTGTATATCCATCCATTGTTTCAGAAGTGATTGGTTTTAATGGTTCATGAATGATCAATGTACTGATCTTTTATGCTTAAAAGATAATTGTAAGCGGCAGTGTAGTCGTTTTCAATGTCACCATCGAATATGGCATCTTTGATTTTATCTTTTACCGTGCCAATAATCGGTCCGGGGCCGGTTTCTAATACTTCCATGATATCCTGACCACTGATGGGATTTTTCCAGTTTCTGATTTTATCTTTCTCTTCAACTTCTTTGATTCGTTTTTCAACTCTGTCAAAGTTGTTCTGGAATTTTTTCACTTTCCACTCATTCTTGCTGGTTATATCAGCACGGCAGAGAATCATCAGATCTTCAATTTCATCACCGGCTTCATAAATCAGGCGGCGGATTGCGCTGTCACTCACTTCATCAGAAACCAGGGCGATTGGGCGCAAATGCAAGCGAACCAGTTTTTGCACGTATTTCATCCGGTCATCGAGAGGGAGGGTGAGCCTCCTGAAGATCTTTGGCACCCATTTAGCACCAAGCGCGTCGTGCCCGTGGAATGTCCATCCGGCGTTTTTATCGAAGCGTTTTGTTGGCGGTTTGGCTATGTCATGCATAATGGCGGCCCAGCGCAGCCAGAGATTATCGCTTACTTCAGCAACATTATCGAGAACTTCGAGAGTGTGCCAGAAATTATCTTTATGGCGTTGTCCATTTTTTTCATCAACCCCCAGCAGGTTTACCATTTCCGGGAAAAATTCCTTCAGAAGATCGGTTTCTAGCAGCAATGCAAAACCGGCTGATGGCGTAGTTGCCATTACAATTTTGTTCAGTTCATCAAGAACTCTCTCCCGGGAAATTATGGATAAACGAGGTGCCATTTTTTTGATAGCCGCCACGGTTTTAACATCAATCCGAAAATTTAGCTGAGTTGCAAACCGTACTGCCCGCATCATTCTGAGGGGATCATCATCAAAGGTTTTTTCCGGATCGATGGGGGTGCGGATCACTTCTGCGTGCAGATCTTTGATGCCGCCAAACGGATCGTGAAGTACCCCGAAAGAACCGGGATTAAGGCACCATGAGAGCGCATTGATGGTTAAATCCCTTCGCAGCTGGTCATCTTCAAGACTGCCATCTTCAACGATTGGTTTACGCGACTCCCTTCTGTAACTCTCTTTTCTGGCACCTACAAATTCGAGATCGAGTTTTCGGTATTTTACCTGAGCAGTGCCAAACTGCTTGAATACAGAAATTTTAGTATTTGGTAAGTTTTTGGCGAGTTCTTCAGCCAGGCGTATTCCGGAGCCAACCGTTACAAAGTCGATATCGGTACTTTGCTCAGCCGGTTTGTGAAGGTAGTAATCCCTCACATAACCGCCCACTACATACACCTTTTGACCAATGCTCTCAGCAGTTTTACCGATATATTCAAACAGATCTCTGTGCTTCTTTGGGATGTCGATCAAGGGATTCCGGGCTTTTATTTAGCCCCATAAAATAAAAACTATTCGAATAGCAATCAGCCTTATCTCACTTATTTGTGATCAGGTGTTTTCAGGCAGGAATTTGGTATGTGTTTGAGAAAACGGTGTAAAATAGAACAGCCTCTCCACAGTAATTAAACCGTGAAAGAGGCTGTTTTTGCTCTCTGAATAAAGAATAGTAAGGTTTAATTTTCTGCTTCGAGGCGCTCTATATGATCAGAACTTGCAAAGATGGCAACCTCAACTCTTCGGTTTTCCTGCCTGCCCTGGTCCGTTTCATTGGTTGCAATGGGCTCATTTTCGCCTCGTCCTTCAACGGAAACCCTATTTCGGCTGAGTCCTTGTGATATCATATAATTTGCTGCAGACTCTGCCCTGCGCAGGCTTAATCGCATGTTGTAGTTCTCATCACCTACAGAGTCGGTATGGCCAACTATCATAAGTTCAGTTTCATCGTCTTCACTCATAATTTGTGCAAGCTTTCGAAGATTTTCTCTTGCTTCTGCCCGCAATGTGGATGAATCAAAATCAAAGAGAATACCACTATCAAAACTTACTGCAATACCTTCTTCTACACGCTGAATGGTAACACCATCGAGTTCTTTGGCGATTTCTTCCGCTCTTCTGTCCATTTGGCGTCCGATAATGGCTCCAACAGTTCCGCCAACGGCTGCTCCCGCAATGGCTCCGGCCGCAGTGTTACCCAGTGTTTTGCCAATTACAGACCCGGCAGCGGCTCCGGCACCCGTTCCAATTACCGCACCTGATGTTGTTCGGCTCCAGCTTGAACAGCTGGAAAGAATAAATGCTATTGAAACGATAATAGATAATAAAATTATGGTCGTTTTTGATTTCATAAGATGCATAGTTTAATAGTTTGTTGATGTGATGGTGAACCACAGTTCTGTTTTAATGTTCCGGCTATATAAATGGATTAGCACTCAGGGCTTTTTGGCCGGGATAACTGTTACTTCTTTATGTATAACACAATGATGCGATCGAACCGGACATGGAAAATTCTTATTTTTATATGTGAGGAATAGTCATGAAAAAGAGATAACTATTATGAAATCTATCCACATAACCACTCTTCTGTTCACCATACCGATACTGTTTGCAGCTTGTTCACCGGAGCCAGTTCAAAGGCTACAGCACGATCACAATGAGGAGGATGTGAGAGTCTACAGGGGTATGGAGTATGTATATAGTGATGCAGAAAACTCAACAGCCGTTCTTTCCTACTACCGCCACATCGGGGGGAGAATTGTATTGGATCTTGAGGTAGTAAATTATGGCGATGAACCGATCCGGTTTAGTACTGAGGGTATCTCATACAGTGCATATCAGTATAGGTTTCGTTACGACGAGAGGCCTGATGATGGCGAATGGCATGAAGTTTTGATTGCTGAAGGTGAAGCGCACAATCCTGAAGAGATGATTTTGAATATCGACAGGGAAACTTCGAGGGCAGCTGCGCGAAATCGAACAAATGTTGTACTTGAAAGCATTGCTGGAACAGCAAATGCAATTGATGATATCTCAAGTATTGGGAGCAGTTCATCATCAGAACGGGCTGCGAGAGATGTTCGAAGAACAAGACTTGCTATGGAGCGGGCTGAGCGCAGAGAACAGTTCTATGCTCAGGCAGCTAACCTGAATGACATGCGGGCCTACTGGGAAACATCAGCCATAAGAACTACCGATCTGCTTCCAGGTGAAACTCTCGCAGGTGAAATCAGTATCTCAAACATAAAAGAAGCGAGAATTTACCTGCTGGATGTTCAGATTGGCAATGATCTCCACCGGTTCAGATTTTTGCAACATAGTTACGAACCGTAATTTGATACGGACGTAACCAATGTCGACCCAAAACTTATTTTTGCTTCAAGATGGAGTGATCGCCTACATGAATTTCACCATGAGCCCTGCTCACTTCTGCATGGTTCCCGATTGATGAGTTGTCCAGCTTACTCTCTTCAATAATGGCGTTGTGCTGAACAATACTATTTTTGAGCGTACTGTTTTTGATTGTTGTACCGGCTTCAATACTTACAGAGGGGCCAATCTCACTACCGGTAATGGTAACACCTTCAGCGATAAAAACCGGAGGATATATAGTAGACCCTTCAAATTGACCGAAATTGTGGTTCTCTTTTTCCAATATAACAGAGGTTGTATCCAGCCAGGCCGGTAGTGTGCCGCAATCGAGCCATTCATCAACAGTAGCTTTTTTAAACACTTTACCATCTTTCAGAAGTCTGTCGAGTGCGTCTGTTAGCTGATACTCATTACCGTGGCCGGTTACATTATTATCCAGCAGATACTGGATCTCTTTTTTCAGGTCTTCACCTTTTTTGAAATAGTACACACCAATTATCGCAAGGTTTGAGATAGGCTCTGTGGGTTTCTCAACAAAATCGGTGATGGTATCTTCATCGTGAACGGCTACACCGAAACGGGAAGGGTCTTCAACCTCTTTCAGCCAGATTACACTATCAGCATCTTCAACAGAAACTTTCTCTTTTGAGTCGAAAAGTGTATCGGCAAATACGATGATTACTTCACCTTTCAGGTCTTCACCTGCGCACATAACGGCATGTGCAGTGCCAAGTGCTGTTTCCTGCACGCGAAATGTTGCTTTGGCATTATGGCGGTTACTCATCTCTTCAAGGGTATTTTTGATATCCTTGCTAAAATCGGGACCAAGAATATATACCACTTCTGTAATGGTTCGGTCGAGCGTACGGGCAAATGTTTCGATGATTCTCTCGATGATCATGGTGCCCGCAACCGGTAGAAGAGGTTTTGGAGTGGTATGGGAATGAGGACGCACTCTTGTACCGCGGCCTGCCATTGGGATAATTAATTTCATGATGCGATTCTTAGGTTTAAAATTTTATACAGAAGATACCAGCTTATTAGCGTGCGAAAGAAGTTTCCATAAGTGGGAACATCTTTTTGTTCTATGTTTACTATCTTTTAGATCTGTATATAATCAGGTAATTTGTTCGCCGCAAGATAACTGATTGATTAATCAGATTCGACCTGCCAACTGCTGAATTAACCTAAACAATAGTCATAAAATTGGAATTATACTCACTTCTTACAAACGGCCTTGTATATCTAATGATAGCCGTTTTCATCCGCCACTCTCTGCACAGGTTACGTTTCTTTTTGCACATGTTTCAGCAGCTTGGTTATAAAACCAACGAACTAAGACAATGGTTGTCGGGGAATTTGTTTGCAAAGGTCTTTACGACTGAGCACCTGCTTTACAGTTTTGTGATCATGGCGATGTTCTACTTTGTAGCTGAGAGAATTACTCTCACGGCAGGTGCAATTATCATGAGTATATTCACCATTTTTTGGTTTTTAGGCACATCCCGTTACAAACCGGAAAAAGAGAAAAAACCATTGGTTTACACCCCGCGGATGAAACGGCTGGCCGGTACTCTGTTTGTACTTTTTGTACTGCTTTGGTTTTTCCTGATTGATTTCAGTTTTAATACCTTGCCGATGAGGGACTTTGCAGCCCCATTCATCCATACGGATCCATATTTTATCGGATTTACCCTGCTCTTTGCCGACATATTGGTTCCGCTTATTCTCTACATCGGCGCATGGTTTTTAAAACCTGTTGAGGCCACCATACAAAATGGATTCAAACGAAAAGCCCGAAAGAAACTGGCTTCCATGCCCGATCTAAAAGTGATAGCCATCACAGGCAGTTATGGCAAAACAAGTACAAAGTTTGTGATTCACTCTTTTTTGAAAGAGCGCATGAACGTATGTGTAACCCCGGGAAGCTACAATACCCCGATGGGCATCTGTAAAGTGATCAACAACGACCTGAACGCCCAGCACAATGTGCTGATTCTCGAAATGGGTGCTCGGTACGAGGGCAACATTAAAGAGCTGTGCGATATTGCCCGCCCCGATATTGCCGTATTAACAAACATTGGCGTTGCACACCTCGAAACTTTTGGATCTCAGGAGGCGATTGTCCGGGAAAAATCAACACTTGCGAGGGAGCTTAAAAAAGGAGGCACCCTTGTTCTCAATGGTGATGATCCTCATCTGCAGAAACTGAAAGATTTCAGGGATGACGTAAAAATTGTACTCACCGGTGAAAATGGAACCATAACAGCATCGGATGTGGAAGTGAGCCCTGCAGGCACCGAATTTTCGCTCAACTGGCTTGATCGTTCCGGTGCAATCAGGCAATCAGAAAAGATTAAAACAAAACTTCTGGGAGCTCACAACATTCAGAATTTTCTGCTCGGGGCTGCTGTGGTCAGCGAGTTTGGAATTCGTCCGCAAACAGTTGCACTTGCAGCGGCAGGCATTGAACCGGTTGAACACAGGCTTCAGCTAAAACAGCGAAACGGTTTACTTGTGATTGATGATGCATTCAACTCCAATCCAATAGGGGCCAAAAATGCGGTCGATATTCTTGTCTCTTTCAAGAACGGGCGAAAAATAATAATTACCCCCGGAATGATTGAACTGGGTGAGCTTGAGTATGAAGAGAATAAAAAATTTGGTGAGCATATCGGCCTGGCTGATATCGATCTTGTGATTCTGGTTGGAAAAGAGCGAACAAGGCCCATCCTGGAGGGAATTACGTCATCGATAAAAGGGAATAACAAAGAGGTTCAAATTGTAGATACCCTTTTTGAAGCGAATGATATTTTGAATGATTACGCCCGCGCCGGCGATATTGTTCTGTATGAAAATGATCTGCCTGATACCTTCTCAAGCTGAGCAGTTTGTATCACATGATGATGTGAATTGCCCATTCTTTTGAAACAATTACTCCGCTCAACTGTCTTTCAGTTATAAACGATGCAGCCGTGCACCTGCCGGTTGCTCGAATTCACAATAACTCAAAACAGTTGATATGAAAAAGCTCATTACAATATTTACCATCATGCTTGGGGCCGGCACATTTACCGGTTGTATGGTTTCAGGTGGTATGGTTATCACACCCGAACCGATTGTGATTGGTGACCCGCCACGACAAAAAGTGGCTGTAAAAAAGAAAAAGCATCATAACCATCGTGCGGCTGTGCGCATACCGCCGGGCCATATGCCATCACGTGGTATGTGCAGAATCTGGTACGTGGACAGGCCGCCCGGGCATCAGCCACCCCAGGGTAGCTGCAGGTCGCTGAGCCGGAGAGTTCCGTACAATGCAGTGCTTGTGAGAGGGTAAAAACAGAGTGCTTAAAATTTAAGGGGGAGTTCAAGTTGTTCACCGATTATTCCCCCTTCCGTGAGATTGAGGCTTGAAACGGATATTCCCAACAGGCGCACTTCTCGTTTACCCGCCTCTGTTTCTTGAAGAAGATTTTTGGCAACTTCGGCAAGCTCCTCTTTTGCGTGAGTGAAATGGGAGAGAGTTTGGCTGCGGGTAACGGTTTCGAAGTTTTTATAGCGAACCTTTAGTGTGATGGTTTTTCCTGCAGCCTGCAATTTATCCATCGAATCAGCAATTTTTCCTGACAGATCATCCAGAAATTCATGGATCCATTGCAGGTCAGATATATCTTCAGAAAAGGTTCGCTCTTTTCCGATCGACTTTCTGATTCGATGTGGTTTTACCTCGCGCTTATCCAGTCCGCGCACAATTCTGTAGTAGTGATGGCCGGCTTTCCCAAACATTTTAACGAGCTCAACTTCACTTCTCTTCTTTAAATCTGCACCTGTTTTTATCCCAAGGCTCTCCATTTTTGTTTGTGTGGCTTTTCCGACCCCGTGAAAACGACCTATCTCAAGTTTTTCAATAAAAGCTTCAGCTTCATCAGGTGTTATCACGCTTAATCCATCCGGTTTATCAAGATCGGAGGCGATTTTTGCCAGGAATTTATTAAACGAAACACCGGCAGAAGCTGTAAGTCCGGTCTCTTTTTTAACCAGTTTTTTTATTCGTGAGGCAATAATGGTAGCCGATGGAATTTTTGCATGATTTTCGGTTACATCCAGGTAGGCTTCATCCAGAGAGAGTGGTTCTACGAGATCTGTAAATTGATAAAAAATATCACGAATCTGATGGGATACTTCTCTGTAAACATCAAACCGAGGTTTTAGGAAAACAGCATGCGGACACAATTTCACAGCCCTGGATGCAGGCATGGCAGAGTGGATTCCATATTTTCGCGCTTCGTAGCTGGCTGCTGCTACTACGCCACGCCCCTGCGGAGAGCCGCCTACAATAACGGGTTTGTTTCTGTGTTCGGGAAAATCTCTCTGTTCTACAGAGGCAAAAAAGGCATCCATATCGATATGGATAATTTTTCTGGTGATTTCTTCCGGTTTTCTCATAAAAAACTGCCTCAAAAAGGGGAAAATTTGTATCTTTGCCCGTCAGAATAAAGTAATACAATTAAAACTTTTGATTCATGGAAGAATTAAACGGCGTTACAATTTATTGGTTAATTTCAATCGGCCTCTTTATTGGTTTCGTAATTGATCTGGTAATGATCAAGCGAGGAATTGGGATGATTGGTAACGTGCTCTGGGGGGCAGCCGGTTCGGTAATTATTGGTGTGATAGCTATTCAGTTAAACCTCTTTGCACCGCTGGTTTACGCAGCTATAGGATCTATCGCATTTCTGTTTTTGATTAACGTTTTCAGCTTCCATACAGATGATAAGGTGGATGCCAAATCCGTCTGAATCTGATAAGGATTAAACTTTTTGAAGTTACCCGCCCTTGATGGTTATGTACTATGGCTGCTGCCGGATGAATCCTCTGAAACGGAACTCCGGCAGCCGATTGAGCGCATCAGCCGTTCTTTAAATTCTTCCCCATTTCACCCGCATATCACAATCGGAAGAGTGCCCAAACTTGAGGAGAGGCAGTTAATACAATTTCTTCCAGAAATTGCTCACGGTTTAAAGCCGTTCAGCATAACAACCCGGTCGGTTGAGTGCAGAGAGAAGCTGTATCAAAAACTGATTTTATCGCTGAGAGATCACCCTCAAGTAGATGCAGCTGCAGATTCCATTGACCAGATATTTGAGGGTGAATTTGGCAAAAGGGATGATCACCATATCTCTATGCTCTACGCACAGATTCCATGCGAAAACCTATCTGTGGAAAAAAGAGGTTGAGAGAATATCTGTCTAAATCATACACAATCAATAAAGTTGCACTTGTACATCTTCTGGGAGCACCGGATGAATGGGAGATTGTAAAAGCCTGCGAATTATAAGAGTAAGCCACTTTAAATTTGTATGTATGGGGCATATTTACGACAATTGATAAACTATCTACCAAAAATAAAGGAGTATCATGAGCGACTATAAGTTCTATGAACAGGTAAACAAAGCTTTCGATAAAGCTGCAGCATACACTCGTTTTGATGCGGGATTATTGTCACAGATGAAATCGTGTAATGACGTGCTGCATATTACATTTCCACTTGAGAGAGATAATGGCAGTATTGAAGTAATCCACGCCTGGAGAGTGGAGCATAGCCATCACAAACTACCTACAAAAGGAGGGATTCGTTACTCAATGACAGTAAACGAAGACGAAACAATGGCTCTTGCCGCCCTGATGACATACAAATGTGCTGTGGTGGATGTGCCTTTTGGAGGTGCTAAAGGGGGTATAAAAATTAACAAAAACAATTATTCAGATGCCGAATTGGAGCGTATTACACGCCGTTACACATTTCAACTTTATAAGAAAAATTTTATAGGTCCCGGTTCTGATGTGCCTGCACCCGATTATGGAACCGGCGCACGAGAAATGGGTTGGATTCTGGATACCTTTCGCCAAATTAGTTCCGATATAAACGCCGAAGGGTGTGTAACCGGCAAACCACTGAGCCAGGGCGGTATACGCGGAAGAACTGAAGCAACCGGACGGGGGGTGTTTTTCGGCATTGAAGAAGCGTGCTCAAACCATGAGGATATGAAAGCGCTTGGGCTTGAACCGGGTATTGAAGGAAAAACCTTTGTAGTGCAGGGGTTGGGTAATGTGGGCTATCATACAGCCAAATATATGACGGAAGCCGGTGCAATTATGGTTGGTGTTGCAGAGATGGACGGCTCCATCTATAATAGTAAAGGCATTGATCTTGAAAAACTGATGGAGTACAAAAAAGAGACAGGTGGGGTTACCGGTTTTGAAGGAACAGAAAAGCTGAAAGACAGCTGGGCTGTGCTCGAAGCCGAATGCGATATACTGATTCCCGCTGCACTTGAAAATCAGCTAAACGAAAAAAATGCAACGAAAATAAAAGCCAAAATCATTGGTGAAGCAGCGAACGGTCCTACTACTTCAGAAGCACACGAAATTATTAAAAACAGGGGTGCACTAATCATTCCTGATAACTATCTGAATGCCGGTGGTGTTACGGTATCGTACTTTGAATGGCTCAAAAATATCCAGCACGTTCGGTTTGGGCGAATGGGAAAACGGTTTGAAGAAGACAGCTATAAACGAATACTTTCTGTAATTGAAACCATATCCGATAGGAAGTTTACTTCTAAAGAGCTTGAAATTCTTGCCAGGGGAGCTGGGGAAAAGGAGCTTGTGGATTCCGGGTTAAAAGATACCATGGTAAACAGTTACAATGAGATCAACGAGTTGAGGAAAGTTCACGATGTAGATCTCAGAACGGCTGCTTTTATCAGCGCTATCAACAAAGTTGGTGGTATCTACGAGCAGATGGGAATATTTCCATGACATAAAAAAACCCTGCACGTTTCAACGTGCAGGGTTAATAGTATGCATTTCTTTTAACCAAAACATTTAGTAACTATTACGCCGCTCAATTGAGAAGGTTTCGTTTTTTCTCAAATTAATTAAAAATATTTCCTGCTTTCATAAATCAGCTTTTATGCATGTATTAAAAAACATCTCCACTCTCTATACATGTTGCATGGAAGGCCCTCAGGATAGCATTCATCCGATAGAGAATGCAGCAATCGTTTGGAGTGAAGGTGCGTTTGATTGGGTTGGAAAAGAGTCTGAACTTCCGGAAAAATACCAATCGGCACAGGCTGTTGATGCTAAAGGCCACATAGTAATTCCCGGCCTGATCGACTGCCATACACATCTTTGCTTCGGTGGGTGGCGCCCGGATGAATTTGAAATGCGTATTCGCGGAGAAAGCTACCTGAATATTGCCAAAGCCGGTGGCGGTATACTCTCAACAGTAAAAAGTACAAGAGAAGCCTCGTTTGAAGAGCTGTATGAAAAATCGGCGTCACTGCTTCGTAACATCATTCAGCTTGGTGTTACCACCATTGAGTGCAAAAGCGGCTACGGTCTCACTCTTCAGGATGAAATCAAACAGCTTAAAGTGTATAAAAAACTTCAGGAAAATTTTACTGTTGATCTGATTCCAACTTTTTTAGGAGCTCACACGATACCTTCAGAGTTTAAAGATAACCGAAAAGGGTATATCGATTTGATTGTTCACGAGATGATACCATACGTTGCGCATCAAAATCTTGCTCAGTTTTGCGACATATTTGTTGAAGAATCAGCTTTCTCAATTGATGAAGCCCGCACCATTTTGAATGCTGCAATGGAGCATGGATTGGAACCGAAACTGCATGCGGATCAGTTAAGTGATGGAGGTGGTGCTGAACTTGCGGCCGAAGTTGGTGCCAGAAGTGCCGACCACCTTGAGCAGGTTTCGGATGAAGGCCTGAAGAGAATGGCTGAAAGAAATGTTACAGGAGTTACACTGCCAATTGCTTCTCTCTACACACAACAACCCTATTTAAATTGCAAGCGCCTGGTAGACGCAGGTGTTGATGTTGCAGTAGCTACCGATTTTAACCCAGGCTCTGCTCCAAGCTTCAATATGCACCTTGCCATGATGTTAACTTGTAACCACGGCAGATTAACTCCTGCTGAAACCTTAAAAGCTGCCACAATCTATTCAGCAAAAGCCGTAGCAATGGAGAAAAAAATCGGCTCGATAGAACCCGGTAAGAGTGCTGATTTTGTTATAATTAATACACCGGACCTGAATTTTTGGATGTACCACTTTGGCGGCAGCAAGATTGATCGTGTGTATGCAAAAGGTGTCCGGATTTCAGAGTAGAGAATACAAAGTAAACAGAGTTTGATAATCAGAAAAATTAAACGGAAAAATTAGTAGTGATTGAGCCAATTATTTGGTTTGTGGTAGGTTTGGTTGCCCTTATTGGTGGGGCAGAAATATTGGTGCGATGTGTATCTAAACTGGCCATCATTTCAGGCATCCCTAAACTTATCATTGGATTAACAGTTGTTGCATTTGGGACAAGTGCACCGGAACTCGCTGTAAGCATACAGGCCGGTATAGATGGGCAAACTGACCTGATGCTTGGTAATATCGTGGGGAGCAACATTACCAATACACTGCTCATTTTGGGAATTTCAGCTCTTTTTATACCGCTGAAGGTGAACAAAAATCTTATCAAATGGGATGTGCCCATTATGATAGCCATCACCATCTTCGTCTATTTGCTGGCCCTGAATGGTTCAATAACTTTTATTGAGTGCCTTATTCTATCAGCAATCCTGATGGTTTATCTCATATATCTGGCAAGAAGAAAAGGTGGAGGTAACCCTGAACCTTCAGAGAATATAAATCGTGGGTTTTCTGCTATCAGCTTAAATTTGATTGGTACAATTGCGGGATTCGCTGCATTAATTTTGGGGGCAAGATGGCTGATTGGGAGTGCACTTATTTTTGCTGAAATGGCAGGTGTTAGCGAGTTAACCATTGGTCTTACTGTTGTGGCAATTGGTACTTCGTTACCTGAAATAGTCATCTCTCTTGCGGCCGCATTAAAGGGTGAGCGCGATATTGCCGTTGGAAGTGTAATCGGGAGTAACATTCTCAATTTTCTTGCAGTTCTTGGTGTGTCCGGGCTTTTCATCCCCGGGGCCATTCCGGTTCAGGACGTACTGGTATCATTCGATCTGCTTGTATTAATTGGGGCCTCAATACTCTGTGTACCCATTTTTTATACAGGGCATAAAATTGTTCGGTGGGAAGGTGTGCTGTTACTCTTTTTCTACTTTTCATACATTTTCTATCTCTATCTGTCATCAACGGAGCATGATTTTCTCAGTGTTTTTGTGAATATGACACTCTATTTCATTATTCCGGTAGTTGCATTTGCGGTGCTTTTACTTGCCACACTTGAGCTGAAAAAGAGGTATCGCTTTAGAAATTTTAATCCAAAAAGACGAAAATGAGCAGTGATCCAAAACTTCGAGATTTTATTGGCAGGCGATCGGCAGAGCGTTCAGCTATTCATATTCTTGAATTCCCGTCCGATCATGGAGTGTTTACGAATGGTGGCAGGCCGGGGGCGTCGAAAGCGCCTGAACTTATCCGGGCTGCATTGGGTAATCTTACTCCTCATGCAAAGCATTACCAGAAGCACACCGATGTTTTAGAGGCTACTGATTTCGCCGGCACTATACCCTGCGAAAATGATGTGGAAAAAGATCAGCTGCGTTTGGCATCGGAGCTGAAACCGCGCTTGAATACCGGTGTTTTGCCAATTATTCTGGGCGGCGGACATGAAACAGCATTTGGCCATTTTATGGGTTATGCTACTTTGGAAAAGCCGGTTACTATCATCAATATTGATGCTCATACAGATGTAAGGGCATTAAAAAACGGATTGCCACATTCCGGTTCACCGTTCAGGCAAGCTATAGATCATAGTTCAGGCTGTTGCGAAGCTTATCACGTTTTTGGATTGAACCCATCTGCCGTTTCATTCGAGCATTACCAATTTGCAAAATCTGCCGGTTCGGCTCTGTTTGATTATGAAATATCAGCAGAGATGATTGAGAAGCAGCTTGAAATTACAGATGGTTCAATCATGATCACGATGGATATGGATGCCGTTAACCAGTCGGAAGCTCCCGGAGTTAGCGCTCCGAATGCTTCCGGAATATCGAAAGAGTTGTGGCTGGAACTTGCTTTTCGGTTAGGCAAATGCAGCAATGTAACATCATTTGATATTTGCGAAGTAAACCCGCTATTCGACAGAGATAGTCAAACTGTGAAGCTTGCAGCGCTCACAGTCTGGCATTTTATGCTGGGCTATTCTATGCGATAAAAACTGAATAAAGAACTACAGGCCGGTTAACTTATTTTTCCACAAGTATCCAGCCATCTTCATCCACCATTTTTTTGGCGTATTTCCACTTCACCTTCTTCACCTGATTGGTGCTCAGGTTTTGCACCTTCACAAAGTCATTACGGCCCGGTTCATCCTCAACTGTTACAGGCTGGCGTTTTTCGCCCGGTGCTGAAGCCCGTTGCTGATTGCCATCTTCCCCCTGCTGAGCTCCTCTGAAACCCATATTGGTTGAGTCGGCATGCTGAGTTTGAGCTTTTGCCATATCGTATTTGCCCTGGGTTTTTTGGGCCTGTTGCGGTGCACCTGACATTTCAGGTATCGCTTTCCAGATAAGGGTGATGGTCTCTTTGTTGATCTCATCGAGCAGGCCTTTAAACATCTCAAAAGCCTCGCGTTTGTATTCAAGAAGCGGATCTTTCTGCCCGAAAGAGCGCAGGCCAATACCTTCTTTAACTGTATCCAGCTCACGAAGGTGTTCCATCCACTTGTTATCGATGGTTGAGAGAATTGCGGTTCGCTCAAGTGCCCGGGCAACTTCACGGCCTTGATTTTTCTCCGCTTTTTCCACATCCACAATAATTCTCATCCGGCGAATGCCATCACTGAAAATAACCTGAATTTTGGTTGGTTTTTTCTCTGCATCCGATGATTGTATCTGCTGGATGATACGATAGAGCGG
This sequence comes from Balneolaceae bacterium, assembly GCA_020832415.1. Classification (GTDB taxonomy): domain Bacteria; phylum Bacteroidota; class Rhodothermia; order Balneolales; family Balneolaceae; genus Rhodohalobacter. The sequence goes on along the minus strand of JAFIES010000141.1, from coordinate 29,524 downwards.
CTCTGCAATCAGGTTCTCTTTTTTCCGGTAAACCTGGAAAGCTCTTTCGATAACATGGTCGGTCAATCCATCCTCTCCCCAGATGGCCCATTTGTCGCGGTCAATCTCAATTTCCACAGCGAGAAGGCGCAGAATTTCATCCCGTAGTTTTTCAAAATCTCCGGTTGGAAAGTGCTCATAGACCACATTTTCAATGAGGTTTTCAATCATATCGAAAATATCACTCTGCAGCTGATCACCTTTAAGGGCGTGCTTTCTTCTGGAGTAGATAACTTTTCGCTGATTGTTGAGTACATCATCAAATTCCAGCTGCCGCTTACGAATGCTGAAATTGTTCTGCTCAACTTTTTTCTGCGCTCTCTCGAGTGATTTCGTTACCCATGGATGCTGAATAACTTCACCTTCATCGAAGTTCAGTTTGTCCATGATGTTGGCAATTCTATCGGTGCCGCCAAACAGTGTCATCAAATCATCTTCAAGCGATACAAAAAACTGTGTTTCACCGGGATCACCTTGTCGTCCCGCACGGCCTCTCAGCTGAAGGTCAATTCGGCGGGATTCATGCCGGGCTGTACCAAGAATGGCAAGGCCGCCATTCGCTTTAACTTCATCAGTCAGTTTAATATCGGTTCCTCGTCCCGCCATGTTTGTGGCAACGGTAACGGCACCCGGTCGTCCGGCCTGTGCAACAATCTCACTTTCATGCGCATGCTGCTTGGCGTTCAGCACATTATGCGGAATTTTTTCGCGCTTAAGCATACGGCTGATGCTCTCGGAAATATCAACGCTGGTGGTACCCACCAAAACCGGCTGGCCCTTTTCGTGGTATTCACGAATTTTATCAATGGTGGCCTTAAATTTTTCGCGTTTCGTGCGGAAAATCAGATCCTCACGATCATCCCGAATAATGGGGCGGTTGGTGGGGATTACGGTAACATCAAGGCTGTAAATTTCGTTAAATTCTCCCTCTTCTGTAGCAGCTGTACCGGTCATACCGGCAAGTTTGTGGTACATCCTGAAGTAGTTCTGCAGCGTAATGGTTGCGTAGGTTTGTGTAGCCGCTTCGATCTTTACATTCTCTTTCGCTTCAATAGCCTGGTGTAAACCGTCGGAATATCGACGTCCGGAAAGTACACGGCCGGTGTGCTCATCAACAATCTGAACTTTACCATCCTGTACGATATACTCTTCTTCACGCTCAAAGAGGGTGTAAGATTTAAGCAGCTGATTCACGGTATGAATTCGATCACCACGCTCGGCAAACAGACGGTGCAGTTCATTAAATTTCTTTTCGCGCTCCTGTTTTACCTCCTCTTCAATCTCTTCAATTTTCTTGGCTTTATAATCATCGCTGAACTCGCTGTTCTCTTCAACTGCCGCGATTTTCTCTTTCCGAAGTTTTTCGGCCTCCTCTTCAATGAGGGAGGTTTCGAGGCCAAGATCAGGTATCACAAAAAACTCATCGCCTTCTTTTTCAGAAGTGATGAAATCGCGCCCTTTGTCGGTCATTTCGATAGACTTCTGTTTGAGATCTACTGCATAGTAGAGGTACTCATCAACAAAAGGCATATTCTTGGCATTATCTGCCAGGTACAAGCTTTCGGTTTGCTGAACAAGGCGCTGATAGCTTGCTTCCTGCATCAGCTTTTTGAATTTTTTATTCTTTGGAAAGCCTCTTTCAGCGCGGAAAAGTGCAAGGCCGGCTGCTTCAAAATTTTCAGCTTCGTATTCGGCTTCTGCTTCACTCACGAGTGATGCCACGAGTGCTTTTTGGGCCTTCACAAGTGCTTCAACCCGGGGTTTCATCTCTTCGTACTTCTGCTGTCCTGATGATTGTGGCACGGGACCGGAAATAATTAACGGTGTACGGGCTTCATCAATCAGAATAGAATCAACCTCATCAATAATGGCGTAGTGATGCTCGCGCTGAACAAGCTGCTCCTCTTCCACAACCATATTATCTCTCAGGTAGTCGAAACCGAATTCGTTGTTGGTACCGTAAGTAATATCTGCGCGGTAAGCTTTTCGTCGGGCTTCTGTATTGGGGTCGTACCGGTCGATGCAATCTACATGCAGTCCGTGGAAGTTGAAAATGGGCTCATTCCACTCTGCATCACGCTGGGCCAGGTAGGTGTTAACGGTAATCACATGTACTCCGCGTCCTGCAAGTGCATTCAGATAGGATGGAAAAATGGCTGAAAGCGTTTTACCTTCACCGGTTTTCATCTCAGAGATGCTGCTCTTGTGCATGGCAACGGCTCCAACAAGCTGTACATCGTATGGAATCATGTCCCATACAATTTCACTGCCGGCAACTTTCCACTTTTTACCGACAAATCTGCGGCAGGTATCCTTCAGTACGGCGTAAGCTTCAGGCAGAATTTCATCGAGTGTGTCCTCAAGTATGTCGAGCCACTCTTGCTCAAGCTCCTCAAGCAGGTCGGAAAATTCTCTTCGTTCCTCAAGGGTAATCGACTCATCATTTGAGTCCATCTTTTGCTTGATTTCAGCAATCTGATCGCTCACTTCCTGTGTACGATCTTTAATGAGCTGTTTGAAATTTACTGTTTTCTGTTTCAGTTCTTCATCGGAGAGAGCTTTTATTTCATCTTCAAAGCTTTTTATCTCATCAACGATTGGCCATAACTTTTTTAAATCTCTTGAACTTTTGGTGCCAAAAATTTTGGTAAGAAAACTGGATATCTGGTCTAACATGAATAAAATCGGTTTTAAATTAGTCTGGCAAAATACAGCTAAATAAAGCGCTGTTCAACAGGTTGCTTCAGTAGTTCATTTTCTGCAACAAAAACACAGCAAATACGGTGCCATGCTTTCAATTTGGGTGCTTAACGCAACAATGTCAGAAAGATTGATGAAACAGGCACTATTTTTATAAAAATTAGGGATTCGGTTTTATATATTTTCTTCTTATTTTTGGGGTCTATCTAAAAACAGGTAAAACGAATTTATTTAATTTAACAGAACATGAAACGTACATTTCAGCCAAGTAAACGTAAGAGAGTTAACAAGCACGGCTTCAGAAAACGAATGAGCACGAAAGATGGTCAGGAAGTAATCAAGCGCCGCAGAAAAAAAGGAAGGCATAAGCTCACGGTTAGCGATGAAAGAGGAGGTAAGTAGGCCTGACCTACATACCACCGATAATTCACTGCCCCGATCAAAAATATTGCGTGGAAGGCGTAATTTCGAGCGCCTTTTTGAAAAATCTACCGTGCTGAACTCAGATTCCCTCCAATTTCGTTACCGCCTGTACAACGACCCTGCTGAGGGTTGTTATATCGGCTTTATAGCCCCCAAAAAGAGGATAAAGGGTGCTGTTAAGCGTAACAGAATAAAACGGTACATGCGCGAATCTTACCGGTTAAATCAACAGTTGCTGCAGGATTTGTTCTCTCAAAACAACTTTGGATTTCATGGGGCATTTATGGCCGGCAGCGATCAGCTGACCTTCGAAAGTGCGAACGCCCAGATTGCAGATCTTCTGAAAAGAACAAGAGAGCGGTTGGCGAGATATTCAGCAGAGACGAACAGCGATTCAAGGCAATCAATCAATCACGAAATTTAACTGATACAGAATTTTGGACAGAAATACAGTTACAGGACTCCTACTCATTTTTGTTATCACGATTGCCTGGGCGTGGTCCACAATGCCAAGCCAGGAAGAGCTTGAGCGAAGAGAAGCCGAGCGAATTGCCGCACAAGACAGCATCGCAGCGATACAGGCACAGCAGCAGCCGGGCATAGAAGATGCTGATACAGTTGGCACCGAACCAACAGAACGAGAAGTAGAGATCAGCGAGCAGGAAGAGACGACCCAAACTCCTGCGCGTGCTTTGGGAACTTTTGCAGCTGCATCAATCAGTGATACGCTTACCACAGTTGTACGAACACCTCTTTACGAAATTGAGCTCTCCAACGTAGGTGCGGGCCCTGTAAAATATACACTGCTTGAGCACAGAACGTGGGATCAGTTCAATGTGCAAATGCTTACTGATACATTGAGATCAGCCTACTCGTTAGGATTTTTGTCGCATCAAAATTACAATATTGAAACCAACGAACTGGTTTTTGAGCCCCTCCACGAAACCGGTATTTTTGAATTAGCTGATGACGAGAGTATTAACATAGGGTACAGACTTGCGCTTGATGATGATTCTGAAATTCGTTTCACCTACACATTTCATTCAGGCCAATACGCCTATTCTATTGATGTAGAACTGGTTAATATGGAGTCCTACATCAGCGGCACCAATGTAGATTTTGGATGGACTTCAGCGCTTAATTTAACCGAAAGAGATTTTGTTCAGGATGCTCAAAATTCATCGGCCAATGTATTTCTTGGCGGCAGTATGGAGAAACTGCAGATAGGTGAAGAGGGCACGGGTGAGCAGAGATTTAATGGAACCATAGATTGGGTAATGACCAAAACCCGATTTTTCGGTCAGTACATCAAGCCGGTAACCCACTCCAATGCTGCAATTCTGTCGGGAGAAGTTGATGGTGATCCTTCATTACCCGGAACCATTCATCGCTATCAGGTAGCCGTTCAATCAAGTTTTGCGCAAAATCCCACTCTCACTTATGAGTTGTATGCCGGGCCGCTGAGATATTACGATCTGCGCGATTTCCACGAAAATGCATATGATGTAATCGAAATCGGTTACGCTCTGATTCGCTGGTTTGCTGATCCGCTTGTACGATATTTGGTGATACCTTTCTTTGCTTTTGGAAGCCTATTCATCAATAATTACGGGGTATTAATTATACTCTTTGGTGTGATTATTAAGCTGATACTTTTCCCTCTCACGCAGAAGAGTTTCAAGAGTATGGCGGCTATGAAAGAGCTGCAGCCGCAGATGAAAGAGATACAGGAAAAGTATAAAGATGATCCGCAGAAGCAGCAAAAAGAGACCATTGCACTGTATAAACGGGCAAAAGTAAATCCGCTTGGTGGATGTTTGCCGATGTTGCTGCAGTTCCCGATTCTTATTACGCTCTTTTTCTTCTTCCAGAATTCTATGTTGATTCGTCAGCAGTCGTTCTTGTGGGCAAGTGATCTGTCTGCTCCGGATTATATTCTGGATTTACCGTTTACAATTCCTTTTCTGGGCGATCAGATTGCAGGTTTTGTGCTGCTGATGTCTGCTGCTATGTTCCTGCAGACGAAAGTTTCAGGCGGAATGAGTGGCGGTGCAGCCCCAAGTGGCGGCCCAAACATGAAGGCGTTTACATACATCATTCCGTTTATACTTCTGTTTGTGTTTAACAATTTTGCTTCGGGATTGAGTTTGTACTACCTGGTTTATAATGTGCTCTCAGTGGCCCAGCAAGCGATCATAAACAAGCAGATGAGCAATAAAAAGCCTGAACTGGAAGTAGAAGAAAAAGGCAAAAAAAGGCCATCCAAAAAGGCTAAAAAGAAGAAGTAAAGTATCTTTACAGGGGTTCTAAGCAGAAACCAAGGAAATGGTCTCTTTTCTGAACCCCTGATCTTTGGTACTTTTCAAGCCACATGAAGAGTCCTGCCCGCCACCATTTTCCGCAAATTAAAATTGAAAAGAGCCAGAAATGGCTCTACAATCCGGTATTGAAGAAGCGTTTCAAAGACCGGCCTGAAGAGAGAGTGCGTCTTACCTGGCTGGAGTATCTGTTACATCAAACAGACGTAAAAAAGTCGAGAATTGGATTTGAAAATCCTGTGAAAAGCTTGCAAGCTAAAAACGATCTTCGGGCTGATCTGATTCTCTATAACTCCTCCCTGGAACCTCACATTTTGGTTGAATGTAAGGCGGAAAATGTGGCATTAAACAGAACCACTGCAGAGCAGGCAGCACGGTACAATCAGTCGGTTAAAGCCAGGTATATAGTGCTTACGAATGGTGTGGAAGATTTATGGTTTGAACATAATGGCGGTAAGACAGATGAAGTTTCTTCCCGGCTTAATCAAATACCCAATGCTGCTTTTCAAAAAAAAACTGATTACTGGTCAGATAGAGGTTTTTTAAAGGCCAATTCCGGTAAAAAACTTGCAGATTTTATGGTTGATCTGCTAAATAGTTTTTGGGATGAACAGTTTGCCGGCAGTAAAAGATATCTTGCATTCCAGGGTGATTTAGAAGGCTTGCCACTTAGCCACTATTATAAACTTATCGATGTTGACGACGATACCAGGCTGGCAATTACCCTGATATCGGGCGGTCATGCGGGTCAATATCTGCTTGCCATTATCAATGAACAAGGAGTGAGCACCGGTATGGTAACCGTTGATCTTGAAAAACTCATCTCACATCAAGGTTCTGCGGTTACAGTTTACAGGGGTGGGGCAGTTTCATTGTCTGATGCAGGCTTATCCGAACTGTTTTTAGAAAAGTCTGAACCGGACTATCTCAAAAAAATGCCTCATTCACTACTCAACTTTTTTGATTGATCAAATCAACTGCTAAATTCCATAGAACTTCATAATTGCAGCGATTAACATTCATCAGTCTGCTCAAAAAAATTTATTAACAGCCCGGAAAATTATGTCATCAGCAAAAATGCATCGCGAAAAACTGCTCTCACTGTTTGAAGAGAATCAGGAAGGAATCATCTATTTGAAAGGTGCCGAAATTATGTATCGCTATGGTACAGACTACGAATTTCCGTTTCGGCAGGAGAGTAATTTTTGGTATCTCACCGGTGTGAATGAGCCGGATTATCACACAATTATTGATATAAAATCGGGAGAATTTCATCTCTTTACACCCAAACGTGATGCTCAGTTTGCAGTTTGGCATGGACGAATAAAAGATACCGGAGAGATTGAAGAGGCTTACAAACCGGATCATCTGCATTTTGGTAACGAACTGCTGACTGTGCTGAAAAGCAGAAAACCTGAAATAATCTACTGCCTTGATGAAGAGCAGGCTGAATTTATTGAGGATTTAAACCGCGAATTCAAAGTTGATACTGAAACTCTTGCGGATGCAATTACATACTGCAGAAGCATTAAAACGGAATTTGAGCTGAACTGCATGCGTGAAGCGGCCCGGGTAAATAATCTGGCGCATCTGGAAGTGATGAAATCCCTGAAACCGGGAATGAACGAATACGAAACAAAAGCTCTGTTCGATTACCATCAAAAGAAAAACGGATTACTTCAGCCGGCATATTCCGGAATCCATGCCGGCGGAGTGAACAGTGCCATTTTGCACTATACAGAAAACAATCAGCCAATCAGCGATGGCGATCTTTATTTGATTGATGCAGGCTATGAGTATAATGGCTACGCATCCGATGTAACACGAACATTTCCTGCAAATGGCCGTTTTACGGGCGATCAGGCAGCTATTTATCAGGTTTGTCTTGACGCACTCAATAAAACAGTTGATGCAGTTAAGCCGGGCGTAAAGATGGAAGAGCTTCACCTTGCTGCATGCCGCATTATTCTGCATGGCCTTAAAGAGATTGGCATTGTGAAAGGTAACATCGAAGAGATGATGGAGAAGAACATTTTTGCTCTCTTTTTTCCGCACGGCCTGGGCCATTTTCTTGGGCTCGAAACGCATGATGTGGGCGGTTATCCAAAAGGAGTGGATCGTATTGACAGGCCCGGTATCCGGTTTCTGCGCGTGCGCCGTGAGCTGATGTCCGGAATGGTAATCACCATCGAACCCGGAATTTACTTTATACCTGCACTGCTAAAACCTGCGCTTGAAAACAGTGAGCAGGCTGCCTATCTGAACCGCGGGAAGGTTGAGGGTTTGTTCAATTTTGGAGGCATCAGAATTGAGGATAATCTGATCATCACAGAAGATGGTGTTGAAAACCTTACGGATGTGCCAAAAGAGATCAAAGAGATCGAAGAGATTATGAGCAGTAATAGCTGAACAATGATAACCGGATGAGGTAACCATGGCTCAATATTTCCATATCAATATCCAGTATCGGTCAAAACAGCGCCAGTTGCTTAATGCAATTCTGGCACTCATAACCGGTGTGCTCACGCTGAGTTATCCCGGGTTTCTCTACCTCATTGCCGGTGGCTATTTAATGGCACTCGGGCTTTTGATGATCTATTTCAGGTTTCCTCCGGTAATTGCTGCGTTACCCATTATTACAGGCATCGTGATTTTTATTCTGCCAAACCTGATACCCTACACATTTGCAGCATTTCTGGGCTTTTTTGGGCTGATCCTGTTGATGGCACTGCAATTTTCGATTATGGGATTTCTGACACTGATTATCGCCGTATTGATTGTGATGAATCCGGATTCTGTTGCACTGTTTATTGCCATCTTTCTACTTCTGTATGGTGTATCTAACCTGATTAAAATTATTCAGGGCAGAAACAAGGGGATGCGCATATCCGGCTAACCTTAAATACAGATATTGTATCTGCTCAAAAGCTGTTTATTTTATTGAGTATCAAAATTATCGAAGAATAAATTTCTTCTCGTTTTGTATATGATTATCCTTAGTATAATACGCTGTTAGTTATTTGATTGATTTACGCCTCAGAAAAAATGAGGCTTTTACGTGTACGCATCATGGAAGATAAAATTCAGAGACAGCGGTTTGAGCTCAAGTACAGAATCTCTGAGTCGAAAGCTTTACAGATTCGACAATTCGTTCAAACCTATCTCGATTGTGATATATATGGCCAAACCCAACCGAACTTATCCTATCGGGTGAACAGTCTGTATCTTGATTCCAGTAATCTGAAAACCTATCAGGATACCATAAACGGAGACAGAAACCGGTTTAAACTTCGATTACGATATTATGATGAAAAGGAAGGTCCAATAAATTTTGAGATAAAAAGAAGGTATAATAAAGTAATCAGGAAACAGCGTGCCAAAGTTAAAAGGGAGTTTTTGAATGACCTGCTTAATGGAAGTGTTCCCACGTATAATCATCTTGTTTACAAAAACCCTGAACAGTTACAATCGTTATCAAATTTTATTTATCTGCAGAACCTGCTTGGTGCCTTACCAAAAATTCATGTTACTTATCTCCGGGAAGCATACGAAATGCACGATAACAATTCAGCGCGGGTCACGTTCGATCGATCCGTTCAAAGTAGTTCACGGTTTAACATTGAAAATGGTTTAAGTGCCCGGCACGATAATCCTGTATCGGTATTTGGCAACACGGTAATCCTTGAGCTGAAATTTACGGATCGATTTCCCCACTGGATGGAAGAACTTATACAGGTATTTCACCTTAGGCAGCAGTCCGCTGCAAAATATGTTGATGGAATTATAAAAATTAAGAACAGAAAACTTACCACAGTCTAATTAAAAGTTATTATCGTTTATGAACGATTGGTTACAATTTGGTGATACTGCACCACTTCCCACAGATTTACCCACACTGCTTTTAGGCCTTCTTCTGGCATTTATGTGCGGGCAGTTGCTTGCCTGGGTCTATATGTACACCCATACCGGTTTATCTTACTCACGAAATTTTGTGAGCTCACTTATTATTATACCTATCACCGTTGCACTTGTGATGATGGTACTTGATAACAACCTGGTTACGGCTTTCAGCTTACTTGCCGTTTTTGCCATTGTTCGTTTTCGAAATATCCTTCGTGATACACTCGATACAGTATATATCCTCTCCCTGATTGTAGTGGGAATGGCCTGTGGTACTCAAAAATTTACTACGGCGGTAATAGGTGTGCTTGTAGCATCGCTGGCACTACTATTTATCTGGTTTACAAATTTTGGTGCCCGGCAGCGCTATGATCTGATTTTAAACCTCAGCTGGGCTTTGCCACTCTCAAAACTGGATCAGCTTCAAAACTTTCTGCAGCGGCATACGCTAAAAACCAAACTTGCATCGCAGAGATCGGGTGATGAATCAGATGCAACTCACCTTTCATACAGGCTTCTTATGCGCGATCCGGACAGGGTTGATCTGCTTCTCGATGAAATTAAATCGATCGAAGGGGTGTCCAATGTTAGCAGCCTTCGGGCAGAAGATGAGTCGGAGATTTAAGCTATGGAAAGAAAATACACTCCGGTACCTATTCCTTTTAAGCAACGCCTCCGGGAGTTACGTGTGCGGGCGCTGCCCCTGGCAGTATTTCTGATGGTTGGCGTGGCTGTGTTCTATTTGTGGGAAAATCAGGTAAGTAATCCTGCCATGATTGGTGAAGTTGTTGGCGATCACTCTACAGTTTCCAGCCCGGCAAACGGCATTTTAATTAATTTCTACTACAACGAATTCGATTGGGTTGAGGAAGGACAACTCATCGGGCAGATATACAGACAGGATACACTTTTTGTGAATGCTCAACTGAGTCTGTTTCGTGCCGAAAGCGATCTGATCAGAGAGAGTATGGATGCAGGAGCTGATGATCTCCGAAACCGATCAAACCTCGAAGATTTAAAAATTGAGGAGCTCAATACAAGGATTTCACTTGCATCCACACAGCTTAAAAAACAGCAAGCCCGTTTAAACTATCAGCGTGCGGCTGAACTATTTGAACGGGACCTCATTGCTGATCAGGGGTATGAACTGGCAAAAATGGAGTATGAACTGCTTTCTGTTGAAGTGCGAGAGACCGAAGATTTGATCCGTTATCTCGGTGAAAGAATCCGGGAAAACGAAGAGTTCCAGCGATACGATACCCGTGCAGATCGTGATCCGATCCTTGCTGCCATAAGGGTACAGGAGCAAAAAATGGAGGCACTTCTTGCAGAGTCGGCACCGATGCCAATTTATGCACCAATCAGCGGAGTGGTGAGTATGGTGAATCACAAACCGGGCGAGTATGTGGCAACAGGTGATTCTTTGCTCAGGATTGAATCAGCTGAGCCGGCTTACATTGTTGGCTATTTGCGTCAGCCATTTACAGTACAGCCGGAGGCGGGCATGGCTGTTGAGGTAAGAACCAGAAAACCGGGAAGAAGCTTTTTTGAATCAAATATAGAACAGCTTGGCGGCCACATTCGTATGATCGACAACCAGCTGCAACGGCCCGGTGCCATTTATGAAAGCGGCTTGCCGGTAAAAATTGCGATTGATCCCTCAGTGGATATTACGCTCTCTCCCGGAGAGATTGTAGATATCGTTCTGCGTCCGGGTCGCTAAATCAATCAAGCAGTTCTCGCAAATAGTCTTCAGCTTCCTGCAGAAACTCAGGATCGTCTTTCTGCCGCGGCTCCAGTTCCAGCAAATCTTCGAGAATTGGAATGGCCATCTCATCCTGATTCGTTCTCATGTAGTGCCGTGCAAGATCGAGTCTGATGATGATACTTTTCGGATCGAGTTCTTTCGCTTTCAGCAGGTATTCTTCTGCAAGTTCATTTGTACCATCCGGCAAGCCGCTTGAAATGAACCTTGCAGCAATTCGCTCTGCCCTGCTTACATTTGCCACTTCCGACTGCAAAACTCCATACAGATGCCACGACGGAGCATGTTCAGGCATAATTTCCAAAGCCTTTTCTACATACTCTTCGATGATGTGGCCTAATTCAATTCTTCGGTTTACACCCACCAAGTCTGCCATGCGCCCCTTAGCAACAGCCATCACATAATAGGGATGGCCGCGATCGTCGTGAAATTTGAGCGCTGTTTCGGCTAACTCTTGTGCCCGTTCAAAGAACTCTTTTTGGGTGTCTTCGTCATCGAACCGAAAACCATTCGATGAATGCAGCAGACTTGCATTCCAGAGAGCTTCGTAGTTTTCAGGATCCGCTTCGAGAATATTCAGATAAATCTCCAGGGCTCCTTCTTCATCGTTCTCGCTCATCAGCTGCGAAGCTTCTTCCAGCATGGTTTCGATTGGGTCTGTTTCAGTTTGTGCAGCAAGCTGCAGATGTGTGAAACAGAACAGAAGTAAAATGATGGCGAATCTCATGATTAAGTCTTTTAGCATTAATCAAATCTTTTGAATGACCTATCATCTAAAAGATAATCCATACGTATTTCATTCCACACGCAGATTTTAGAATTCATGTGGACAGCACAGCTGATTAAGATGAAATCAACAATTAAGGGTCAGTTCAGCTTGATAGTTCTGATGTGAAAGAATCATCAAACCGTTTTGGAGTAGGCTGCTTTGTGGCGGCTTTGAGTGAGATACCCATCAAAAACCATCGCAATGTTTCTTAAAAACAGGCGTCCGGTTGATGTGATGTTGAACCCATTGGGTGTTAATAAAAGAAGTCCATCAGCCTCAAGCTGTTTGAGGTTTTCAAGTTCATCCGAAAAATGATCAGTAAAAGGGATGCCAAGCTCTACCGATAGTTCGGAATAATCAATTCCGCCGCGGCACATCACATGCATAATTACAGTTTTTCTGATCTTATCTTCTTCTGAAAGGCGTAATATTTTTTTAACCGGCAACTTTCCATCATCCAGTGCGGCGTAATATTGATTCAGATCTTTGTCGTTTTGGCAGTAGAGATCCGGCCCCTGTGAAATGGAAGACATACCCAGTGCGATCATTTCCAGCTCAGCGTGTGTACTGTAACCCTGGAAATTTCGCTGGAGGGTCCCCTCTTTCAGTGCTTTGCTCAGTTCGTCACTCTCTTTGGCAAAGTGATCCATCCCTATGTAGCTGTAACCATAGTCGGGCAGCTTCTCAATGGCATGGACCAGCATACCCAATTTATTATGGGTTGATGGAAAGTCAGCCTCATCCAGTAGTTTTTGCGCAGGCATAATGGATGGGATGTGGGCATAACTATAGATTGCGAATCGATCGGGTTCGAGGTGCACTACATCTTCGATAGTTTTTTTGAATGATCGGATTGATTGCTTTGGCAGTCCGTAGATCAAATCAAAGTTGATACTGTTGATGCCATGTTTTCTCAATAGTTCGGTTACTTCTGCGGTCTTTTCAAATGGCTGGATTCTGTGAATCGCTTTTTGGACCTCTTCATTTGTATCCTGAACGCCAAGGGAGGCGCGGTTGCAGCCAATCTCCGCGAGGGCAATGATGTGCTCTTCACTGCATCTTCTCGGGTCTATTTCAACACTAAACTCAACATCATTGTGCAGAGTAAAATATGTTTTGATGAGCTGGCCAAGCCTTCTGATCTGCTTCGGATCAAGAAACGTTGGGGTTCCCCCGCCAAAGTGGATCTGTTTGAGGGTTGCAAGTGGATGGGTGGTTTTACTCACTAAAGCCATCTCTTTATCGAGATAATCGAGATAGATATCACCCCTGTTCTGATCTTTTGTGATGATTTTGGTGCAGCCGCAATACCAACATAGTGAAAAACAGAACGGTATATGAATGTAGAGAGAGAGTGGTTTTTCACTCTCTCTTCTGCGCTTGAAATTATCTTCAAGTTCAGATTTATCAAATTCTTCACTAAACTGAACAGCCGTTGGGTAAGAGGTATACCTCGGACCGGGTACATTGTATTGTTGCACCAAATTAAGCAGATCGTCTTTATGTAAACTCACAGCTACGAAACAGATTAATTATCAAAAAGTATATCGAAACCACCATCTGTGGTTAAACGCAGATTTTCTGCCTTCCCTTTTTGAACGAGTTCAGTTAGAGTGGTTTTCTCCAGCATTTCGTGGATGGCATCTCTTGTTTCTGCCCATTTATCGTGGAGCGGACAAGGATTTTTTACGCCACAACCCGGCAGGCCGAGTGCACATTCAGTTAGCAGCTGCGACCCGTCGATAGCAAGTACGATGTCAATCAGTTGTATTTCGGTGCCTTCCCTTGTTAGCCGAACACCGCCATTAGGCCCCTTGAACGATTCAAGGATTCCCTCAGCAGTAAGTTGCTGTAATATTTTCGTTAAAAAGTGGAATGATATTTCGAGTTTGTCACTCATCGTTCGGATGGGTATGAACTCTCCTTGATTTCTTGCCGCCAGGTAAAGTGATGCCCTAAGCCCGTAGACACATGATTTTGATAATAGCATATTAATCTTAGTTATAAGTTATTGAGACTCTTTTATCCAAAATAGGTATTTATTCTGCTTATTACCATAAATTTCTTGTTCTTAGCCACTAATTTTTGAGTGTATAAATCCATAATACAGTTGCCGGCAACGTTGGTAATCCAGCAATTATCAATATCCAAAAGTAGGTATCTGGCAACATTAAATGTATCGGCCAATAACCGCTAATCATTCCCAGAGAGATAATTACAAGAAGTGCGGAAAGGGCAAACAGAGATTTTGCCAGGTGAAGTTTTTCGGGGATAAATCCCTCAAACAGTGTTATTGAGATGATACCCAGTAACAGTAAATGCAGATAGAATACCCTCAGGCCGTGTTCACCGGGCCATATTTCCAGGGGGAGAATTGCAGCAGCCTGAAACAGAATTTTTAAGATCAGGAGCAGCAGAACTATTTTTAGTGAAAGATTGAAGAATACCTTCGCTTTAAGCAGAAACCAAACATTTAGAGTGAGTGCCAATACGATCAGAAATAGCCCTGTTTTGGCGGTAAACAGCATAACCGGTGTGACTAATGATTGAGTAAGACTAAACGGAAAAACCATCATTGAGCCAAAAAGAATAGGTGCCCAAAGCCATCCGGCTGAAATGGATAAATCAGTTTTAGAAGATGGAACCAGAGCCCATAAAATCCCAAGTATTCCCAAAAGAGCCCATCCTTCTGTAAATGTGGCGAGGAAAAAGTGGGTCAATGCTGAGGCAAAAAGCGGACTCTGAACATCTGTGAACTGAAACAGCGATACACCCCAGGCACCCAGTGAACTAATCATGAGGGTTAGCAGAGCTGCATCAAAAAAGAGAACTGACAGATTGCCGGGTTTATTTTTTCTCACTTTAATATAAAGCCGGGCAAACCAATACCAGGTTATCATAACCATTCCGGATAGTATTGCAGCTATCGGCAAATTTGCAGATCCAATCGGGACGGAGTGATATCCGTAGAGTAGAAAAAATGGGAACGAGAGAGCTCCTAAAAAGAGCATGGTGTAGAGGCAGGTAGAGAAATTTCGTATTGCAGGTTTATCATCATAGTTGATCAGTGATGATGCCATCCACACCATTATGGGTGGTGAAACCCAGTTGAAAAACATCAGGTGGGAGTGAGCATGCCGGATGTTTGCAAAATTCAGCCAGTCGGCCAGCGGATAGAGCATTCCGTATCGGTACAAAAACCCGGTAACCGAGGCGATTATAAAACTGAGCAGCGATAACTGCCAAACTCTTCTGAAATGTGGATTAATGTTCATCTGCTCTTGATTTACAGTAAATACATATCATTCTGGTTGAACCAGCTATTTAAAACTTCGAAGCTGATGCAGGGCGCCAATCACAACACCAAACAGAATCATTGCCACTGCCTGATGAAGCACCCCAAGCCATACCGGTACATGATATACCAAGGTAAAAACACCAATCAGATATTGAGCTAAAACAACAGCTAATACTGCGAGTATCCATTTTTTTGTTAGAAACGTTGTATCTGTTTGATAGGCTCGCACCCACATGCCAACAGCCATAAGGCCAAGTAGTGTTGCCAAAACACGGTGAATCCACTGAACGGTTACCATATTTTCGAAGAAGTTAATGGCAAAGGGCTGCATCAGCCAGAGTTCAGGAGGTATCCAGAACTGGTGCATTTTTGGAAATGTGTTGTAGATATGTCCGGCATGCAGCCCGGCAACGAATGCTCCCCAGATAACCTGGAGTGAGAGTATCACCAAAAAAATCCAAAGCCATTTTCGCAGTTCCGTTGCTCCGCTTCCCGGCCGGATAGTGCGCTCTTTCAGGTCGAGGGCAAACCACACACAGAACCCAAAAATGATAAAGGCCAGAGAAAGGTGTGCAGCCAATCGGTACGGGCTAACCCTTGGCACATCAACCAAACCACTTTGTACCATATACCAGCCCATTAAACCTTGTGATATGCCTAATATTAATAATAATGAAGCACGTTTAACCTGTGTAGCATCAAACTTCTTTTTTACCAGGAAGTAGCCGAAGGGAATAATGAATACCAGGCCGATCAGCCGGCCAATCATTCGGTGCAGGTACTCCCAGAAAAAGATAAACTGGAACTCTGCGAGACTCATACCGCGGTTTACCTGCTGGTACTCGGGAAATTGCTTGTACTGATCAAATGCATCCTGCCACTGTGCATCGGTTATTGGCGGGATGGCCCCCATAATTGGTTTCCAGTCTGTCATTGAAAGTCCGGAGCCGGTTAATCGTGTAATTCCGCCAATAATCAGAATCAGAAAAACAAGTGTTGCACCACTCCAGTACCAGATTCTGATGTGCTTTTTGTCTGCAGATGTCATTGATAAACAAATTATTTCTGTGTTTGTACCAAAGTGCCCCTCTCCACTAGCGCAGGCATAAGGGGGAGTTTAAAAATCTTTCTTTTTAAACACTCGTAAGCCAATCCAGGTTGGTATAGCCAGCCAGATTGTAAGCATGCCACTTGCGGTTATGATGCCAAGGCTTGAGCCGAAAAACCGGTTAAAAACGGCGCCGGTATATCCCATCAATGCGGATACATCAAACTCAAGCATCACCATAATCCGGGCAAGGTCAATCGGATTGAGCATGGAAACGGCAATCACAAATCGTTCCAGCGGATATTGCCCGAACGTGAATACCAGCATCAGTACCAACCCATCATACAATATCGCCAAAAAGAGCCACACTACAATGGTAAATCCAAATCCTTTGATGCGATCATCATAAAAAGCCAGGCCAAATAGAAAGCCGAGGGATACAAAGATCATTGTGAGTACAGCACCCAGCCCAAGTACCATTGCAGACGGGGCGGCAGCTGTCATTAAAATACTATGCCAGGCAAGCGGTAACAGCGATCCAACCACAAAAGCGAGCATTAACGGGGTGGAGATTCCAACAAACAGACCCCAAAAGAGTACTTTTCTGTCGATAGGCTGGGTGAGAAGCAGCTCGATAAATTCCCGGCTCTGGTAGATATAGAGTATTCCATAAATCATACCAACAAGCGGTATAAATAGCAGCATTACATTCGAAAGGCTAAGCAGTGCTTCCGGGCCGCCGCCACCAAACCGAAGCAGTGAGTCGGTTAGCAGCAGGAAAATAAGCCCGTAGCCAACTACCCATTTACCACGCAGTAAACTTTTCCATTCATTTTTGGCGATATGCAGTAATAGTGAATTCATTTTCTCAGGTGTTTAAAATATTTATCAGGCTACTTCCATCATGCTTGCAATGGCTCCCTCAAGGCGCTCTTCATTGCTCTCTGCAAGCAGATTTTTTGTGGAGCCGTAGTAGCGAATGTTTCCATCAAGAATAAAGATCACATGATCTACGAGCTGTTCGAGTTCGCTCATTATGTGCGATGTGATGATCACCGTTTTGCCATTCTCTTTTTCAACTTTAACCCGCTCTTTAAACTTCTGACTCGATTTAGGGTCAAGTCCCGCGGTGGGTTCATCAAAAAAGAGGATGTTTGGATTAAACATCATGGCCAGCGTGGCACCAACTTTCTGCCTGTTGCCACCGGAGAGTGTTCGCAGTTGCTTTTGCAGCTCCTGCCCGAGATTGAGCTGATCAATCAGCTCCTCTTCATAAACAGCGGGTTGATTCCGTAATCCCTTAATAAATTCGAGCAGCTCGTGAACTCTCATATTTTCCGGGTATCGGGCAACCTGTGGCATGTAACCAATATCACGGCGGTACTGCCAGTTTCCATTAAGTTTGGTTTCGTTTACCCGGATGGTGCCCGAATCGGGTTTTACGAGGCCAAGAATGGTTTTAATCAGCGTGGTTTTGCCGGCGCCGTTTGGTCCAACTATTCCGGTTGCCTGTCCTTTGGGTATCGTAAGATTGATTCCTTTCAAAACTTCAAGGCTTCCGAAGGATTTTTTAAGTTCTTTAATCTCTATCATGGTATTCGATGCATTTTTGGTTGTTCATCGTACAGTGTTTTTGGGGTGAGCACAGGCATAATTCTCTCAGCTGTATCGAGCAGGCGAATAAACATGCTCCGCATAAGAATGAGCGATTCGGGCTGTTTTTCAATAATCACCGAGAAGAGGCTCACAGGGCGATAGGGTACATCGCCTATTCCATCTCTGTCAAGATCGTAGCCTTCGTAATTACTCCAGTAATTCCCCTCAAAAACATTGTTATTCCGGGGGCTGTCAGTTCGCACGTCAAAGCTGTTCTCTATGAAATTATTCTTGGTAAAGTAGTTTCGTGCACTGCTCGATTTAATGTTGATTGCCCAGCCATTTTGCTCAATATGATTGTTTTTAATCTGAATATTTGTTGAACTTTCTGAATAAATAGCCACTGTATTTCTGTAGAACCGGTTGCCTTCTATATTGCTCTGCCGCATGTCTTTAAGCAGAAGCCCGTATGATGATGCACCCCAGTTGTTCTCAAACAGATTGTTTTTCATATCTACGTTTTCTGAGTACATCACAGCCACGCCGGCGCCATTTTTGCGGAAGGTGTTATCGTAGTAGGTGCCGCCGTTGGAAAACATGTAGTGCAAACCGTAGCGGTTATTTTTGCTGCTGATGTTGCCGTTAATACGTGCATCTTCCACAAACTCCAGGTAGATGCCATCACGCATTCCCTCCACGTGATTTCCGATAATTTCCGGATTTTTCACATACCATAAATGGATTCCGTTTCCGGATGATGCTTCCCGCCTGTCGTACGACTCAATTCGGTTGTTTCGGACAATACCCCGATTCGTTTCGGCCAGGTATATGCCAAAGAATACATTGTAGAGGTGATTATCTTCTACAATAAAATCACTCGCCTGATCAATCAGAATTGCCGTGTAATCTCTGATATAACTTCGTCCCGTATTTCTGAAATCAAAGCCCTGAACGGTTATGCTGTCGGCACGTATCACCAAAATGGTGCCTTCATTGTCGCCATCAATCAGAGGGCGATCAATTCCCATGAGCACAAGCGGTTTTGTGATTTCAATATTATTCTCCTGATACGTGCCTGCATGCACAACCACTGTATCGCCGGCTGCAGCCTGATCAATTCCTACCTGAATGGAGGTTACAGGCCCTTCAGGCCGTACAGTAATCTGCGCCGCTGCTGATTCAGCAATCACCAGCAGGCCAAACAAGAGTAGGGATATGTGAATGAAGAATTTCATAGTTCCAAAGGTTTTCATCGGCTGTTAGTAAGCCATTCTCGCTGAACAATTTCCATAACCTGATCGAAATCTATGAGATCGCCCCCATACTCAGCCTGAATCGGTTCGGCAGATTCCCGATTGGCATAAGCGGTGAGATTGAGCCCCATCGGGCTTCGTAAGGTTTCGCTGTGCAGATAGACGGCAGTTTCAGCCTGCAGCCAGTTTTCTCTGTTCAGAAAATCGGGTACGTAATTGGAGTGGATGTTAGCCGGGTCGTCGGCCGTTATTACAAAAGCGGCCAGGCATTCGATGGAGTCGAATTTAAACGATCGCCCCTGGTTGTTCAGGCTTTGAGTGCCAAACTCAGCTTCGGTAATCATCATACGGCAGTAAGCGCACTGATCACTGCCAAGTTCAATAGGCTGCGGTTTAGGTTCGCAAGCTATAAGAATTGTGAGTGATGCAATCAGCATCATCGAAAAGAAAGTTCTACCCCTCATGGTATTCTCCTTTTTATATTTTTAGATATGGGCGCTTTTTTTGAGTTTGAAGCGCCTGTTAATTAATTTTTTAGAGCTGTTTGTCCGGTCAGATCCCATTCATTCTGAACCAGCTCAAGTACCTCTTCCCAGGCCAGATAGGGGCCGGGGTAGGCATCATAGATATAGTTTTTCATTTTTTGATTTGATGCATCCACAGCCGTAAGGAACATTCCGTTCGGGCTGGGGCGCAGGGTGCTGTGTAAATAGACAAGTTCATCTACAGGCAAGAGCTGATACCCCTCGGCAAAATCCACAATTTTCATTGATTTGATTTGGCTCTTGTCCTCAATACCGAGATAAAATCCCGCTACACATTCTACCGACATAAACTTGTGCTCTGTGCCATCCTGCATGATAATCTGCCCGCCGTAGCGAACTACATCGATGGTTTTTCCGGTAAATGCGCAGAGATCGCTGCCGTAGCTTATGGCTCTTGTTTCTGCGTTCCGGTTAGCCGGCTGATCGGTTCTTACTTCAGCACAACCAAGAAGTGTGGCAGCCATCAGGCTGAAAAGCACTGTTTGAATTAGATTTTTCATGTTGATCCTTGTTTTTAGCATGCCCCCCTCAGAGCATGCGGTAGTTGTTGATTCTTACGTGTTCTGTTTTTTTGAAAATTTTTCGATCCAGATTACACCTCCGGCCAGCATTACCGAAAGCCCTAAGTAGATGGAGCCGATATAGGGCCAGGAGCACGCATTGATGTTCAGGAGTTGTTTGCAACCAAGCATGGGCGGCTGATAGCTCATACCCGGCACTTTAATGGGTGCATCAGGGCTGAGGTTGTGGCCATATTCATATCCCCACATGTAAAAGTCTACAAATCCCAGAATTCCCAATACTACCATCAGTGCTAGCCAGGTAATTACCAGTTTTATATTGCCAACAGCAGCAGCTATTAGCCCGAAAGCAATCAGAAAGCCAAAAATCCACGGCATTACTTCAAACTCCCAGAAATCTTCTTTGTGAATTTCTGCCATACCTATGTAGTGGTTAAGCGTGTTAATGCTCTGCAGATCGTGGCGATTGTGGCCGGTTACATCATTAATGTGAATGTACATCCCGATACCTTCGGGGTACTGTGGTGCCGACATGTCGATGGTCCAGAATGGCTGGTAGTAGAGGCCGATAAGCATCAAAGCTGCCAGCGTCATTACTATTCTTGATTTAATTTCCATGATTCAGTTTTTAAAGCGGTTTATTTTGTGAAATATCTCCCCGGTTACAGGAAAGACAATTCACTAAATAAAAGAGCTGTAGGATTAAAGTCCCGAATACGGTTTTGAGGCCGTACCCGGGTGCTTTGGGATCAACTGTCCGGCTGTTGCCGAACTGAGGGGTAAACCCTTAGTTGCCGCCAGTACTCCATGTAAGCGGAACATCAGAGTCGGCAGCTGATACTCGAATGTATCCCTGCATTTCCTGGTGCAGCGCAGAACAGAAAGCGGTGCAGTAGAATGGATAGATACCCGTTCTTGTGGGCTCCCATTTTATCGATTTGGTTTGCCCCGGTGCTACAAGAATTTCCGAGTTGTTCGCACCTTTAACAGCGATGCCGTGAACCACGTCCCACTCCTGCTCAAGGTTGGTCAGGTGAATGTAAACAGTATCACCCACACGGATACCTTCAATATTATCCGGCCGGAAATGGCTTCTGGTTGATGACATATAGATACGAACCACATCACCATCGCGCTCTACACGATTATCAGCTACCCTGCGAAGTGCATAGGGGTGATCGTTATCTTCCATTTCATAGATCTGTTTCACATTCGGTGTAACAATATCGGCACGAATTGCCTGTGCATAGTGAGGTTCACCGATGGTTGGGAAATCGAGAAGAAGCTGCATTCTGTCTCCGCTGATATCATACAACTGCGCGGGGTGATTCTGTTTTGGCCCCGTTGGGAGGTATCTGTCTTTTGCGGTTTTGGTTAATCCAACAAGGTACCTTGCGTCAGGATTTTTGGTGTCGCCGCCGGTAATCATCAGGTGACCAATGGAGTAATATGCATCGATTCTGTCAACAACTTCAAACGTTTCGAGCGACCACTTTACAATTTCGGATGAAATATACACGGAGGTATATGCGTATCCTCTGCCATCAAATTCGGTGTGGAGCGGGCCCAGTCCCGGATTTTCAACTTCGCCAATGATGGTTGCATCGTAATCAAGAATTGGAATATTTTCTACATGTCCTTCAAATCGCTGGTTTTCGATGGCTTCAATCATTCGTGAGAATGAGTGAACAGGAATTACGGTTGCAAGTTTACCACCCGCAACGATGTACTCTCCGGTTGGGTCGATATCAACCCCGTGGGGAGATTTAGGTGTTGGCAGGAAGTAAATAAAATTCTGGCCATCTTGCGGTGTGAGAACCGTTACCTGATCTTTAACATCGTTTATGGCGATGCCCTGGTTACCTTCGTAGTAGTTGTGGTAGTACTCGGCACTCATGGTCTCACCGGCGCCATTGCGAACCAGTTCTGCTGCACGTTTCCAGTTTACAGCTGCCACGTAATCTTTATCATTACGGGATGCGTTCACTTCAAGCAGTGTGTGGGCTTCTTCTGTATTGTATGTGGTGAAAAATACCCAGTCGGACGACGGGCCTTTACCTGCACGGCCAAGGTCGTAGTTGTAGGGAGGAACCAGAATCTGGAAGTCCATCTCCATCATACCGGTTTCAGGGTCCAGAGCGATAAAAGAGAGAGCTCCCCTAAACTCTTCGCTGTAACTGTCGATAGGCACATCAAGATCCATTTCGTAAGGGATACTGAAACGGGTGGCACCAATTACATACTCAGAGTTTGATGTAACAAATGAAGATGCGTGGTTACCGCCTGTATTTGGCAGTTCAAGAATCTCTTTGGTTTCGAATGTTTGCAGATCAATCCGTGCAATACGTGGTGTATTATTGGCATTGATGTAGATCCATCGACCATCGGCATCGCCATTGGTTTGAGAAATATGCGGATGGTGAGAGTCATCCCAGGGGATGAACCCGTAACTGGTCATCAATAACGGTTTGGTTTCTTCGGAATATCCGTAGCCGGTTTCCGGATCTTGTGAGAAGACCGGTATCACTTTCAGAAAACGTGCTGAAGGGAGTCCCCAAACACTTAACTGGCCGCTATAGCCGCCTGAGAAGAATCCGTAGTATTCATCATGCTCACCCGGTGCTACGTACACTTTTTGTGCGGCATCACCGGAATCGAACATGCTTTGTTGCGACGGACAACCCGTAAAGATGAACGCTGCAACAGCTATAAAGCCTGCTCCGAGAAGCAATCCGCGTAGTGTGTTAGATTTTTTATTATCCATTGTCTCGTTGTTTTGTTGGTTTTTTGGTGTGTTTAATAATTTTCTTCGTAATAGAATCGCAGGTACTCCACGATGGCTCTGGCCTCATCTCTTTGCACATTTTGAAAGGGCATTACCGTCATATATTCCCGAAGCAATTCCTGGCCCACAGGGTGATCCCGTGTCATTCCGCCAGGGTTCAGAATAAAGTTCATAACAAACTCAGGGCTTCTCCTTTCAAGTACATTGCCAAGCTCCGGCCCTACCATACGCCCTTGGTAATTGTGGCACATTTCACATTTCATTTCGTAAATGTTCCGGCCTTTGGTAACCAGGTCGGGATCAATCTCTCCGATTTCTACCGGTTCCGTAACAGGGCCTATTCCATGTTCGAGTTCAAAATCTGAAAGGCCCGCTTCTTCAACTTCCGGTTGTGAGGTTTGGCGATCGGAAGATTCTTCACCTCCGCAGGCATAGAAAAGCGGTATGAGAAGGAAGAGTGCAATAGAAGTAAGTATTGGTTTATAGGTGTTCATTATAACTGAATTAATACTATTTTATCTTTTAACTACTAAAAAAACTACTTTTTTAAAGCATGTACTGATGCAAGTTGTTTTAACGGATCTGAGTTTTTGTTTGCTGCCAGCTGTTTAAGAGAAACATCCCGCATCATTCGGAGAATGTTCTCCTTCATGGCCGACCATTGGTCGTGAAGAGGGCAGGGTTTCAATTCGCCGCAGCCCGGCAAACCAAGTGCACACTCTTTTATGATATTTTCTCCATCAATTGAAATCACAACGTCCATAAAGGTTATTTGTGAGGCCGGCCTGGCAAGTTTTACCCCTCCGTTGGGCCCCTTGTATGATTGAAGTAATTCTGATTTTGTTAACTGCTGCAATACTTTAGTAAGAAAGTGGAATGAGATATGCAGTTCATCGCTTAACTCTCTGATGGTAACAAATTTGTCACCTTCTTTTGAGGCCAGCAAAACAGAAGCTCTTAATCCATAAATACACGTATTTGATAGCAGCATCGCTTTAATTAATATTAAAGAGTATTTTATCTTAATATAGTTCTATTCAATTCGGAATGTCAAGGTTATTCAGAAATATATTATCAAAATATTTGATGAAATCTAATGAGGCACTCTTCTGTAGCTCAAAACCCTGTTCCATAGTGAAGCTGAAAAAAGTGCTACACTCACAACAATTACCAACCTCGATATGGCTTTTATTGCATTATCCGGAGAAATAAACGGTGCGGAAATGAGAAGTAAAATTCCTGTATTCAATAAAACTACTGAGATGACTGCAAAAATTTCATTGCCTCTTTTGGGGCCCGTAAGATATCGGGGAAACATCCAGTAAGCTGTTCCCATTACAAACTGTACGAGCCAGCCCCAAATAGCCATTTCAAAATGGATAGGCAACAGGCTCCAAGCTGCGGGATGCAAAGGAATTGATTTATGAATCAGTAGTACAGAACCGCTTATTGCTGTAATAAACAGATATACCAGCGAAAGACGCAAAATCCATACAGAGAGGGTTGGCATCATGCAGAAACCCCTCTTTTTCTCTTTTTGGAGTGTACTCTTGGCCAGATTTCTGCAATGTATGTGCAGATAGCTGCGATCTGGAGTATTGCAGAAGTAATGATGATCAGCTGAACAGTTAATGTATCATTAAAGAATGGCAGAAAGGGTTCCGTAAAAAAACGAAGAATCAGTCCTGAATTTAAGAGCCAAAACGTAAGCCAGGTCAAGACGGATTCCCGTTTTTTCTTGTCTCTCCATTTTCTTGGGAACATCCAGATGGATACTCCAATGATAATCTGAGTGAGCCAGCCCATCACCAGCATGTGCCAGTAAACGGGGAGCAACAGTGCCCCGGAATTGATAAATGGTAATTCTGCCGTGAAAGCCAAAATTACTCCCATCAGGAAATAGATCAATCCGGCTTTAATAAACCAGCGTGTAACTGTTGGCATTGGAGCTCCCTGTTATAAATCAGATCAATTTACCGGAAGCAGGTCTTCAGCCTTTTTGAAAAGAATGTTATTCTCGAGATGTACATGTTTGTGCAGATCTTTTTCAAAACCTTCTAGGTTTTTGTAAAGAATCTGGTAGGTGGCACATGCATCAGCCGGAGGGGTAAAATTGTGGCTTAATTCCCTTAATTTTTTCATCAGGTTACCTGCGCCATCATGATCATCTTCCATTTCCGCCAGTTCTTTTTTCAGCTTCAGAATCTCTTCTTCACTCACCGGCTCACCCTTTTTCCTTTTTGCAGCGATGGTTTCAATTAATGGGAAAACGGTATTCTCTTCCGCCTGCATGTGATCCATCATTTCGATGGCAAGCTCATTGAACGTTCTGTCAATATCGATATTTTCGGGATGTCTTTCTCCGTGGACACCGGCTACCTTTTGAGCATAGGCAGAAATCTCTTCAATTTTTTGTCTCACAAACCGGTGATGGGTTTCCTCAATGTGAGCGATTAAATAGGGGATATCCCAGGCCAGGAAATTTTCATTTATACCGGTTCCTGAACGTTCGAGCTGCTTTAACTGGATAAGAACATCATCGAGATAAACATTTCCTTTTTCACAGGCTTCTTTCAGTGATATTCCTCCACCACAACAAAAATTGAGTCCATACTGCCTGAAGACACCGGCTGCATTATAGTTCATAGCAACGATTTCACCTACAGTTATTTCAGGAGAAAGGTCTGTTTGTTCTTTCATATTCATATCATTCATCATTGAGTTTATGTAATAGATTGGTTTAGAATACAACATAACAACACATCATGAATTTATTATTAAGATATAAGACAATTTTATCTTTTATAATATTTTATTATAATAATGTTGAATTTGCATTGTGAGATTTATCACTCATTACAAATTTTTCACATGTGTTATGAGCAATAACCAGACAACAACCATGAAAAGGGTTTACTCTGCCATACTTATAATTTCGTTTTGTATTGGAATCATACAACCAATACTACCTATGGCAAAGTTTTACCTGTATAAGGGAGACCTACCTGAGCTATTGCAATTACAATCCAGCAGCCAGGGTTCAAGTTCTCAGGATTCTTTTTGTTCGCACGACTTCACTACCCTCGCTGATGATTGGCAAGAGAGCAACGATGATAACACTCCGCTTATAGATATGGAGTATTATCCAATTCCTATACAGATTTCGGCAAGTCAATCTCCTGCCATGCTTACCTACGTATTCAGAGACTATTTTTCTATCCATCAGAATCTTTTATCACCCTTTTTGAAGCATACCACACCACCTCCGCGTCTGACCTGATTATATGCATTTCCATACCAACCTTTTTTTAGCTATTTAGTAAGCAGACTGTATTGCTACTTATGCTCCTTTCAATAGTTATACATGCCGAAGTATCTAAAAAAATAGCCACCATCTCATACTTATTAGATACCTGAAAAATCAAAACAAATCTCCCTTAATATGAAAAATGTAAAACCTGCCATAACAAAAAAACTACTGCTGCTATTAATACTGCCCATGATCCTTACTGCAGCATTCATACAGCAGGCGAATGCATGCCCGGCATGCAATGCCCTCTACAAAAAACAGATTGAAACTGAAATGAAGGGTACGCTGATAGGTGATGAATTGATGGCTGCCATGGAGGCCCAAAAAAATCTGCCTCTCGATTTTGCAGAAGCTACCCGCCACCTGTTCACACAAAATGCACCCCAGAGTGACAGTGATTTTATAGAAATTATTCAAAGAGATGCCAATCTCTCCATTCCAACAACAAGCTTTGTAGACCAGGATGTTGAGGCTGATATAAGCTTTACCATCGAACTGGATGAGGGTTTGGCTTATTTAGGAAATGGAGTTATTTATGATGGATTTCGAACCAATGGCTCTATACCGGGGCCAACACTCAGGGTAACCGAAGGAGATATCGTTGAGATAATAGTGCAAAACAATGGAAGTATTCCGCACGGTGCGTCAATTCATGCTGCCTACACTCAAACCTCCAAGTATCTGGGACAGATTCCTGCGGGGCAGTCAAAATCTCTTAAATTTAAAGCGACTATTCCTGGAATATACTTGTACCACTGCGCACCGGGTGGCCATGCCATTCCGATGCATGTGATGTTTGGTCAGTACGGGATGATGATTGTGGAACCGGCTGAACAGAAATTCAGACTGGAAGAGGAGCTTGGTCACGGCCCCGATATAGAGATTGATCTGATTCAGCATGAGTGGTATTCCAGCGGGAAAAACGCTGTGGAAGGAAATCCTACCTACGTAACGTTCAATGGTGAGATTTTTAAATATGTGAAGGAACCGATTACAGCAAAGCCGGGTGATTATGTTCGGATCAACTTTATGAACGTAGGGCCTAACCTGGTTTCAACCTTTCACCTTGTGGGGATTGTCTGGGATTTTGCCTATTGGCAGGGACACCCCGAAAATGTATTAACAGGTGGCCAGACTGTAACAGCCGGGCCGTCTGATACATTCGTGATAGAGTTTCGTGTTCCACCGGACGAAGGTGCCTACACGATGCTATCCCACGCCGTGGGTTCAACAAGCCGAGGAGCAATCGGGCTGCTCGTGGCCGACCGTAACGCCGATACACCGAAGCGGGTTGAAGCAACCGGGCCGCTCTATACAGAGGAGGAACTGGCAGAAATGAAGGAAAATGCAACCCGGATAATGTCGCCATTTAAGGCCGGCACTCCTGATATAGACCCTCCTGCAGTTTATGGAAACGGCACCAAAGAAGTAACCGTACATATTATAGGTAACTCCTACTATCCTAAAACAATAGAGATCACACCCGGCACTACGGTGACGTGGATTAATGAGGATGTATTCAGTTATCTGGCCGGTGAATATTCAGGAATTCATAATGTGGTCTCAACCGAAGGCCCCACAAATTTGAACTCACCGATGCTGGCCCATGCCGAATCGTGGAGTTATACTTTCGAAGAAGAGGGCGATTACACATACATCTGTACTCCGCATCCCTATATGGAAGGGAAGGTATCAGTCATAAAGGCCGACAGTGATTTAAATATAGCCACCATTATGTGGCCTATGATTCCCGCCCTGTTGGCTCTGGGTTTTGCAATTGCAGCCTGGCGACGTAAACCGGAGTAGTGTACAAACAAATCTTGTAACAGCATCTTAACGGGTTATAAATTCTTTAAATCAGATACAGGTTTTTAGAGATTTGTAACCCGTTTAATATTGTATGAAGAAACAGTGATAACGCATCATTTCAGGAAATATAAAATGAGTAGTTTACCCGCAAATAGTTCAAAATCTGAGGGGATCCAATTAAATATGAATCAATCATATCTGCATGTTGCGAAAACTGTTAAAAACGCGTGCATTGATGCGGCCAGAGATGGTTTTCGGGAAGGGCCTTACTTCCTGACCATTGATCCCATTGAATGTATCGACTGTGATGCCTGTGTTTCGGAATGTCCGGTGGAGGCGATCTTCCCCGATGATGAAGTGCCTGAAAAATGGGAACACTATATAGAATTAAATGAAAAGCTGGCAGAAGATTGGAAGGATCGTGTAACCAATGAATCATTTGACCCTCTTCCGGATGCTGATGAGTGGGCTAATGTTGAACATAAAAGGGAACACCTGATTGAATCCTGGACTGACGCTGATTAAAATGACAACCACTATCAATACGATTATGTCCGTAAAGTCTCCTCTCCGGTCAATATTGGTTTAGGTGATAACGGTCAGGGCGGAGGCTGTTTTATCCGAACTAATAACTATGCAACTGGATTTAAGAATGAATATACAGAATTTAAAAACTCAGCTAATTGAGCAGCTTCGAAGTGTGATGGACCCTGAACTGGGTGTCAACATTATGGGCCTTGGCCTGGTTTATCAGATACAAATTGAAGGAAACAAGGTAAAAGTGCAATTCACCACAACGACTCCGGGTTGTCCCATGCGTCGCTACCTTCAGCAGCAGGTAGAAAAAGCAGTAAGCAGCCTGGAGGAGATCGACAATTATGAGGTGGAGATGGTGATGAAACCCGACTGGACCGTCGAGATGATCAAAGAGGGAGTAGAATTCTTCTCCGTACCGCCACCGCCAGGGAAGTGACATGTGCACCAAGGTTAATTTCGGAATTTCTCTAAACTCCGCTCCTTCACAAGTGGGTCAGGGGTGGTTCCAATACTCTGAAAAGGAAACAACTTAAAAACCAATCGGATGAGAATCCTTGACTCTCCATCTCAAACTGGAGAAGACTTAATTTCTGAAATTTCCGGATTCAGTACATTCTGGCAAATATGAACAAAACGAAACTGCTCAACGCGCTCTTCGGATTTTACTATTCACAGCCGGTATCGGGCTGCTGTTTGGCCTCTATACCGACCTTTTCCGTATTCGACATTGATCCCGAGGAATTGGGACTGTCAGTTCGCAGAAGTCATAATAACTTATTTTAAATTATACGAACATGATAAGTGTACCGACCCCCTATAAACTGGACAAAACAGATTGGTTATAGTTATAGGTTAAATTTGAATTAAAGTTACTTTCTTTGCAAACCATTTCTTCAGGTGAAGGTAGG
>JAFIES010000064.1 GCA_020832415.1 Balneolaceae bacterium | reverse complement strand
ATTAATCTAAGATTTTACTTACCACACCGGCGCCTACTGTACGCCCGCCTTCACGAATCGCAAACCGAAGTCCCGGCTCCATCGCTACTGGCTGGATCAGCGATACGCTCATCTTCACATTATCGCCAGGCATTACCATCTCCACTCCCGATGGAAGCTCGCAGGAGCCCGTTACATCAGTGGTTCGGAAATAGAACTGCGGACGGTATCCCTTGAAGAACGGCGTGTGACGGCCTCCCTCATCCTTGCTCAGCACATATACCTCACACTCAAACAACTTATGCGGCTTAATTGTACCCGGCTTACACAGTACCATTCCACGCTGAATCTGGTCTTTGTTGATGCCGCGCAGCAAAATACCCGCGTTATCTCCGGCCTGACCCTGATCGAGCAACCGGCGGAACATCTCAATTCCGGTTACAACACTCTTCATCGGCGCTTCTACAATACCTACAATTTCAATCTCGTCGTTCAGCTTGATCACCCCACGCTCGATACGACCGGTAGCTACAGTTCCACGGCCTGTGATTGAGAATACATCCTCAACCGGCATCAGGAACGGCTTATCTACATCACGCTCGGGTGTTGGGATGGTGTCATCCACAGCCTTCATCAACTCAACAATCTTCTCTTCCCACTCCGCATCGCCATTCAGCGCGCCAAGGGCTGAGCCCTGAACCACAGGAATGTTGTCGCCATCAAATTCATACGAGGAGAGCAGCTCACGTACTTCAAGCTCTACCAGCTCCAGAAGCTCTTCATCATCCACAAGGTCAACCTTGTTCATGAAAACCACGATCTGAGGCACACCAACCTGACGGGCAAGCAGAATGTGCTCGCGGGTCTGTGGCATCGGGCCATCAGTAGCGGCAACCACCAAAATCGCACCGTCCATCTGGGCAGCACCGGTTACCATGTTCTTTACATAGTCGGCGTGGCCCGGGCAGTCTACGTGCGCATAGTGACGCGCATCAGTCTCATACTCCACATGAGCGGTGGCAATGGTAATCCCACGCTCGCGCTCTTCAGGGGCGTTATCAATTTCATCAAATTTCTTGGCTACACCACCGTAGGTCTTCGCCATCACATTGGTAATGGCAGCGGTTAAGGTCGTCTTGCCATGATCCACGTGGCCAATCGTGCCTACGTTCACATGCGGCTTGTTACGCTGAAATGTCTCTTTTGCCATGGTTGCTTTCGTTAAATATTATGCTTGTTGTTCAATTATTTCTTGTGCTTTCGAATCAGGCACAGCTACATATTCTGAGAATTCCATTGAGTATGCGGCTCGACCCTGTGTAAGTGATCTCAGATCGGTTGAATAACCAAACATCTCTGAAAGTGGCACTTTACATTTAACTACAGCACCTTCAGGGTTGTTATCCATTTTCTGGATAATCCCTCTTCTTCCGTTCAGATCACCAATTACATCACCCATATAGTCTTCAGGGGTAGTTACTTCAACAGACATTACAGGCTCAAGTAACTGAGGACCTGCTTTTTTGGCTGAATTTCTGAATGCCAATCGAGCTGCGAGTTCAAAACTGAATGCATCGGAATCCACATCATGGTACGATCCGTCAAATAAGCGTACTCCAATATTTTGGGCAGCATAATTAGCCTGAATACCATTCTTCATTGATTCTCTGAAGCCTTTCTCTACAGATGGAATGTATTCACGGGGAATGTTACCACCCACGATCTCATTCACAAATTTAAAGCCTTCACTCATTGTAACTTTCTTGTCATCATCTGCATATTGAGCAAAGTGTTCAATCGGCCCGATTTCAAAAGCGATATCGGCAAATTTCCCACGACCACCGGTCTGTTTCTTGTAAACTTCACGATGCTCGAATGGCCGCGTAATAGTTTCTCTGTAAGAAACCTGAGGCTGACCAACATTTGCTTCAACTTTAAACTCACGCT
Source organism: Balneolaceae bacterium (assembly GCA_020832415.1). GTDB lineage: Bacteria > Bacteroidota > Rhodothermia > Balneolales > Balneolaceae > Rhodohalobacter. The sequence continues at coordinate 8,825 of JAFIES010000064.1, read as the reverse complement.
TTAAACGATCCACAATAATTTCAAGGTGTAACTCACCCATACCGGCAATCGTTGTCTGCCCGGTCTCTTCATCAGTGGTTACTTTGAATGTTGGATCTTCTTCTGCAAGTTTTACAAGACCTGTAGTGAGTTTTTCCGAATCTGCCTTTGATTTAGGCTCTACTGCAAGCTTGATTACCGGCTCAGGGAAAGTAATTTTTTCCAGGAGAATCGGGTGATCAACGTCACAAAATGTGTCGCCTGTATTTACTTTCTTAACACCTACTGCAGCTGCAATGTCACCTGCGCGAACTACATCAATATCTTTTTTATCGTTAGCGTGCATTTCAAGCAGACGGCCAATTCTTTCACGATCGCCGGTTGCTGAATTCAGTATGTAAGATCCTTTTTCAAGAGTTCCGGAGTAGACTCTGAAGAAAGTAAGTTTCCCTACATACGGATCTGTCATAATCTTAAATGCAAGTGCTGCAAATGGTTCATTTACATCTGCGCTTCTTGTCATTTTTACTGTTTCATCATCCGGATCAATTCCATTAACAGCTTCTACATCAAGCGGGCTTGGCAGATATTCAATCACTTTATCAAGAAGAATCTGCACACCTTTATTTTTCAGAGCTGTACCACAAAGTACCGGTGTAATATCTCTTGCAAGTGTAGCTTTTCGGATAGCTGAGCTGATTTCTTCTTCTGTAAGCTCCTCTTCCATCAGGTACTTCTCCATCAGATCATCATCATGATCAGCGATGTTTTCAAGCATCAGTTTTCTGTACTCTTCAGCTTTCTCTTGCAGATCTTCTGGAATGTCTATTATATCGTACTTAGCACCGAGTGACTCTTCATCCCAAACAATTCCCTGCATGTTGATCAAATCAACAATGCCTTTAAAATTCTCTTCTGATCCAATTGGGATCTGAATAGGAATTGGGTTGGCATTTAATTTCTCGCGCATTTGATTTACAACATTGTAAAAATCAGCACCGGTACGGTCCATTTTATTTACAAATGCCATACGGGGCACTTTATATTTGTTTGCCTGGCGCCATACTGTTTCAGACTGTGGCTGTACAGCACCTACTGAACAAAACACACCAATAGCACCATCAAGCACCCTGAGTGATCGCTCAACTTCTACGGTAAAATCTACGTGACCCGGTGTATCAATGATGTTAATTCTGTTATTTTTCCAGATACAGTGAGTTGCAGCAGACTGTATCGTAATACCTCTTTCCTGCTCCTGCTCCATCCAGTCCAAAGTAGCAGCACCATAGTGAACATCGCCCATTCTGTGGCTTCGGCCTGTGTAGAATAGAATCCGCTCACTTACCGTGGTCTTACCGGCATCAATATGCGCCATAATACCGATGTTTCGCGTTCTGCGAATACGGTCAATGATTTTAGGATCTGTTTTAGTCGTAACGTCGGACATTATCTTATTTTCTTTACTGATTTAAGTAGTTGTAAGGATCTTAGAATCTGAAATGCGCAAAAGCTTTGTTTGCCTCTGCCATTCTGTGGGTTTCATCTTTTTTACGAACCGCACCGCCTTCATTTTTTGAGGCATCAATTAATTCACGTCCAAGGCGAATCGCCATAGACTTATCATTTCTCTGCCGGGATGCACGAATAATCCATCTCATGCCAAGCGCAGTACCACGGTCGGTTCTCACTTCCACCGGAACCTGATAGGTTGCACCACCAACTCTGCGGCTTCTTACTTCAACAACAGGAGTTGCGTTATTCATGGCTGTTTTGAAAACATCCAATGGCGGCTCGCCTGTTTTTTCTTCGATCATTTCAAATGCCTGATACAAAATTTTTCTGGCAACGCCTTTTTTGCCGTCCCGCATCAAATTATTCACGAAACGCGTTACAAGCTTATCGTGAAATATGGGATCTGGTTGTACTTCTCTTTTTTCTGCTTTTCTTCTTCGCATTGTAAATAAGGTTAAAAAATGATGGTTACCCTTTCGGCTTCTTGGTTCCGTAGTGGCTTCTGCCCTGCTTGCGGTCATCAACTCCGGCAGTATCTAAAGTACCTCTCACGATGTGATACCGAACACCCGGAAGATCCTTCACTCGACCACCTCTGATAAGAACAATACTATGCTCCTGCAGATTGTGCCCCTCACCGGGTATATACGCAGTAACTTCAATGCCGTTCGTTAACCGAACCCTTGCAACTTTTCTAAGCGCTGAGTTTGGCTTCTTTGGTGTAGTTGTATAAACTCTTGTGCAAACGCCTCTTCTTTGAGGACAGCTCTGTAAAGCAGGTGCAGTTGTTTTACTGACTTTGCTTTTTCTACCTTTGCGAATTAATTGTTGTATTGTTGGCACGGATGTATGATTTAAATTTCGTGATATCAATAGCTCACAAAGGTAACTATTTTGTATAAATAAATGCAAAAAATATTGTTGAAATTTATTCTTTATTCACTAACAATTGCGAATACATTCCAAATACGCATAGTTGACCACCTCAATAGCCCTATTTTAATATATTAATGATATAAATCAGTATATCAGTTTGAAACTAATTGAACTTCCAAATCTAAGCAGTAAAAGGCTTCAGGCTCTTCAAAAATCAGGTATTCATACTCCCAATGATCTTCTTATGCTCTTTCCGAGAAGATATATCGACAAATCGGTTGTGAAACCTATCGCATTTCTAACAGAAGGTACCGGACCTGTAACCGTGACAGGCAAAGTTATTTCCAAGAATGTAATTGGCTTCAAACAGAAAAAACGTCTTGAGGTTATCATCCAGGATAAAACCGGTTCGTTAAAAGCCGTTTTTTTCAAAGGATGGAGATATTTCATTACTCAGTTTACTGAGAATAATTGGGTTGCCCTCTATGGCCCGGTGAAACGATACGGCAATTACTACAGTATGGCCCATCCCGAGGTTGATCCTATTGAGAGCCCCGATGATGTTAAGAAGTATGATACTTTAATACCCATTTATCCGGGCAATAAACACTTCAGCAAAGCATATATAACGAACTCCATCATCAAAGACTGGATCACTCAAATACTCTCCGGTAAAGAGATTCCTGAATTTTTACCCCGGGATGTTCTCAGCAGGCACAATTTCCCGGAACGAAAAGATGCCCTGAATATCATTCATCAACCCGTCTCACTTAAAGATGCACAAACAGCTCTTGAACGATTTAAATATGAAGAGTTTTTTCTGTTTGAGCTAAGCATGGCCAGCATTAAAAAACAGCGGACGGAAAGAGCAAAAGGTAAAATGCTGAAACCCGGCAAATACACGTCAACATTTTTCAACGAAGTATTACCATTTACATTAACAGATGGCCAGAAACATGCTCTGTCTGACATTCGAACGGATCTGCAATCCGGAAATCAGATGAATCGTTTAATTCAGGGCGATGTGGGCGCCGGTAAAACCGTGGTTGCAATCGGGGCGATGCTGATGGCAATTGACAACGGAATGCAGGCCGCACTGATGGCACCTACCGAGATTCTCGCTGAGCAGCACTATCAAACCATAAAGCAATACATTGAGCCGCTTGGTTTGAATTTCAGGCTGCTTACCGGTGGGCAGAAGACCGCCCTTCGCCGGGATATTTTAACAGATATTGAAGGTGGCAATTGCAACATCGTGGTGGGAACCCATGCCATCTTTCAGGAAAAAGTGAAGTTTCACAATCTGGGCCTTGCCGTTATTGACGAGCAACACCGTTTTGGAGTGAAGCAGCGAAATGATGTTCTGATGAAGGGAGACAATCCGCATCTGCTTGTGATGTCTGCCACACCAATCCCCCGCTCCCTCGCCATGACCATCTACAGCGATCTCGACATCTCCGTGATAACAGGGCTGCCGGCCGGCCGAAAACCGATAAAAACGGCTGTTCGAACAGATAAAGAGCGCCAAAAAGTGTACGATTTTCTTGAGCAGAGTATTCAAAATGGCGATCAGGCGTATGTGGTATTCCCGCTCATTGAAGAGTCTGAGGTGATGGATTTGAAGGATGCCACTATGGGATTTGAGAAATTAAAGCGCCGATTTCCTGATTTTTCCATCTCACTGCTCCACGGCAGGATGAAATCTGATGAAAAAGAGCAGATCATGAAACGTTTTGTGGATGGTGAAACTCAAATTTTGGTCTCAACAACAGTTATTGAGGTGGGTGTGGATGTTCCCAATGCCTCCATTATGATTATTGAACACGCTGAACGTTTTGGCCTCTCTCAGCTCCACCAGCTGCGGGGACGTATCGGGCGCGGAAGTAAACAGAGCTACTGCATTTTGATGCCCGACGTAAAACTGAGCAAATCGGGACGTTACCGGCTCAAAAAGATGGTAGATACCAACGACGGTTTTGAGATCGCCGAATCTGACCTGAAGCTGCGGGGCCCGGGGGATTTTCTCGGCACCAAACAGAGTGGACTGCCCGAATTCCGGCACGGTGATATTGTGGAAGACCGCCTGCTGCTTGAACAATCCAAAAACGATGCCTGGAATATCATCAAAACAGACCCTGGCTTAGAAAAAACTGAACATAAAGAGCTGAAAAAGGTGTTTGAGCCCTATTTTAAGGAGAGATCGGAATTTTTTGGGGTGGGTTAAAATCATGACAGGATAAGAATCAATAAAATTTGCAATTCCCTTCCATTGACTTCAATCAAAAATTTATTTACTAATACATATACGTTGGCCAAAAATTAAGAGTGTTCGTGAGATTGATCTTCTGATCTTCCTTTTTATTGATTGACCGATGCCGTTGCGTTTTCTGATGTACCCTCAACATCAACCAAAATGTATTTACTACTATGGCACAAATAAAATCCTTCTCTTTCTTTGCAGTATCGCTGATTGCAAGTAGTATGATATTCAGCTCCTGCGGCACATCGTCAGAACCTGAAGAACCCCTCCTGAACCAGGCAGTCAGCATGGAAATTTTTTCTTATCTGATGACTGAATTGATGATGATACCACTGATTCCTGAATCTCAGTTAGCTCTCACTACAGGGATGCAACTCAGTAATTCAGAAAGTTCAATACTCCCTGATAATTATTCCGTATCAGCTCCCTGTTCTCAGGGTGGGAACATGGCACTGACGGGTTCAACAACTCCTAACCTCTCAGATGAGGGAACAGGCACCATCCAAACCTCCCTTGTACAAACAATATCCAACTGTGGAATTGCAACGTCTCAGGGGGTTTTTGTTGTAAACGGAAATCCGAACCTTAGCAGCTCGGGGAATATGACAGTACAAAACTGGAACCCAATGACTTTTACTTTTTCCTATAACGGAGGCTACCGATGGGAGGGTATTGGCCAAACCGGGTCATGCGATATTCAAATAAATTATTCAATGGATTTACAAAATCCCGGCAGTTTTTCGATGAGTGGCCATATGTGCGGCTATACTTACTGATATCCGAAGTATACGAAAGCCGTTTCTTTTTTTGTATTCTTGATTAGGGAATCTATTCCGGCTCTGTAGCCATCTTCAAAATTTTTTGATACTCCTCTTCCGTCAAGAAGATTGCTTTAAAAGTTGCATCTAATGCAGTGAATTGTACTTTTAAGTTTGTAGCGGACTACAAAGTTCTCAATTAGTTGCTACAATTTTTCACTTATCTCCCTTGCCAGATTTTTGATCACTATCATACTTAAAATCACAATTACTTATCTTCATATAAAATTGATACTTGTATTTATCTTTATTTTTTTTTTTTCTTCTAATAGTTAAAACTTAAACCAAAGCAATACTGCATTTAAAACTCAATAGATGCTTTGAACCTTTCATCCCGATTAAACTTCATCATGAAAACTCGTTTATCTATTTATCTTTTTGCACTACTTATTATCTCCGCAGGATGCACTAATAAGTCGGAAAACTACAGTGCATTTCAAGAGAAAGGTGTAAATGAATTAGAGGATGGTTACACTCCACACCCCCAACCTCATAAAATGCCTCACCCCGAAATCAATGCAACAGTTTTAGAAACATCGGAAATTTCGGCCAATAATTTGCAAAGTTTCCCAACACCTATACAACTACTTCACACCTATTTAAATCATGAAGATGAGATAAAACATCATATTTATGATTTAGATGTTATGGTTTCCAATCATTTTTCGTTTCATGTTGCTTCAATTAATGAGAATCGCATCATAATGTTAGACCAATCTCGAAATCGTCTGCTTGACTATGATACTGAACAAAATGAATACCTCGATCTTGCACCCGAAGGCCGCGGTCCGGGCGATCTCCTGTTTACCAGGGATATGAGGTTAATCAATAATCAGCTATATATTGGTATGCAGGGTTTTAGAATTTCGGTTTTTGATTGCACAACTTCCCCCTGTCAATATGATCGCACAATCAGTACTGATTATAATAACTATTCTGTTGCTCAGGCAGATGATAAGACTATTTTTTTGGGACTTTCATCATTTGGACGAGAACAAGATCCTGACCCGTCCAGAATTAATCAAAATGCTTTACATGTACTAAGTAGTGACGGGGAAAGTATAAATTCGTTCAGTCCGGTATATCAGCATTCATCTCCTATAGTTCGGGAAAGAATGAATGCCAATGGTACCGTTCACTATATACCGGGTGCAGAGAAGGTTGTTCTGACTTATCAGTATTACCCTTATTTCTACACGTATGACATCAATGGCAATTTAATGGAGAAGTTAAAAATTCCGGGTTTTAAAATTGGGTTTTATGATTTCAATGAAGAAGATGGAATAGGCCGTTTCAGATTTAATGACAGTTCAGATATTACCTATACAACCTTAATTGCAGACTCCTGGATTGTTTTTCAGATTAGAAACCGAATAAATATGATAAGGGAAGAGTCTGGTGGAGTTTCCGGTGATTCATGGCACTCTTATTATGCATACAACGCCGATACAGGAAACTATTACCATATTGGTGATGATCACACCTTTTCAACACGCGAAGGAAGAGCTATTTTTATAGTAGATGATGGTATAATCATTAACGAAGGTGGAGAATCTTTATCTATGATAAGTCTTAAATAATTGAACTTAAGATTGATCGATAACTTCAAATTAATCATAATTTGAGCTTTTTAAGATTTATAATAGTACCACTTCTTTTTATTGTATCCTGTTCCCATCAAAAGAACGAATCACCTTTCAAGCCTTCTGTTGATGGTTCTTCGCTACACCCCGAGGATGCATGGTTGCCGCACAGTGATAAAAAACCTTTGGAAATTTCCCATGAGAGATTTGCTGATATCAATGCAACAAGCTTGCCGGATAATCTGATTCTGCTTTATCGTTTTTTAAACGGTTATCATAGTCAATTGCGATCAGTTGAACTTGACCTTTTTGTTTCCGGCAATGACGTTGATGTATCAGCAATAAATGAAGATATATTGGCAATCCTGGATAAAAATGAAGACAGACTAATACTCTACAATCTTCAAAATCATCGCTATACTGATATAGCGACGAGAGGAACCGAGAATGGTGACCTTCTGTTTTCAAAAGACATGCAAACAGTTGATCAAAACATTTTTATAACTACAAGAGATGGCTTATCACTATTTGATTGTGAAACACTTCCTTGCAGGCCGGAAAAAATCTTTCATACAGATTTTTACACGTATTCAACAGCGCTTACAGACTCAAATTATTATGCATTAGGCATTTATACTGCACGTAATGAGGCCCATCATAAAGAAAGTTCTAAGTTGCATAAAATTGATGTGAATGGCAGAGTTCAGTCATCTTTTAGTCCGGGGTATGAAATTCCGAATATTAACGTTCGTCAAGCTTTAACGGAAAATAGTCTAATTCGATACTCACCTCAACATAATTTGATCGCTTTAGCATACAGCTCATTTCCCTATCTCTACTTCTACAATCCCAAAGGAGAATACAAGTACAAAATTGAACTACCTGGATATCAGCAACGTTTTTATGAATACAATGAAAAAATGAATTTTGGCAGATTTCAAGAGAGTGATCATACTACTTTATCTAAAATCGAAGTAATCAACTCTCACTGGTTGCTTTTAAAAACTCGTCATTCAAAACAGGATCCTAATACGAATTCCGAATATATTCGGTATGATTACTCGATTCTCCATATGGGAGAGAATAAACTCTATCCTGTTGGCGAAGATATTACTCTTCTCTCAGATGAAGAGAGGGTAATTCACATCATAGAGTTCGGGATGCTAATAAATCAAAACGGCACACTATATTGGATAAAGCTATGAGAGCAGATTAATAACGAATTGTTATCCGTTTTTTTTCGAAGTTTCTGCTCCGTTGTTACTTTCAAAGCGATATTTCAGGTCTTATTCAAAGCCAGCCAACTTCAAAATCTTTTGATACTCATCTTCCGAAACTTCCGTAATGGAGAGTCGATTGCGCTTAAAAAGCTGCATTTCCAATAAACGTTCATCCTCTTTCAGTTGATCGCGTGTAACCGGCTTGTCGAATTTTCGGATGAACTTCACATCAATCAGCTGCCAGCGCGGATCGCTTTCGCTACTTTTTTCATCGAAGTATTTGCTGTCAGGGTCAAACTGAAGGGGATCGGGGTAGGGTTCGGTGCAGACCTCCATCTCTCCCACAATGGATGGTGGCTTCACATTGGAGTGGTAGAAAAAGGCGCGGTCGCCCACGTTCATTTTATCCCGCATAATGTTGCGGGCTTCGTAATTTCGCACACCACTCCAGTGTATTTGTCCATCGCGCTTAAGGTCGTCAATGCTGTATGCGTCGGGTTCCGATTTCATCAGCCAGTACTGCTTTTTACTCATTTTTCTGTAGTTGTTTATTTTGTTTTATAAATGTTATTTGTGA
>JAFIES010000128.1 GCA_020832415.1 Balneolaceae bacterium | reverse complement strand
GATGATGGTGATGATGGTGATGATGGTGATGATGGTGGTGATGGCGACGACGGCGATGATGGTGACAACGGCGATGGCGACAATGGTGACTCAGGCGATGCTATTATACCATGGGGCATTGAACGAGTTGGCGGTGCAGTAACTTATTCAGGCAACCGTGTTTCTTGGGTATTGGATACAGGAATTCAGTTAAATCACCCTGATTTGAATGTGGATGCAAGCCGTGGCTTCACAGCGTTTTCCAGCGGGCCCGATGGCCGTGATGCAGATGACCGAAATGGTCATGGAACTCACGTAGCAGGAACCATTGGCGGATTTAATGGAATTCTCGGAGTTGCTTCCGGAGTAGTTCAGGTTCCTGTAAAAGTTCTTGACAGACGCGGAAGCGGATCAATTTCAGGCGTAATTGCCGGTGTTGATTATGTAGCAGCAAACGCAAGCTCAGGCGATGTGGCCAATATGAGCCTTGGTGGTGGTGCATCCGACGCACTTGACGCGGCAGTTGTTAATGCGGCTAAGAAGGGAATTCTCTTCGCAATTGCAGCAGGGAACAGCAGTACATGGGCAAGTAACTCATCTCCTGCGCGTGTTGATCATCCTAACACATGGACAGTTGCAGCTACTGATGTGAATGATAATTTTGCGTCATTTTCCAATTACGGACCACCAACAAGTTTTGCAGCACCGGGCGTTTCAGTGAATTCTACCTGGATTAACAGTGGCTACAGATCCATCAGCGGCACTTCAATGGCTGCTCCACATGTAGCGGGTATTTTACTCGTAACAGGCGGAACAGTTGAATCTGACGAAGAATCCTCAACTGCACCAGATGGAGTGAATTATCCAATTGCCTCTCACAAGTAAAAAGCAATTCCTTTTATGAATTATAAAAAGCGGCTTTATTCTGAAGTCGCTTTTTTTATGTCAATCAATCAATAATCCATTTTATCCTCTTTGCAAACCCACTCACTGAACAGGTCTGTGGCGAGCTCTCTTTCGAGAGAAATCATAGGGATTTTTCTCTTTTCAGGTGAGAGGTCCAGCTCGTTATAGATAAATTCATCATCAAAACCTGCTTCTGCTGCGTCATTTCGGGTGGCAGCAAAATAGACCCGATCCGGCCGTGCCCAGTAGATAGCACCAAGGCACATGGGGCAGGGCTCACACGATGTGTAAAGCTCACAACCCGTAAGCTGAAAACTTCCCAGCTCGATACACGCTTTGCGAATGGCTACAATTTCAGCGTGTGCGGTAGGGTCATTCTCAGAAGTAACACTGTTGTTTCCCTCCGCAATAATCTTTCCGTTTTTAACAATCACACAGCCAAACGGTCCGCCCTGATTGTTCTTCATTCCGTTTCGTGCCAGCTTAACAGCTCGCTGCATAAATTTTTTATCCATCACATTTTACCTTTGTTTTGTTGTAACATAGATAGCATTAGGCAATTATAAAAGAGTGGAATTGCATCATTCAGAAACCAAAGTGAACGGGTTTTTCTAAAAATCTTTTCAACATAGCAGATTCAAAACCTGTATTTTTACCGCGAAATAATCAAAAAAATCAAAAGAAAATTTTATGTCACTTTTAGTTGTTGGATCGGTTGCCTACGACGGTATTGAAACCCCATTTGGAAAAACAGACCGAATTCTTGGTGGATCGGCTACCTATATCTCTCTTACATCATCCTATTTTACGAAGCCTGTAAACCTTGTGGGTGTTGTGGGCAAAGATTTTGCAGATGAAGATATTGAGCTCCTGAAGAGCAAAGATATCGACCTGCAGGGCCTTCAGATTGATAATAGCGGCAATACATTTTTCTGGAGTGGAAAGTATCACTACGATCTCAACAATCGCGACACACTCGATACCCAGCTGAATGTGTTTGAGCGGTTTGATCCGGTGATTCCCGAGGCGTACAAAGATGCCAAATTTATTGCCCTGGGGAATATTGAACCAAGCCTTCAGAGTAAAGTGCTCGATCAGGTGAGCAACCCCGGATTTGTAGTGATGGATACCATGAATTTCTGGATTGAAGGCACGCCCGATGCACTCAAAGAGACGCTAAAAAAAGTGGATCTGCTCGTGATAAACGATTCCGAAGCCCGTGAGCTGGCCAATGAACCAAATCTGCTGAAAGCCGCTGAGATTGTAATGAGCATGGGTCCAACATCACTCATCATAAAAAAAGGTGAACATGGTGCTCTTCTCTTTACCGGAAGCGAAATATTTTCCGCACCTGCATATCCCGTTATCGATATTTTCGACCCCACCGGCGCGGGCGACTCTTTCCTGGGTGGTATGCTTGGATGGCTTGCTTACACGGATGATCTCTCATCACATAACATGCGTCGCGCAGTGATTATGGGCTCGGTAATGGCAAGTTTTTGTGTGGAGAAATTTGGTCCTGAGCGGTTAAAAGATCTCACCGAGAAAGAGATTTACGACCGATACCGGGAGTTCCGTGAGCTTAGCGAAATTCCTGATTTTGATGAGTTTTAAGAAGCTAAGTTCTCATCAAATATTAATACTCGTGGGAAATCACTATAGAGTTTTAAATAATATCTGATAACATTTAATTCACTTAGCTCTTTAACATGAATTTTCCGTATGTAGCGATCGTTATGTATGTCATTATAAAAATTCGAAAATGAAGTTGAGCTGTCTAATTTCCCATCAAAATTAAACTTATAGATGGTTAGGTCACTACCTTGAATGGGTATATAAATTCCGTTATTATTGACTATCATATCCATTAATGAAACTGTAGGACTGTCATAATCAATCTGTACAGCTGCAATTGCGTTATCAATTTCTCCACCTTTCAAATCGAGAGTTTTGATCAACTCTTTACTTTCTGAATCGTAAATGTTTATATAAAAGAGTTTTCTATTCAGAGAGTATATTTTTCCATCATACTCCGAAGTTAAAATAGTGCCAATTTTATCCTTTCCATCCATTACTGGCGGATATAATCCTGCATGATTTATATCTCCAGAATTGTGATTATATATTGTATAAACAGATTGATGTTCGTCACCAGGCATATCTGAAAATGATGGCATTCCACTAAAATAATGATTCGTTAACCATATGTTAGTTTCAGACAGTGTTATTTCTTCATAGGAGCCTTCAAAAAGAATAACATCACTATAGACTCCTTCTTCATTAAAAATTTGTATTTGCATTTTTGACTGTTCAAAAACATAAATATCGTTTTCTTTTACAGCCATTGATAATGGCATCTGTAATTCACCTGGCCCCGGACCCGGCTGCCCGATACTTTTGATGTAGTTACCATTCAAGTCGAACTTATGAATGGTTGACCTCATCTGATCGAGTAAAAAAAGATATCTTTCTGTACTTAGAATCTTAAGAACATTACCAATTGTAACATGATCATTTTCATCAGGAAAGTAACCTACGAATGTAATGTTTGCAGTTTCTTCAGCAGATATTGCATCCATAGCAGTTTCTGTAAAGTAATAACCGGCTATAATGGAAACAGTTACTATAAGTACAAGAATTGCTATGGATGCTATTATTTTTTTCATGAAAGAATCAGTGATATTCAGTAATACATGTAGTTTCAATTAGTGAAGCATGCACTTCAGGGTCTGTACTTGCTCCACAATTTATTGAAGAGCCGCTATCGCACCGGATTGAACATGAAAGATTGTACCCGGTACCACCTTCACAACAACTTGCAGCTGACTCATTACAATTATCAGAACTTGAGAACATGTTAGAACAACCTGCACCTTCGCACCGTACATTTTCAAGGGTGTAATGGGATTCAAGCACATTAATTTCCTGATCTGAACTTAAAAAAGCGGTTTGTAAATTTAACATCGAACCGATAAAAAAACCTAATACAGCTAATATAAATGATAAATTTTTCATTATGATATACCTTTAGATTAGTTATTATTGAATATAGCGATAATCTATCCCCCCCCTGAAAAATGCAAATTTATTTTTCAATTGCTGTAATCTCATGAAATGAGGGTGTCTTTTTTAGTTACAAAAAGAGGTAACATATGCCTTACATTTACACGAGTATCAGTAAACACTTATACTTTTTTATGAACCTAATCAGGAAAAAAAATAAAACCATTCTCCTTGCATCAGCTAACCCTCACAAAATTGAGGAGCTTCAGCAGATGCTGCAGCCATTATCAATTGGCCTCAAGTCAACGCTCGATTTTCCTGATGGGGAAGAGGTGGTGGAAGATCTGCCTACTCTGGAAGGTAATGCGCTGA
>JAFIES010000118.1 GCA_020832415.1 Balneolaceae bacterium | reverse complement strand
GGAGGAGTGAGCGTATTTGATGGAGAAAGTTTTTCCCATTACACAGTAAACGATGGCTTATCCAATAATGAGGTCATATCCATTATGGAGGATCGAAGTGGAAATATCTGGCTTGGGACTGAAGGCGGTGGGGTGAGCGTTTTTAATGGAGAAAGCTTTACCCATTACTCTGAAAACGAAGGCGTATCCGATAGTTACATCAAGGCCATTCTGGAGGACAAAAACGGAAACATCTGGATGGGGTCTCGGGGAAGGGTGACCGTATTTGATGGAGAAAGTTTTATCCATTACATCGATAATGAAGCCGCAGTCGTTAGCAATGTCTGGTCTATTCTGGAGGATCAAAGCGGAAATATCTGGCTGGGGACTGAAGGTGGAGGGGTGAGCGTATTTGATGGAGAAAGCTTTATCTATTACACTGAAAACGAAGGCTTATCCAATAATATCGTCAGTGCCATCACAGAGGATCAAAGCGGAAATATCTGGCTGGGGACCTGGGGTGGAGGAGTGAGCCTGTTTAATGGAGAAAGCTTTACCCATTTCACCGAAAACGAAGGTTTATCCAATAATACCGTCTTCTCCATCATAGAGGATAAACGTGCCCCTTTAGATGAAGTCATCGTCTATGTAGGTACGGAAAATGGGCTATCAAAAATTTCATTAAAAGAAGATGAAACTTCCGGGGATAAAGAGTTTGCGTTTAATATTCAAAACTTTGGCAAACAAGATGGATTGAAGAGTTTGAGATTTACAAAAGGTGCCACTATAGACAGTAAAAACCGTGCCTGGTGGGGCACCTCCGACGGTTTGGTAATGCTGGATTTGAATACGCTTACACTTTCTGATAAAATACCCCAGCCCCGTTTATCCCATTTAGAAATTAACGAGCAGTTTATAGACTATCGCAATATCCCCGATAGCGATCGGAATCAAATCAAATTTACCGGTGTGCAAAACTTTGAGAACTACCCCCTCGGTTTACAATTGCCTTATGATAAAAACAATCTCACCTTTTATTTTGCAGCCATCGATTGGGCAGCGCCGCATAAAATCCGGTACAGCTACAGAATGGAGGGTTTAGATACATATTGGAGCCAACCCACCGCCAACCAGGTGGCTGATTACCGTAACCTGCCCTTTGGAACCTATACCTTTCAAGTCCGTGCCATAGGTGAGAGTGGTGTATGGAGTGAACCGTTTGAGTATGCTTTTATCATTCTTCCCCCCTGGTGGCATACCTGGTGGGCGTATGGACTGTATGGATTTTTGTTTCTTTCCGCTATCTATTTATTGCGGCGGTATGAGCTGAATCGATTCAATCTAAAGAATCAGCTTAAAATCGAAAAAGTTGAAACCGACTCACTTCGTAATCTGAATCAGCTGAAATCCCATTTCTTTGCCAATATCTCTCATGAGTTCAGAACGCCGCTAACCCTGATAATGGGGCAGGCCGAAACCCTGCTGCAGTTGGAGGAGAACCGAAAGAAGAAAGAGAAACTGCTTTCCGTAAACAGCAATGCGGAACGGCTGCTTGTTTTAATTAACCAGCTCCTGGATTTATCAAAAATGGAAGCGGGAAAACTGACATTGACGACCAAACAACAAAATGTGGTTTCATTTCTTAAGAACCTGCTCTTCTCCTTTGAATCGCATGCCGAAGCGAATCAAATACAACTCAACTTCTTTTCATCCCGGGTGGTGATACCGATGGATTTTGATACCCAAAAAATGGAGCAGGTATTTTTGAACCTGTTTTCCAATGCGTTAAAATTTACAGAATCTGGCGGACGAATTGATGTTTCAGTTGATACGCCCGGTACCGGAATAATTGAGATTCGGATAAAGGATACCGGTATTGGCATTCCTGATGACCGGCTTCCATACATTTTCGACCGATTTTACCAGGCTGATCTATCAAGTACCCGTAAATATGAAGGTACGGGCATTGGCCTTTCGCTGGTTCATGAATTGGTCGAGCTCCATCGCGGATCGATCCGTGTGTTTAGTGAACCGGGAGCCGGGACCGAATTTGTGATTCAGTTTCCTTTTGATCTTAGTGAAACTCAATTGCAAGAGGAAGCTGAAGTTCAGGTTCAGGTTTCTTCTGATGGTACCGCAGATGCCCACTCTATACCGGGTTACTCAGCCCTCATTTCTGAACACGATGAAATTATTCTCATCGTGGAAGACAATGCAGAGGTTCGCTCCTTTATCCGTGAACAGCTTGCGGAGGAGTACACCATACTGGAAGCTGAAAATGGAATGGAGGGTATTATTCTTTCTCAGGATACAATCCCCGACCTGATTATTACCGACTTGATGATGCCTGAAATGGACGGCTACCAGTTTAGTGAAGCGATTCGAAGCAATGAAAAAACCAGCCATATACCCGTAATTATGCTGACTGCCCGTGCCGGACTGGATTCAAAAATTGAGGGGTTGGAAGCCGGAATCGACGCATACTTGACCAAGCCTTATCATATCCGGGAGTTGCAAACAAGGGTAAGAAGCCTCATTGAACAGCGCAAAAACCTGAAAAAACAGTTCAGCACGGCTACTTATTTTAAGCCTTCGTCCATTGCGCAGAATTCGGTGGATCAGGCCTTTCTAAAGCATGCCATAGAAATAATCGCCCGCAATCTGCATGAAGAAGAGTACCGCACAGATCAACTTGCCCATTCCCTTAACATGAGTCTTTCGCAGCTCAACAGAAAATTGAACGCGCTTGTTGATCAGCCGGCCGGCACCTTCATCCGGTCTGTCCGGTTGCAGCGCTCGGCTGAACTTCTCAATCAGACAGACAAAACCATCGCTGAAATATGCTATGAAGTTGGTTTTAATGATCAGGCCTACTTTTCCCGTGCCTTCAAAAAACAGTATGGCAAAAGCCCCTCGGCGTTCCGGAAGTTGTCGATTTGACATTGGTGGCAATCCTGAATTATTAGCTCCATTAATTAGGATTCAATTCTCGACTGGTACCTCTTCACTAAAACCTTCGTGTACCTTCGAGACTTAGCGCCTTCGTGGTGAAAAAGAGTCTTCGAACATTAAACATGTCTGGTGAGTTTGCCACGAAGACACGAGGACACAAAGAATCACGCAGAACCTCTTCACTAAAACCTTCGTGCACCTTCGAGTCTTAGAGCCTTCGTGGTGAAAAAACGGCGACCTAAACAAACTCCGGTGGATTTGCCACAAAGACACGAGGACACGAAGATTCACGAAGAATCACAAAGAACTCCCCCATTTTGACCGAAAAGTCCAAACATTTGCGCGGTTTGTCCAAGTAGGGATTGTTTTAAAAAGCTACTATGGGTATAACAAACCAGGGACCGGTCCTCATATTCCGGTTAAACTTCAATCCATACGTACACTATGAAGAGTCAATCCAATCATTCAAATAATCCACTTCCCAACCGGCACCTGGCTGGGGGTAAAAGAACTGGCCTTGCCGGAATTACTGATTGAAATCGAACTGGAAGTACATATAAGTGAATAACTAAATAACCCAAAGATATCATGAATTTAGAACTTGAAGATCGTAATTGTGTAATCCTCGGCGGCAGCCGCGGGATCGGCCGCTCTATTGCTATTGGTTTTGCAAAAGAGGGCGCAAATGTAGCAATATGTGCACGTGGAGAGGAGGCTTTAGCGGAAACGGAAAGTGTTCTTAAAAAGTCCGGCGTCAAAACGTATGCTGCCAGCTGCGATATTGGTGATCCGGAAGCTTTGGCCTCTTTTATACAAGCAGCCAAAGATGCTTTCGGCAGCATCGATATCCTGGTACATAACGCATCGGCATTGGCTCTCGGCCCGGGCCTTGAAGACTGGAGTGAAAGCATAAAAGTTGACCTGATGCCTGCTGTGAACGCCTGCGAACAGGTGATTCCATGGATGACCGAACAAGGTGGTGGTTCGATTATACTGATCTCTTCCGTTTCGGGCCTGGAATGTGATCCGGTGCCAAATTACGGCTACGCCGCCGCAAAGGCAGCACTTATTGTATACGCCAAAAAACTGGCTGTAATGCACGCTCCGCAGGGGATTCGCGCCAATGCTGTTGCTCCCGGATCAATTGAGTTTCCCGGTGGTGTCTGGGCGCATATGAAAGAGGCCCAGCCCGAGTTTTATGAGATGGTCCGGTCAGGCATACCGGCAGGGCGCCTCGGAACTCCGGAAGAGGTTGCTGATGTCGCCGTATTCGTAGCCTCACCGCGCGCCAATTGGATTACAGGTGAATGCATTACTGTAGATGGCTCGCAACATAAAGGGATGCGGTAAGGAGGAACAGTTATGAAAAAATTACTTGCTCTTGTCGCCTTCAACACAAAAAATAAAAATCTGGGTGCTACTCCAGCTGGATTTTGGGCTGGGCTTACTTCAACAATAAACCGCAGAGTCAGGATAAAGGCTATTTTATTCTTGGGTATAGC
>JAFIES010000115.1 GCA_020832415.1 Balneolaceae bacterium | reverse complement strand
CGTTGGGGCAATAGAATTGTAACTTCTGTTTCAGATCGTAGTATGAATCAGCACCAACGGTGCGCTGGCAATAACATCGTGCAACGCACGATGACGAAAGTCGCACACCTCACCCGCAAGCCCCAACGCGGGCGACGGCCTATAAGGTATCCCCTCTGTTAATTGACTTACTATTCCTGATTTTCTTAATCCTCTCTGATTTTCATGTAAAATTTTTTTTGAAACATTTTGAATTGCTTTACTGTATTACTATACTAATACAGTAAAGCTAAATAAAGAAACTATGGTAACGATCGAAAATCTCTCCTTCTCATTCACAAAATATGAGAAGTTATTCAACGGACTCAGCATGAAGCTTGAAACCGGATATATTTACGGCCTGTTTGGAATGAATGGAGCCGGAAAAACCACGCTGCTTAATCATATCTCCGGCATGCTATTCCCGGATGAAGGTATCTGCTCTGTATCGGGGGAGTTATCCCGAAACCGGCTGCCTGAAACCCTTCAGCAACTATATGTACTCCCGGAACAGTTCGATTTGCCGTCAATCAGTGCGGAAGCATACATGGCAATCCACGCCCCATTCTATCCGTTGTTTGATGATGAGAGATTTCAGAACGTCCTGAATGAGTTTGATGTGGACCCAAAGAAAAAGCTTCCTCAACTATCGTATGGTCAGCGGAAAAAGTTTCTTATTGCCTTCGCCCTGACTACGAATGCAAAACTGCTGCTGATGGATGAGCCTACAAACGGCCTCGACATCCCATCAAAGAGCCAGTTCAGGAAGGTGATGGCTGCGAGCGATCTCACCGACCGTTGTGTGGTAATTTCAACCCACCAGGTTCGTGATCTTGATGCGCTAATTGATCATATCACCGTACTTAATAATGGCAAAATTATCTTTCAGCAGAATATTGCATCCATCAGCGAAACACTCAGTTTTGAAAAAATTGCCGATGATGATAACCGCTTTACGCTCTACAGTGAAGATATTTTCGGAGGTAAATCGGCTATTTTGCCAAAATCCCTATCCAACCGTGAAACACAGATCGATCTTGAACTGCTATTCAGCGCGGTGATCCATCAAACAGATTCCATCAACAGCCAATTCGAAAAGGAGGCCTGATATGAATCAATCACAAACCGTTTCGGCATTCTCACTTAGCAGGGTTCGGCATCTCTCCAACCGGTTCTTTTTACTAAACCAGAAAAACTGGCTGGTTGGCCTGTTGGGTATTGCAGGTATTTTATTCACACTTTGGCTTGTTCCTGTTATTATCACATCTGGTGATACAGTGCCTGCCTTCAGTGCACTGCTCCAGGGGCCTGCTATATTTGCTTATACTCTCGGTGGGCTGGCCATTACAAGCCGGATTTTCCATGAAGTACACTCTCCCAACACCTGCTACCAGTTTCTAACTTTGCCGGCCACAAATTTCGAGAAGTTCTTTTCGGCATGGGTTGTTACAACCGTGGCATACACTATTTTTGCCATGCTGTCTATTGTGTTGCTCAGTTTCAGTGTGGAAACTTTGTCAGCACTCATTACCGGAAACTGGGGCGGTTTCGCTCTTTTCAACCCAATCTCGGGCGATGTGATTGAGACCATCATGAGCTACTTTGTCTATCAAAGCATATTCATGTTCGGGGCTATCTACTTCAGAAAGAACAATTTTTTGAAGACCGTTTTGGCCTACATCGTCATTGTGATCGGCCTGTTGATAACATTTGCCACAATTATGCTGATCCTTGGCCTCTCCTACGAAGGTGAAGTGAATTTCAGTATGCATTTTGATGGCATTAGCGGGCTCATATCCGAGACGTTACAGTTCATCTACAGTGTACTCTTTACACTTGTGATGCTTCTCTTAACGTACCTGCAACTGAAACGAAAACAGGTTGCGTGATGAACTTCTCAGATAATCAACCGATCTATCAGCAGATTTCGAACTATTTCTGCAACCAGATTCTGGAAAAAAAGTGGACTCCCGAAGATCGGATTCCCTCCGTGCGGGAAATTGCCGTAAAAATGGAAGTGAACCCGAATACTGCCATGAGGGCATTTCAGCTGCTGCAGGAGAAAGGTATCCTGGTGAATAAGCGTGGAATTGGCCATTTCATTGCCGATGATGCCTATCAAACTGTTCTTGAACTGAAGCGGAAGGAGTTTATAGAAAATGATCTTCCCGTTTTCATCAACTCGATGAAACGGCTTGGTTATACGTTTGATGAGATCAAAAAGCTGGGTCTGCCCTGATCTGTGGAGTAGTATTTGTGAGCTGCTCAGGGGTTAACTTTGCGTTGATTTCATCCGGAGAACAACCATCGGAATGGGGTATATCCTGTAACTGATTGAAGGACCGATGGTATTTTTTTGCCTATCCTATTCCCGGGGCGGTGCCCCGGGCTATGTTTTTTGACCTTTTCAGGGTCTTAATTCTGGTTGATTAGGGTATTTATGCCCAACCGATATTTCAGGGCAGATGTATCGTGGCGCTGCCACTCAGAGACTTTGAGTGGGTTCTTAAGCAGCGGGATGAATCCCGCTGTTACAAGATTGGTCGTGGCTCTGCCACTTGTATATAAAATCAGAACCTGAAAGGGTCACAATTTCACCCAAAAGTTTGCCACTGATTAAGTGCCGTTAGGCACGCCGGATGTTGTAACCACAGATTTTAATCTGTGGTTTGCCGTGATCACCACCTCAAAAAAAAGTGCCCTCGGCACGGCCGATATATCAGTGAGGGAGATGTATCGTACTTCTGCCAGTTGGGGGTTTATACCAGACCCTGAAAGGGTCACACATCACAGCTCGAGGCAACAGATGTTATCAACGTTCCAATTGAAATCGAGGGGTGGTATATGTGAACCAGTCAGGGGTTGACTGGGCGGTGATTCTGTCCGGAGAACAACCATCGGAATGTGCTTTGTGCTGTAATTGGATGAGGGCCGATGGTATTTCTTCATCTGTGCGTTTACCTGGGGCGATGCCCCGGGCTATGTTCATAGACCCTTTCAGGGTCTTATTTCTGGCTGATTAAGGGTATTTAAGCCCTCCCGATATTTGCGTGTAGATGCACTATGGAGCTGCCACTCAGGTACTTCGAGTTGTCATCTATCCAGCGGGATGAATCCCGCTGTTACAACATAAGTCGTGGCTCTGCCACTTTGCGAATTGCTTAAAGATTTGCTGCTGAAGAAGTGTCTTTAGACATGCCCGAATTTCAATGTATATGTACTATAGTTCTTCTACTAGAGGAAACATACTATATATTGAAGTATCAATTCCTGATTGTATGGCAAAAGCAGAAATACCTTTTTTGATATACATGGCTGATTTGTCTGTTACAAGTTTCAGTGTTTTTGTTAATTTACAGCAATGAATGAACACGATAATCTTGAGTTTTCTAACCATGCAACTGCACGATGTGCTGCAAGAGGTATTCGTCAAGAAGAAATTATTGATGCGATTCAAAATCATGATCGGGTAATCAATGAATCGGATTGTAAACGTATCTACCAAAAAGTATTCACTCAAAACAATAATAGGTTACTTTTACGTGTTTTTGTGAATAGATGCAAAAAACCTATGCTTATAATAACTGCCTATAAAACCTCTAAACTGGATAAGTATGAATATTAAGTATGATCAAGCAGCAGATGCAATGTATCTGAAATTTTCGGATGAGGAAGTTGTTGAAAGCGATGAAGATAAGCCGGGTATCATTATAGATTATGATGAGTCTGGTAATGTTGTGGGGATAGAGCTCCTGGATGCATCAAAACGCACTAAGAACCCCGGCAGCCTGCTATACGAAGTTGCCTGAAAGTAATTTTTTTATTCTTAAGAGACTAAATCCCTGATTCTTAAAAAAATTCTACAATTCCACATTAACAATTTCACCCAAGGATCGGTGCCATAGGCACGGCCGATATATCAGTAGGGTAGATGTACCGTGCTCCTGCCACTTGAAGTTTAATACCAAGCCTTTTCAGGATCATAGAACGGATTGAAAAAGTGTAACCAGCACGGCCAATATTTGTGAGGAAGATGTACTATGAGTACCCCCAAATCATTGGGGGCCTTTATCCTCGTTTGTGATCCTATTTAACGGTGAATTAAATCACTACTCCAAATACCATCCCAATCATCAGATAGAGCACTATTGTAATCACGAAAACCATGGCGATGTTGAATATAAATCCGGCCCGTGCCATTTGAGGTATACTTACCAATCCGCTACCAAAAACAATAGCATTGGGCGGTGTGGCTACAGGCAGCATAAATGCACAGCTTGCACCTATGGCTGCAGGAATTACCAGCAACAGCGGATCGTATCCCATTGCGATGGATACAGATGCAAGAATTGGTAAAAATGCCGCTGCGGTTGCTGTATTACTTGTTACCTCAGTGAGGAAAATGATCACAAAGAGTGAGAGCAGAATCAGAAGGATGATGTGTAAAAATTCCAGCACCTGAAGAGAATTACCAATCCACGTTGCCAAACCGGTTGATGTAATGGCGGCTGCAAGACTTAATCCCCCACCAAAAAGAATCAACACTTCCCAAGGCAGCTGTTTGGCATCATCCCAGGTAAGTACAAACTCAAATTTTTTGAAATTTACCGGTAGCAGGAACATCAGAAAGGCACCAAATATAGCGATTCCGGTATCAGAGATGTTCGGGATATATGGTTCGAGCAGCGGTCGGGTAACCCATAGAGTGGCTGTCATCAAAAATACAACTCCTACCATTTTCTCCTGACTTGACATTTTTCCTGATTTCTCAAGCTGATCTTTGATGAGCCCATATCCTCCCGGAATAATCTTCAGTTTAATCGGGAAGACAACCCGTGTGAGGAGGAAGTAAACAAGCGGCAGTGATATGATCACAAGCGGCAGGCCTACCATCATCCACTGGCCAAACCCAATATCCACACCATATGTTTCGAACATGTAACCGGCCATTAATGCATTTGGAGGCGTGCCGATGAGTGTGGCTATTCCCCCGATATTACACGAATATGCAAGGCCAAGTAGCATCACAACAGCAAAGTTGGTCTCCAGCTCGGCTTTGTCCATGCTTTCATCCGATTCAACCAGGCCAATAATGGAGAGAGCTATCGGGAGCATCATCATTGCTGTGGCTGTATTGCTTACCCACATGCTTAGAAACGCTGCTGAAATCATAAATCCAATAATAATGGATTTTGGTTTTGTACCCACGAGAAGTACAATATTCAGGGCGATCCGTTTATGGAGATTGGTACGCTCCATGGCCAGTGCAATGATAAAACCACCCATAAAGAGATAGATAAGCGGGTTGGCAAACGGCTGGGTTGCTTCTGCAATAGTTCCCACCTGCAAAACCGGAAACATAACAATGGGCAGAAGTGCTGTTGCCGGGATAGGAATTGCTTCCGATACCCACCAAATGGCCATTAATATACCTACGGCAGCCACTCCCCAAGCTTCGGGAGTAAGGGCTTCTGGCGTTGGGATGAGCAGCATAGTAGCAAAGACGAGCGGGCCTGCAAAAAGCCCAATACGGGGCCTTGAAAAGTACCCCCTGATTGATTCATCTGACATGGGAAACTCCCTCTTTTATTTTAGACCTATAGGTATATAATAGAAAACAATTGGCAAATAATCCGAGAGATTAGAAGCAAAATTTTTAAACCTTGAGAATTTTGTCTATATTTCGAAGACAAAATACTAAAGTATGGATAGGTTATGTCAACACGCTATAAAAATACCCAACACCCTGCAGAGGTAAACGATGTTGCCATTAAATACAATGCATCGCAAGAGAATAGTTTCAACCTGGTGAACGAGGCTCAGAATGGGGTATCTGTCACCGCCTTCTTCGATCTTCTTGCCGTATCGGGCCTTTCAAAAGAAGAGTTATCCAATCTGCTCGATGTCTCATTTAAAACCATTCAGCGATATCAGAAAGAAGAAAAAAATCTCAACGCATTAAACAGCGAGCAGATTCTCAAAATGATTACACTCTATCAAAAAGGAGAAGAGGTTTTCGGTGAAATCTTCTCTTTCGATCGGTGGCTCAGAAAACCGGCTCATGGCCTTGGCGGCCATACACCCCTCAATCTCATGCAAACGTCCGGCGGCATCGATCTGATCTATGAAGAGTTGCAGAGTATTGAATATGGTACGCTGGCCTAAATGATTGTTTACCGCATAACACTTTCCAAATGGGCAGATTCTCTTTCAGGATCGGGGTACCCTGCAAGATGGAACTCAAAAGGAGTTCATGTTCTCTACACTGCAGAATCACGGGCACTGGCTTGCCTTGAAAATCTGGTTCACCGATCAGGTGAAGGACTGAATCACCAATTTCAATTAATTGAAATATCAATTCCGGATAGCAGCTCTTTGAAGATTATCCGTTCGGATGAATTACCGTACAACTGGCATCACATATCCAATTACCAGATATGTCGGGCCAAGGGTGATAGCTGGGCGGCGAGTACATCTTCTCTCCTGCTTCGGGTACCATCATCTATCATTCGGGATGAATATAATATTCTTATCAACCCGAACCACCCCGATTTTAAGCGGGTTGAGATCCGTAAAAAGCTGCCTTTCACATTTGATCAAAGACTGATGTAATTCTTTTTTTCTATGTAAAAGATTAATTACATACCGGCAACAGATCGCAATACCAAAATCCCATTTCAGAGGAGTTTGGCCCCTCAATTTTCTTATACGTTACAGCTTTTTTTTTAAACGGGATCTTTTTTTGAAAGATGGGGCCTTCATACACGAATGTATGGAACTCCCCATTCTCTCCGCATGGATCTGTTTCGACAGGCAGGTTCTCGAAGAAATGCCGGTCCGCTTCCCTGCCGGCAAATTCCCGGGGCAGCGCGGCAGAATCTACACATACGGTAATTGCGCTGAAACCGGACTCAGTAAACTGGCTTGCAAGCTGCTTTGTATCTTCCTTCCAGATAGGGAAAACCGATTTAAAACCGGCTTTTTTCATCTCGTTTTCCCGGTATTGTTTTAAATCTTCAAGATAAATATCACCAAATGCAGCATGAGTAAACCCCTGCTCTCTGAACGATTGCATCTGCTCGCCCATCCGCTTATTGTATGTTTCCATATCGGGTTGATCCGGCATCTGAAGTATGGTAAGTGGAATTCCAATACTTTCCGCCTGTACATGAAGCAGCTCTTCCCTCACTCCATGCATAGCGATCCTTCTGCTGTTTTGATCCACTGTGGTGAGCAGCCGTTCAACAGAGTATGACTTGTGCCGGAGCAAACGGAGCAGGGCAAGAGAGCTGTCTTTGCCCCCGCTCCAGTGAAATACAGTTTTATGCTTCATGTTTTCTGGGTTCAGATCCCGATGTCGTAATCAAAACCGAAAGGATTTTTAGATTGAAAATCGCAGTCCGCCTTTGATGGCAATTCCCGTGGTATTAAATCCATATACCTCAGTAAAGTCTGTATTGAACAGATTTTTTACATCGCCAAACAGGGTAAAACGATTATTTTTGAGCTTATACTCAGCATACAGATTTACCAGTGTGTAAGCATCCAGAGTAATATCTTCCTGTGCAAAATTATTCGCCGGATTGAAGAAAAGATCCTGTCTTTCCCCGTTATACTCCCCATCAACACGAATATAAAACTGATCGGTTACTGCAACACCTGCCTGTATTCCCGTGCTGTGTTTTGGCCTTCTGATCAGGTTTCCCTGTGTTAATTGGCTTCCATCGTCACCAATGGTGGTAATTTCTCCATCAACAAAATTATACCAAAATCCTGTTTGTACCCTGCTGCTAACAATCCAGTCTGCCGTGAGCTCGATTCCGTAATCATTCTGTTTGTCGCGGTTGATATACCCCTGAGTAGAGAATATGATAAGGTCATCAATCTCCCGGTTGAAATACTGAGCGGATAATTTTAAAGACTGATCGATCAGGTACGCTTCTATACCGGCATTGACATAGAGACTTCTCTGAGGATCAAGTTCCGGATTGGCACCAAACGGCCCGAAGAGTTCATCCAGAGTTGGTGCTTTAAACCCGGTACTGATTGATCCATAAACCTTCACATTCTCAACAACATTAAATGATGGTGAAAAACTGAACGTGGAGTTGTTTCCATATTCAGAATGGTTGTTGAGGCGGTAGCCCAGTTCAGCACTGAATCCGCGAAGATTTTTAAGGTAAAGTGTTGAATAGGGACTTATAATGCTTGCATCGCGTTCTGCGATATCTTCATTGCCGGGAATGGAAAACTCCTGAAAATTGAACCCCGCAAGCATCTGCACGTAGTCACCAAACTGATAATTACCGAATATATCTGCATTGTGAAAACGCCCTTCAAATTCATTCATTCCAAACTGAGACTCAAAAGATCGGGCTGTTCTCGTATAATTGTAACCGGCATTCAGGCGAAATGAGCCATTTGCATATTGAGCCTGAAGACCGGGATTGAGCATTTCAAGTGTGTAGAAATTATCAGCATCCTCGAAGGAACCGGCATCATAATCACCTTTATTGCTTGAATAATTCAAAAATGGCGATACTGTCAGATTCTCAGTAATCAAGAAATCTGTTTTTCCGTAAAATGCATTGAGTTCATATCCATCATCACCAAAAGTTTCAGGTGTTCCAGGGTTTCTGGCCGCACTAAACCCATCGCTTGTCTCACGGTTGTAGTGGAGCGAGTATCTCACCCTGTTGCCGGCAGTGCCATTCACGCCTAAATTACCATTGAGTGTATTGTATGAGCCATAACTCAGGCGTCCGGTTCCACTAATCGGCTCTTCGCCCCCACTGCGGGTTATCAAGTTGACTACACCTGCAATGGCATCCGTTCCATAAAGTGTGGACTGGCTTCCTTTTAATACCTCGATTCGCTCCAGGTTATTTGTAGGAAGCAGCCTTAGATCGAACAATCCGCCAACTCCGGATGGGTCACTGATTGGGAAACCATCCACCAGGATGAGAGTATTCTGTGCCGCGGCACCCTGCATGTAGAGAATACGGCCGTTTGATGGTGCTCCGTATGCATCATTCACACGAATACCACTCTGCTGATTGAGAATCTGCGAAATATCACGTCCGCTGTTTCTTTCAATTTCTGCACGGTTGATGATGATAACCGGCTTGGTAGTTTCACGCTGTGATAGTGGAATTTTAGATGCCGTAATAACAATCTGATCGAGATTGAGTGTATCTGTTGCAGCCGGAGCCGGTTGCGCCAGAACTGCCGGGGCAAAAAGTAGTGCCCCAAATAAAGAAATGAGAATTTTGCTCATGGTTTTATGAAATTTTAAAGTTAACCGATGAGCTTTCGAGAAAAAATGGTGGGAGCAGCAATCGATATACCTTTAATGGATACAAAGAGAGCACATTCCCGGCTTTTCCTCCGAAAGCCTGAATTTACAGCATACAGGCAGGTCTTCTGACTTACTCCCCTTCAGCAGCCTTCCCGTCATATCGTGTGGACAGTGGCAAAGAATTGCTGAAAGTTATATGGAGATTACAGCTACGGGGATAGTTCCGGACTTCCCGGCCTGGAATAAACTTCTGAGGCCAAGTCACCGGATTCCCTTTTCATCCCGAGAGCATTGCTAACGGGAACCTGTTGCTGTGTAAGGGTAAGCCGAAAAAAAATGGATGTCAACTTGTAAATCAGGTTGATTCTTGGGGCTGGCAGTCATCGGATGAGTTTTCCGAAGAACCTCACATATTTTACCCTCCCTTGTTGTTTCAACATGGACTCATCCGATGACTTGATGGGCAATTGACTCATTAAAACTCAACATATACATTTAGGCTGAGAGAAATCCAAATTATCCAAAATCAAAAAAGAGGTGATCATGAGTGATGTGAATGAACCTATTGATAACGAAGAAGAAAACGAACCTGAAATCTGGGACGAACATCGTTGGGAAGAGTTCATGAAAGAGTCTGACCGGCGTACAGACCAATATTTACATCTTTATAAAATATATGAAGACCACCCTGATCGCGATAAACTAATAGCCATTGAGATGGGATGGTTGCATACACTTGATAGCTTTCTCGATGAGAATAAATTTCTGGAAGAATTTTCGATCGAAGAGTATGAAGAGGGCGATGAGTGGAAAAAGGCTGTCGATTTTAAGCCTGATGATTTCGACAGTTTCGAAAATTTACCGATCTATCAGGATGCCTACCAATATACGCTTGATGCCATGAAACTGATTGATAATGAACTCAATGAAATTGATGATGAATCAGTAGATACTTTTACGCGTTCAGTGATTATTCCACCGGCAAAAATTGCTGGTGGCTTCGGTTTTGGGTTCGATCTGGAAAGCATCGGCGGAAACATAGCCAACTGTAAACGCGGGCTCTTTGCCGCAAACCGAATGCTGACAGCCCTACAGGAGATCAAAAAAAAGGAGTTCATCGACGAGAAAACGTTCAATGAGTTTTACAACAGGGGCAAGGATGTGCGTGATCAATTGGCGATCTATATTGTAGAACTCAGAGAACAGTTTCGGAGAGGGATTCCATAAAAAAATTAGTACTTAGTTACTGATTGAATAATCATCGGATGAGTTTATTTGAAAAATCTCCCATACTAATCCGCCTTCGTTGTCTCGGCATGGACTCATCCGATGACTCTAATACCGTAAACAGGGTAAACGGTTGTTGAACGAACAGTCATCGGATGAGTTTTTCCGAAGAACTTCACTTATTTTCCCCTCCCTTGTTGTTTCAGCATGGACTCATCCGATGACTTGATGGGCAATTGATTCAGAAACTCAACTGAACAAACGGTCTTCGGAATATGTTTGAGATTTTTCAGATGCGGCTCCACTTTAGAACGTTTAACCTGAACCCATTACAAGCAACTATTTAATACACTCACAAGATCGACATCATGAAGAATAACCAAGGATGGAAATTCGATAATAGCTACAAAAAACTATCACAGGGGTTCTTCTCTATAGTGGACCCAATACCGGTTGAAAAGCCTGAATTGATTTTCCTAAACTCCCGCCTGGCTGATGAGCTGGGTCTGGACTTTTCTAAAACTGATCATGCTGATGTTGCAGCTATCTTCACCGGTAATCAACTTCCGTACGCTGCAGAGCCAATATCTCAAGCCTACGCGGGGCATCAGTTTGGGCACTTTACTATGCTTGGTGATGGAAGAGCTATTGTGCTTGGTGAACATATTTCTCCGGATGGAAAACGATATGATATACAGTTCAAAGGTAGTGGCAGAACTCCCTATTCAAGATCCGGTGATGGGCGCGCTACCCTTTACTCCATGCTCAGAGAGTATCTGATCAGTGAATCTCTGCATCATCTTGGCATTCCCACATCTGAGAGCCTTGCTGTAGCAGAGACGGGTCAGCCCGTTTACCGGGAAACTGTCCATCCCGGAGCGATTCTCACAAGGGTGGCCTCCAGCCATATTCGCATTGGCACATTCGAGTATGTATACCGATTTTTATCCCGGAAAAAACAGCAAGAATTTCTTAATTACACCATTAACAGGCACTACCCTGATCTGGAGGAAACAGAAAACAGAGCACTGGGCTTGTTAAAACGCGTTGCTGAGAAGCAGCTAAATCTGGTTTTAGAGTGGATGCGTATCGGTTTTATCCATGGTGTGCTAAATACAGATAATATGAGCATCAGCGGTGAATCAATCGATTTTGGACCGTGCTCATTTATGAATGCGTTCGATCCATCCACTGCCTTTAGTTCGGTTGATATCAACAAGCGCTACGCCTTTAGCAACCAGCCGGGAATCGTGCAGTGGAACCTGGCTATTTTTGCCGGCACTCTTCTCCCATTCATCGATGATGATGAAGAAAAAGCAAGAAAAGCTGCTGAGGAAGTGATCCGGGAGTTTGAGCCTCGTTTTAATGATGAATGGTATCGGATGATGGGGAAAAAGCTCGGTTTCAGCACATCAGGTAAACAAGAGAAAGATCTGACAGATCAGATCATATCGTGGATGGAGAAGTCGAAAGCCGATTATACAAATACCTTTCTCGTCATTGCCAACCCTGATGAAACCCCCGGCCATTTTAAAGCTGATCAGGAGTTCCGGAATTGGCATAATCAGTGGAGAGCTGTTATTGAAAAACAGCATGGCGGGCTCAGCGAGGCGCGCCGAAGAATGGCTCAGATAAATCCGCTCCTTATCCCTAGAAATCATCTCGTCGAAGAAGCACTGACAGAAGCTTCCGGTGATGGTGATTATGCAAAATTTGATACCCTGCTCGAAAAACTAAAAAACCCTTATCGTGAACAGTGGGAAGCAAAAGAGCTGCAATTTGTGCCCCCGGGATTTGATGAACAGTACAAAACCTTTTGTGGCACCTAATGAATTAATTCGCTAAATGAGTTCCTTGAACTGAAAAAATTGCATTCTATCACATCCAATGATGAAACACCAGATCGCCTTTCATCATCAGGTTAAGCCTGTCGGGCGTTGCGCACACCAGCTCCATCATATGCATTGTCATATCGCGGGCGGGCCACATATCATATCGAAACCTGACCACTATCAAGTATGGCTTGACAATTAAAAATCATTCCCATCGCCTTGCCCTCTGCATTCGCTGCATCTCTCCGGAGTCGATCATCTCCTGTAAGCGCTCATTCCTGCCGGGTGATTTACTGGTGAAATGCCATTCTTCACAAATCTCACATTGATAAACATTTTGCGGCCCCTGATCCGGTTGAAAATTGCGATGGATGTGAATATCGATCAGCGATGCTTCCGCAATAGACTTTGTGGAGTATTGGTTTTTTCCGGTGGAGCATTTCATGGATGTAATATGTAGAGATTTACTATAAAACTCTACATCGATGAGTGTCGATAAGTTCAAAATGCTTGAATCTTTAACACCATCAAATTAGATGAATTGACTTGGATCTCAGATAATTATCATGCCAATCTAAAACTCCCACCTCAACATCGCATTAATATTACGCGCCGGCATCGGGTTATTGCGGTCTTCTACACGGCTCAGATGATCGCGATAGCTTTCATTTAGAAGATTGTCCACCCGGAGAGTGAATGAAACTCCATGCCCAAAACGATACCCGGCATCCATTCCGACCAGTATATATCCATCGGTCACATCTTCATTGGGTGCAACACGGTTTTGTGTGGTTGCAATACGCATCCGGGGACCTCCCCACCAGCTGCCACTATCGTACATTGCAGATAAATGAGTTCTGAAAGGGGGAATGAATGGAAGATCGTTTTGATCGCCCGACCGTTCTATACCACGCACATAATCAAAGCCAACTCCAACACGCAGCTGTTCACTCATCGCAACATCTGTTTGAAATTCAAACCCGGTTAAGAATGCATCAGTTGAACCATAAACAAAAATGGGCAGACCGGATGGCTCATGAATTTCACCGGTTGGCGAAAAGTTAATGAAGTTGTTGATGCGATTTGCGAATAACGAGAGTTCACTTCTCACCCTATTGTTACTATATCGAATAAAAAAGTCTGAACCCAGGCTGATCTCATTGTCGAGTGTGGGATCGCCAATATCATATGAACCGGCAGCAAGATGAGGAGCATCTGAATAGAGTTCTTCAACCCCCGGAGTACGGAATGCCCTTGCAAGCTGGATACCCGACTCCCAGTTCCTGTTCGGACTAAAATTCAATCCAACTGCACCGGCAAATATCAGGTCAGAGCGATCTTCGAACTGTTCTGCATCCGAAAAAAGCTCGTTGGTTTTTACAAACAACTCCTTGAATTCAACCCTTGTACCGGCTTTCATGGTTAAGAAACGATTAAGGCTGATTTCTTCATATAAATATGCAGCCAAAAAATAGCTTTCTGCATTCGGCGTAAGTGCCTCGTCCCCTCCAACATCCAGCTGCGAATAGTTAAAGCTGAATCCAATAGCTCCTTCAAATAGTCCTACAGGCCTGTGCCGAAGCACCAGCGAACTGCTGATTGTTTGCTGATCGAAAGAGATCTCCAGGTCTTCATCTACAGTTCCGTCCGGGTTTATCTCGGTTTCTATTTCATCATGCTTATAATCGCTGTATTGCAGCCGTAGTTCTGCCAGCTCAAAAAAGCGGCCCATCTCAAGGGTAGAAACACTTTGAATATTGGTTCGATTCATTCGAATTTCTACATTTTCGTTTGGATCATCGATCGCTTCCGGCAAGCCATATGTATAATCCATACCTGAAAAGGAAAGTCCTGTTTGAAATCGACCGGAACGATAAGCTACTCCCGTGCCGTAACTCAGATTATTGATCGCTGTATCGGGCAGTCTGCCCTCAGGAGTACGCAGATCACCCCCATCACGATAAATAAAACGCCCTGTGGCAGCAAAATGATCAGATCCATATTGATAACGCGCCAAACCTGCGCCCATATCATTTACAGTAGCCACGTGTGTTGCCAGACTGCCTGATGAACCTTTGTCCCAGTCTCTCGGCATATCATTACTAAATAAGTTTACTACTCCGCCAATTGCACTGGAACCATACAACAAGCTTGCCGGTCCACGGATCACTTCCACGCGATCCATCGAAAGCGGATCCAGAGATACCGCATGATCGACTGCTGTACCGGATAGATCTCCCATCCGTTCACCGTTCTGCAGTACCAAAACCCGATCGCCATCAAGGCCCCGAATAACGGGACGCGATGGAGCCGAACCAAACGAACGGGCCGAAACACCCGGACTCCCATCCAGAATTTCTCCCAGGCTGGGTGCCGCTTTTTGTTGCAAAGCTTCCCGGTTCATCGCCTGTGCCGGTTGGTAACGGATATTGCGACCCAGCGGAGATCCTGTTACAACTACCTCTTCTCCTCTGAGTAAAACCGGTGTCAATTGTATTGTAATAAAACCTTCCCCCGGATGATCAACGGTTATTTGAACCGATCTTAATCCAATAGAAGACACATTTAATGTATAGCTGCCCGGTGCTACATTTCTAAATTCAAATTGACCGTTAATATCAGCCGCAGCTCCTCTTTCAAGCTCTTCTATAAAAACAGTAGCTCCCGGGATGGCTTCACCGGTTACAGCATCTTTTATCTCTCCCTTGAGGGTTTCATTTGTGCTGGTGGCGCGGGATTCATTTACTCCCAGCCCAAAAAGCAGCAACACAACTGCCAGTTTTATATATCTTTTCATTATTCTACCTGATAAACTTATTTGTTAACTCTGATTTGTCTTCTTGATTCTTTATTTATTTAAACCGAAAGGCGGTGCACGAGTTTGAATCGAAAGTTCATTTCTTGTTTTAAATGATTGAATAAAATCCGAAAAATCATCTGCAATACTGACGGCAGGTTGAGTTATCAAAACCTCTGAATGCTCCATCCCACCCATATTCACACAAAACAGACATAGATCATCTTCAGGGTAATCTTCATATGGATGATCATGGTGATGATGATGGCCAAACAACCCTGAATGATCAATGATAATGTGAGCTGGATAGACCAATGCCATCTCCAAAGCCAGTAGGAGAATCAGTCCGGTCCATACTTTATTCATCCAATTGATCATTATTTTAGTTTCCAAACCAAACACACATGAAGATAATAAATTTTTTAGCTTTGGCTAAAAATTATTTTTTCAATACATATTTAAAATTTTTTCCGCTGCCATACGGGCTCCAATAACATTTTGTGCAGCAGGACCCACTTCCAGCTCTGCAAGCGGTCCGCTTAAATAGATCCGGTCGAACCATTCAAGGTTTGATTGGGGGACAGGATATCCGCAAGCAGAACACCTCAGATTATATTGATCAATCAACCTGCTGATCATCTCTCCTCCGGGGCGTCTGTTTCGGTAGCCGGTTGCCAAAACTATCGCATTACAGGCCAGCTTTTCTCCACTTTGTAACTGTAGTAAATTCAGCCCTTCAGTCAATACTGTGCAGCTAATTATACTGTCAACCACCCGCACACAACTTACTTTTTTAACCTGATTTCTGAATGCATGGTAAAGATCGGAGGTCACAGTACCTCGATTTCGTGCCTGCTCGATGAGCTTTCGTCGTTTAGTAAAACAAGAAACCGAACGAAATTTTCTGAGATATTTCGGTCCCATCCAGCCCGGATCAGAGTCATAGTTATTCATTCGAAGCGAATGTGGCGATACAAGTGTGACTCGCCTTTTTTCAGTTGAGATAGAGAGGGCGGTTTGAACAGCTGACATACCCCCGCCAACTACCAGAATCTCAGCTTCTGTGGGTAGTTGATTAGCATCGTACTTTGGATCCAGAACATGTTGTATCAATGCTCCCTCATTCATTGCATTAATTGCCCACAGAGGCCATTCAGCACTGCCACTGCCGGTAGCAAGTATCAGGTTTTTTGCCTTAAGGCAATCATATTCAGTATGAACCGTGTGATATGCTGTTCCCGGATCAATCCTGACAGCCCATTCCTTAACTCTTAGTTTCTCAAGACCATTTCTTCTGATAACCGATTCGGCATGGTGATTGAACAGGCTTAAAGATGGCCTGTCGTTAGGAGCTATAAATTGTCTCTCTGAACAGTCGGTGCACTGCGAGTAGTGTTTAAGTGAAAACGGCTCCAAATCAAGGTGATGCACTTTGGGCGATCGCAGGTATTCCATACCTACATTCTCTGTAACTCTTTTCCAGGAGGTCAAAGCCTCATCGTGTGGATCAATTACCCGAAGATTATCTCTGCCTGTAACCCGCTTTTTAATGAGAACATTGGAGAGGTAAGTACCGTGTATACCCCCTCCCACAATGATCCAGTCTAGTACAGAGTCTGTTGGATTCATCAGCTCTGTGATTCATCATAAATTTCCGCCACCTTATCCCAGTAAATCAGGTCCCAAAAAGCATTCACATAATCTCCGCGCCGGTTTTGATAGTTGAGATAATAGGCGTGTTCCCAAACATCTACTCCTACAAGCGGTGTCAGCCCATCAGTAAGCGGATTGTCCTGGTTTGGGGTTTGCACTACTTGGAGGCCTCCGTTGCTATCGGATGCCAGCCATGCCCAGCCGCTTCCAAACACACCGCCCGCAGCTGAGGAGAACTCCTCTTTCAGAGAGTCTTCACTTCCAAAATCACGATCAATGGCCTCCTTGAGCGCACCATTGGGTGAACCACCCTCTGCACTCATCGTATTCCAGAACATGGCGTGGTTCAGGTGCCCGCCACCGTGATTTCTTACGGCCGTTCTCACTTCCTCGGGCAAATTGTTCAAACCGGCAACTAGATCGATAAGCGTCATCTCCTGCAGGTCTGCATGATCTTCAGGAGCGTTATTCAGATTATTGATATATCCCTGATGGTGACGCCCATGATGGATCTCCATCGTATTGGCGTCGATTGCCGTCTCAAGCGCATCATAACTGTAGGGAAGATCAGCAAGCGAAAATGGGTAGACCTCATTGAAGATCTCATCATAGGATTGATATCCGCCGGTCCGGTTATTCGCCGCGCAGGATGTAGTAAAAACCGCCGGAGCCAAAATGGATGTGAAGGATCCAAGCGCCATGAATTTGAGTGCTTTTTTTCGGGTGATTGCATGTTCAGCATTCATAAATATCTGTTCTATTGTTAAAGGTTTTACAAATGATTTTCTGGATGTGTAAAAGAGCATGGAAGGCATCACCCTCCCATGCTTAGTGACTTATGTTTATTTCGTTCTCGCGAACGAAGTAGAGGTTACAGCGTTATCAAGTTTATCTTTAATCCACTCTCTGTTCAGGTTTTGGCCGATGAATACGATTTCACTTCGTGCATTCTCAGCATCCTGAAAGCGCCCTATCTGTTCGAATTGCAAAAACTTGCCTGCCTGACTCCATAGAAATGCAGCATCAGAACCCTCAATAGCAATCAATCCCTTCGACCGAAAAATATTTTCGGGCAGACCACTGTTTAGTGTATCTATCAGTTTTGTCTCTTCAAATCGATTGGTTGTTGTATAGACGAAAGTTTCAATTCCATACTCTTCTGACTCAGAACCCGGTTCCTTCTCCAGCTCTGCAACCCAAAGTGACGACTGCTCAGCAGTTTGTATATCAAAAATTCCTGTGTTAAGGATTTCCTGCGGATCAACTTGGCCATATTCTGATTCAAACATAACTGCTCTCGGGTTCATCGTTGAGAAAAGCTCTTTCAGCGTATCGATTTGAGTTACTGATGCCTGGTCGGTTTTGTTCAGAATAAGAATATCGGCGCCCTCAATCTGTTCGGCCAGGAGCTGACCGTAACCGCGGTTGAAGTCGTCACCCTCTACCGTGCTGTTTCGCTGATACATTTCCATAAACTGGGAGCTATCTACCACAGTAATGATTGAATCCACAAATACACGATGCTGAACGTTTGGGATGCCCGGTTCAAGCGCCAGCAGTTCAGGCTGAACGTAAAACGCCTGTGCAATGGGTACCGGCTCCCCGATTCCTGTCGATTCAATCACGATATGATCGATGTTATGCTCCTGTATCAAATCGTGAACTCCCTCAATCAAATCACCGCGCAGCGTGCAGCAGATGCAGCCGTTTGAGAGCTCAATCACCTTTTCAGATGTATGTTTAACCAGTTTGGAATCGACGTTCACTTCGCCAAATTCATTAATAATTACAGCAACTTTTTTACCTTTATTATTTTCAAGAATGTGGTTCAAAAGAGTGGTCTTACCCGATCCCAAAAAACCACATAAAATAGTTATAGGTATCTTATTTTTAATCATTTATATAAGATTATCCCAAGCCTGAAAGCCTCGGGGCGTTTATACGTTTACCGGAATTTCGTTTAAGAATCCGGTTTTGGATGTGCTTAGTGATTTAAACGTATAAATGCGGGGGAGCGCGAAGAGAAAAGCCAAAATCAGCCTGCTTTAATTTCAAAAAACTGAATTCTGTAGCTGAGATATAATCACTTTTGATTTGAAGAATTACCGATGTTGGTTCACAATCGGTAACCATTGAAGTAACCAGAACACATTCGATACAGTCTGATTCTGTTGTATCATTCTTTTTGTCTGCAGGTAATTCATGGTGTACTGTATCACTTTCAAATAAAAACGTTTCTGCCGCATGCTCGAGAGGATGCAGCACAATAAACAGTAAGCCGAGCGTAGCTAAAAGAGCCGGAAACTTTTTATAGGTTGATATGTTCGTTTGAAATTTTTTCAAAATTCAAAAAAAGTGTTTCAGTATCACTGTTTTTCCACACAACTTGAGCACTCTACCCACTCTTCACTGGGTATCTGCTGAATTGCTGCCGGACTGTTACCTCTCTCAAAAACAGGGCGGAAAAGAATGTTGCCCTCATTGTAATCTGTACCACATGTGTGGCAATTCGCATCATGATCAATTCGAAGCGGTGTGTACCCGCTGATTACCCAGCCATCATGACCCTGCCTTGCCGCAAGACTTTCGAGCGCGGCACGAACCGTCTGCGATTTATTCCCCTCATAGTACTTTTCTGACAGATCATTGAGCAGTTCAACAGTGGATTTATCGAGAGTAAAATTGAGACGTTTCATGATGTTATTTTTTTTGCATTTCAATCGGGTGGTGATTGTGAGATTTAACCTTACACGATCTGTGATGTTTATAATTCAACCAGTGACCTGATATAAGAATAAAACTCCCGATTACAGTAAGAGAAGTTTCTACAACCAAACCCAGCCAAAAATGGCCCAAAAGCCATCCGGCAAGCACAAAAAGAAACCCGACAATTAACAGAGATGTAATAAACCTGTCGAAATGGCTTCTCTTTGCGGCGTAGTAGACAATCGGTAACAGTAAAATGAGAAATAGAGGATGTGCCCATTCGTGTAAAAACGATATGGAAGTAAAAACGGGAAGCAGTGAGATTATTGCGGGAAAAAACAGGCAGTGTATTGCGCAAATGCCTGAAACCCCAATTCCAAATTTGTCCCAAAGGATGGATGCTGTGATACTTTTCTCAGCCAATAGTAATGAGTTTCTTGAATATTTAGTGTGTATTAATATACACACTAAATACACTCAATCTCAACACCCGATTTTTTCCCAGCAAATGAGGGGTAAAAACTATTCTGAAACTGCTCTTTTTGCAGAAAAGTTCATGTTTCCTTCAATCGTCTGTACAACTCCCTGCAGGTCATCTCCGGAAAGTTGCAGGTCTGATTTCACATCATACCCATCCACAACTACCTCAAAAACCACACTTTCGTCTTCAACGAGAATTGAAGCTATTTGAACCACTCTCCCCGTACTAAATTCAACTTTTCCCGACAGCTCGCCATCCTCTCCCGGTTCAACAATAATCAAACCCCGGCTGTACTCCCATGGAGCTCCGGTAACGTTAAACTCCCAGGAGCCCACCAGTGGCGACTCTTCTGATGATGCATAAGATAGATTTGAAAAAGCAACTACGAGCAGTATGCTCAATAATAATGATCTGATTTTCATATGATTAAAATTTGATTAACTGGTAGAACGATGTTATCCCATTAGCTTACTGAATTTTTTCATTTTATTCAGCAATACAAATCAAATTTCAACCAAAAAATTATAAGTCCGGATTTTGCTGATCTTCTTCACTCTCTTCGTGATTCTCTGAAAATTCCTCAAACAGCTCCTGTGCCTGCTGATCTTCCAGCTCCATCTGTCTCTCCATCAAAAGCCGGCGATGTTCGGCCATATCATCATCTTTCAGAATTTCATCAATTTCGCGCGGTTTAGGGAGTTCATCAACAGAGTTGATTCCAAAATGTTTGAGAAAGTAGGGTGTGGTTTTATAGAGAAGGGGTTTGCCCGGGGAATCGGCCCGGCCGGATACTTTCACGAGCATTTTTTCAAGAAGCTGCCTTAGAATATATCCCGAATCCACACCGCGGATACTATCCACCTCAGGTTTGGTGATGGGTTGCCGGTACGCCACAATTGCCAGTGTTTCAATGGCCGATTGTGATAATTTCCGATACGCATTTTCATGTTGAAAAATACTGAGCCATGGATGAAACCGGGGTTGTGTAACATAGGTATATCCGCCGCCGGTCTCTTCAATTCTGAAGGAGAGATCATTCTCTTCAAATCGTTCATTGAGCTGATCAACAATACGCCGTATGGTGGGCTTGTCAAGTTCAAGCTCTTCCTCGCTCTCTTTGATAATCGCTGAAAGTTTCTCCCAGGTTATAGGTTCCGGGCTGGCAAATATCAGCGCTTCGAGTACGGAGGTTAGCCGGGTTCCATCAACAAATCGATAATCTAACATAGAGGTTCAGATTGCATCAAATAGTGGTTTTGGGGCAAATATAGGGTTTATCGCCGGTAACAAATAAGCGTAAATTCATTTTTTTCTGTAACCCTGTAGCCAAGAAGATGAAAAATATCTTTTACAAGAAATCTGGCTACATTCAGGTCAACTTCGAAGCTGCGATTGCCGGTTCGGGTTACTCCCGGTAAAAACCTGAGAAAGCCGTGAACAGAACTTCTCCTGAGATATCCTGACACTTCGAGCCAAAATGGAGAAACCTCTTTTACTATGAGAAAACCATCATGGCCTTTTTTCTGGTATAGAGGCATAAAGATCCGGCCGCTTTTAGGCGCACGAATTAATATTCCATGTTCATATGCAAGAGGTGTATTCTTTTCAATTGGAATAAAGTTTTCAAATCCCTCAATCATTTGAAAATCCTCGGCATTATCCACCAATTTATGATGGATTACTTCGTAGTACGTATTTGGCACATCTTCGTACACCTCAATAATGTCACTGTATTTTCGACGTTCAACATCGGTTAGTTCAATATTGCCGGCCTGGTGAAGGAGCAAATGCAAAAATGCAACACTCCGCTCAATCGATATTTCATCATCGTGCGCACCGGCCTCAAACCCAAGCGCTCTAAACCCGAGGTTGTTGATGTAACTGAGAAGTGTACCCTGAATATTCTCTTCAATACCGAGTATTTGAGGAACAGGAAATTTTCGGGCAAGTTCTCTGTTTGAGAGAGTATCATTCAGTAAAATAAATGCACAACTTTGAGATGATGTGGTATGGAGATCCGCAAAAACAAAATCATCTAATTGATCAGCATGTCTATTAATAATCGCTTCGATTACACGCTTAATCTCAAGGCTTTCGAGATATTCTACTGGTTTTACGGCCCCATTTTTCAGGGAGTAGTCCCTGCTTGTATTGAACAGTTCCCACAAACGGTTCAGGTCTGTATCGATGTATCGAACTCCCTGTTCAAGGGCTTTCAGGTTTCCTGCAATGGCATACACACTGCCGTAAAATCTTCCTTCAAAATTCGCGCTTTTTTTAGCGATTCTTTTTACTGCCTCTACACCTGCGGGCTCATTCCCGTGAATACCCACTAAGAGAACCAAAACCGGACCCGGTTTCTCAGAGTTGTAATGCCAGCACAGCCGTTCATTATCTTCTAAAACTTCCTTGTCGGCTTCTTTAATCTGCATCAGTTTTTTTCTTCATCTTATTCCACACGTCTCTTGTATCCTTGTCTGTTATTATTCCAATCAGTTCTCCGTGTTCTACCACAGGCAAACTGCTTACCCCTTTATCAAGCATCAAGAGCATGGCAAATTTTATATCCTCGTTTGGGCCAATGGTTACAGGATCTTTCTCCATCACATCTCCGGCTGTTGCGAGGTCTTTCTTTTTGGGATCACTAAGATACTGAACCAATCTCTTTTTTGTAATAATTCCTTTCAGATATCCACGGCTATCTTCAACAGGCAAATGCCGTATGTTTCTCCAATCCATTATTTTGAGCACAAGGTAAGCCAAATCGTTTTCATTCACTGTAATCAGGTCTGTGGTCATTACATTGCTCACAAATTCATAGTGAAGTTCAAGTTTTTCGGCCTCCTCAAGAGTTGCAGGCTCCCATTCATGAACAGGCGAGCCCGATAATCTTCTGTTGTGCATGATTACCGTGAGAGCAATTGCGGCTTCATCTCTTGCCAGTTCTTTTTTTAGTTTGCGATAACTGTTTACGATCCATCTTGAGCCGGTAGCATGGCGGGCAGCCCGCTGTTCAATAATCGAAAGATATTTATCGATATCGCCCGAGTTAATGTTCTTTGATTCGAGCCCCTCTTGTGCCATGGGCAGCAACTGATCCAGAATAAGATTTCGTGCAGAAGTGAGGCGCCCATCCCACACCATTCCACTTTGGATACCCCACATTGCCGCTTTGTGAAAATTCTCTTTAGCCTCTTCAAACGGCATATTACTCCAATTTCCCCTGAACTTATCAGGCATACTGCTCATTAAACCACACCAAAGTGCAAGATTGGCGATTTCATCATCTACAGTTGGACCGGATGGCAAATATCTGTTTTCAATGCGCAGATGCGGCACACCATTTGTAACGCCATAGCAAGGTCGGTTCCATTTATAAATGGTTCCGTTATGGAGCTGTAATGCCCTGAGATTTGGTATTTTCCCCTCCTTTAAAACATCCAGAGAATCTTTTTTGATATCTGTCATAAAGAGAAGGGTATGCCTGGCTATGTCGTTTTTATATACATCTCCTACATTTTCTATCCATCTGTTACCGAACGTTACCCGCTGCGCACGCTCCCTCAGGTGATACCCCTTACCACGTGTATCAATACTTTGCTGAAAAAGGGGTATCCGTGTTTCAGCCCATAGCTGTTTTCCAATCAATAACGGCGAATTTGCCGCTACCGACAGCACCGGACCTGATAACATCTGCGCCCAGTTATACATATCAGGAAATTCATCCGGCTCTATCTGTAAGTGGCATTGAAAGCTGGTATTACACGCCTCAAAAAGAATATTGTGATGTTTCAAAATAAGCTCATCCACACCCGTAATATTCAATTCAAAATCTTCACCCCTCAATTCAGCAATGATATTGGCAAGTGCTTCATAGCGCTGTTTTGGAGTCATATACTCCATCTGAACTGCTCTGTAATCAATGGTAGGCAGGATACCAGTCAGTACAATTTTCTCTTCGAATGAACCGGCCGCCAACTCTGCTTTATTGAGCAAATTTCGCAAACTCGTTTCCATCACCGAGAAACAGTCATCGCTGAATTTTAGCGGATCCAGATTTATTTCGAGGTTATACCTGGCAAGTTCAGGTGTAAAATGGGGATCTGATATCTTCTCCAATACCTGAAGCGAGTTTAAAGACGGCCTGAAATGTTTATCCACAAGACAAAACTCTTGCTCAGCACCGATTCGGCTAATACCTGATTCAAACTGTCCATCTTCGAGCATTTTTTCGATTGCTTCTACATCATGCAGCAAATGTAGAAGAAACTTCTTCCTCGATTCAGGATCTTTTGCAATTGAAAGCTTTTGCTGCCCCATATTAAGCACCTGTATTTTAAATATGTTCAGCTATCGCTGAGGTCCTTTTTTCCGTTATTTTTATGCATCTGTTTCAGCAGTCTTGATGTAATTGTCATATAATTTTGCTCAGTAATAATACCAACAAGCCGGTTATTTTTTACTACAGGCAAGCATCCTATTTTCTGACTGTCCATAATCTCTATCGCCTCAAGGATTGAAGCCTCGGGGTGAATCGTGATAGGGTTTTTGATCATAATATCTTCAACTGCTTTGCTCGAAGAGCCCCTGTTGTGTAGAATATCATTAAACTCCCTGAAAATCATCCGCATGGTTATCAGTCCAACAAGGTGTTTACTGTCGTCTTCCACCGGCACATACCGTATTCGTCTCCACTCAAAGAGATTAGCTACAAGCTCGATAATATCATCTTTTTGAACAGTAAACAGGTCTGTTGTCATAAATTCTTCCACCAGCAGGGATGATGGCTGCCACATCTCCATGTCATCCGGTTTAGCAAGGCCCCATTTGTGCACAGGCTCTCCTTTTCGCTGATTTTTTATCATTGCATTGGTAACAGCGGTAAGAGCCTGTTCTTTACTCACAACTTTACTTAAAGAATTGTACGATTTTACCATCCAGTAGCTACCTGTTTGTGCAGACTCCGTTCGCTCTTCAATCACATCGAGATAACTGGTGATATCACCTTCATACACATTGGCATTCTTAAGCCCTTCCCTTGCCAGTGGCAGCAACTCTTTAGTGATAAGCTCAACTGCTGAATATCGTTTATCCCTAACCCATTTAAATTTTGTATCCAGGCCAAGTTTTGACGCAGCGATAAAATTCATTCTGGCATCATCAAAATCGAGAACTTTTGAGATATCTGGATATTCACTGTCCATACCATTTAACAATCCAAGCCAGAACGATGCGTTTGCAATTTCGTCGGTTACGGTTGGCCCA
Organism: Balneolaceae bacterium; assembly: GCA_020832415.1. Lineage (GTDB taxonomy): Bacteria > Bacteroidota > Rhodothermia > Balneolales > Balneolaceae > Rhodohalobacter. The sequence continues at coordinate 41,021 of JAFIES010000115.1, read as the reverse complement.
GACGGAAAAATTCGATTCTCAATCCTTAAGTGCGGCTTACCGTTGCTGATTCCATAACAAGGCCTGTTCCATCGATACACCGTTCCATTATGCACTTGCAATGCCATGAGTTTTGGCACCCCGCCGGATTCAAGAATTTCATCTACATCCTCGGTAAGGTTTGAGCTGAGCATCACTCTGTACCGGGCTATATCCTCTTTATAAATTTCAAGAATGCTGTTCTTCAGCCACTCGTTGCCAAACGTTACACGGGGGCTGTTATCGCGGAGGTGGTCGCCAACCTGGCGCGTATCCACAGACTGATGGAACAGTGCAATTCGTGTCTCGGCCCATAAGCGCTTTCCAAATAACAGGGGGGAATTTACAGCCCCAGCCAGTACGGGTCCTGTTATCGCCTGGGCAAGGTTGTATTTATTCACAAATTCATCGGGGTTTACCTGAAGATGAACCTGAAACCCGGTATTACACGCTTCTAAAAGTGGTGTATCAAAACGCATCAGTAACTCGTCCATACCCTGGATACGCAGGTCGTATTCATCGCCCCGAAGTTTATTGATGGCATCGCACAAAGCCCTGTATCGGGGCAGTGGTGTAAGATTTTCAATATCCAGATCTGATTTCCTGATGGTTGGTAATACACCGGTCAAAACAACATCTCCTTCAAATTGCTTTATCGCTTCGCGGGCTTTATCAAGCTGATTGAGAATATTGGCTTCGAGCTGAGACAGGCATTTTCCCTTAAATTCAAGGGGGTCAAGATTGGTTTCAAGGTTGAAGCGGGCAAGTTCGGTCGTAAAGGCTTCATCATTCAGTACTTCAAGCAGTTCAATAGAGATAGGCGCCGGCTTTGCATATTTATCAACCAGGCAAAGTTCCTGTTCGGCCCCGATGCGAATGGTATCTGTCTCGAAATAATCTTCCGAAAGCATCTTTTCCATCGCCCGGATATCCTTTAGCAGGTATTTGATAAACTCCTGAACCTGTTCTTTGCTTTCTGCCAGTTTTACTGTTTCTACACCCATTTCTTATTGATTTTAGTGTGAAATTAGATTTAAAGAACTTCCTGTTAAAACAAGTATAATATTTAATTTACATTTTACTATTCAAAAACAGGAAATTATTTGATAATACGGCCAAATTGATGCCTTTCTGATTATTCTGATCTCATTTTCGGGCAATGAATCATCAATTATTATAAAAATTGATTTGGGTAAAATTCGTGCCTAAGTTTGGAATCGTTATCCAGTACAGAGTGTTTACTTAAAAAAAATTATGGCAGAACATCCCAAACCGAATGAAATAGAATCGCTGATTTACCTGCTTGATGATCCCGATCCGGAGGTACAGCACGGAGTACGTAACCGATTTAAAGAGCTTGGAGAAAATGCTGTCCCGCTGCTGGATCAGTTCCGGAGTGAATCAATCCGTGAAACCGAAAAAGATTCTATCAATGAGATTATCTCCTCCATTACGTATGGTTCCATTCTGGATGAGTTTGCGGAACTCGCTGAACAGGGTGTAAATGACAGGCGCCAACTGGAAGATGCCCTACTGCTGCTAAGCAAATTTGGCAACCCTACTCTGCGTGTTGAGGAGTATCGCAAGAAACTGAATAAACTGAGCTCTCAAATTGGCAGCGAGATAGCGTATACACCATCCATGACCGAGAAAATGCAGATCATGCTGCAATTTGTATTTCGTGAGCTTCGGTTTCGCGGTGATGCAAAAGATTATCATAACACGGATAATGCATATCTCGACAGGGTGATTGATCGCAGAAAAGGTTTGCCCATTATGCTCAGTGCCATTGTGATTTTCCTGGCCCGCCGATTAGGCCTGCCGTTTTACGGAGTGAATATGCCGATTCATTTCATGCTGATGTATAAAATGCACGATCGTGAAATACTTATTGATCCCTTCGATAGCGGCTCCATAGTTACCTACAATCAATGCTGCTATTTTCTGAAAAAAAATGGAATTGAACCACGCCCGGAACACTTGAAAAAAGCCGATGAAGCGGAGATTCTGAAACGCTGCATCCGGAATTTGATGCATGCTTATGCAAAAGCGAAGAATACCGGGCGCGTTGAGGATCTGCAGCAGCTGTTAAAAATTGCAGAAACAAGTTTATAAATAAACTTCTTGTTTAATCAACAGTCAAAAATACTCCACCGCGCCGGGGATCTCCGAAGCCTGAGAAGAGACCATCTTTCGATCTGCCCACAAGGTGGACACCTCCAAAAAAGAGGCTTTGATTATCCCAAATTTCAGTATCCTTGAACAGTTTTTCGAGATGCCGAATGGTTTGCATATCGAAGCCACCCTCAATATTTAATGTATCTCCCTCCACATGAATCCGTGATGCCTCAGTGGCCTTTCTGATGTCACCCTGATAAGCCATTATATTCAGCAGTACTTGTAAAATAGCTGTTCGTATTCGATTCGATCCACCCGATCCAAATGCAATTTCCTGGCCATCATTTAACTGAAGAATACCGGGAGCCATCATGGATGATATTCTTTGATTTGGCTCCCAACTTCCGGCTCCTCCGGGAAAAAGATCCTCTTCACCAAGCATGTTGTTCATCATTATTGATGTGCCCGGAACCAACACGCCACTACCCTCCCCATTGCTGGTAGTTAAGGATGCAAAATTGCCAAACTGATCGGCAACACTTATCTGAGTTGTACCCCTGCCCGATGAAAACCTCTGACTGATTTCGGCTCTGTATAGATTGATCAGATCATCGCCCAGCAGTTCATTTAACCGGTTTTCACTTTGATCATCCATCACCTGCTCAATTCTCGCTTTATTTGTAAGCTTCTGAACTTCTGCAAGCCGCTCTAAATAATCAGCGGTTCCCGGTTTGAACCGATTAAGACCAGCGGCTTCACACAGTTTTGCGGCAAATGCCACTAAAATACCTCCCGATGCGGGTGGTGGATTAATGATAAACGTATTGTTGAACAGCTCACACGCAAGCGGTTCTCTTCTTTCGACCTCGTAATTTTTTAAATCTTCAGCAGTAAGATGCCCGCCTGACCCCGCACTTACATTTTGAATAGATTTTGCAATTTCTCCATCATAAAAAAATGCTTCTCCTTCTTTGGATAAACCTTCCAAAACATCTGCAAACTCCGGGTTTTTGAACAGATCTCCTTCTCTTAGCAAATTGCCGTCAACATCAGATGAGAAATACTTCTTTACATCACTATCAATTTGGTAGATGGGTTTTACAATCCGCAATATTTCAGCCTGGAACTTATTCATCACAACACCATTTTTGGCAAGATTTGAAGCGTGGTCAGCGAGCCTTTCAAATGGCATCGAACAGAGATCCTTATGGATACTGAATAAACCTTTAACAGTACCGGGTGTTGCAATGGAACCCGGGCCTACCCGAAAATTCTGCTTTACCGTACCGAAATCGGCAGAGATATTAAAAAATGAACCGGCTGTCTCTCTGTTTTTTACAAATGGTGTTTGTGCAAAAAAATCATAACAAACCGATTTCCCGGTTGCACTTTTGGCAAGCAAAAAGCCGCCTCCCCCAAGTGATGAGAGGACCGGTTCAGCAACACATGCAGTTAGATGTGCTGCAACTACCGCATCAAATGCGTTTCCTCCTTCTTTTAACACGTTGGCCGCACTCTTTGCAGTTTCAGTGTGCCCGGCAGCTACTGCACATTTCATAAAATGCCCGTGTTTTTATTTGAAGATTGATTCTAAAACTGCCTCGCAAGTACTGCGGTTTCCCTGAATGCCCTGTTTCTGCCGCTGCTGCTGTTGTATGCCTCAACAAATACAATGTAGATACCTATCCGGTTTCTCTGCCCATCATCCGTAAGGCCATCCCAAATAATCGATCCCTCGAAACCGGCAGCAGTACCTTCAGCAAGGGTTCTCACCAATCGCCCGTATCGATCGTAAATTCGTACCCGCAGCAGATAGTCGGGTTCATCAAATTTATAATTGATAAAGAGATTATCCTCAAACCCATCACCATCAGGAGAGAAGGGGTTCGGATCAAGAAAAACACCGGTATCTGTAATGGATACTGCCGTTTCCTGAAATATTGAGTTTTGCATCCCGGGACTCCCGCCCTGAATGGTGGTGTTTGAGCTCCAATTGGATGGATCGTTTGTTTCTAAATCCGGATTAACGCGTTCGAGCGAAATTCCCCGTGTATCCACCAGGTTTGGATTGTGCCAGTCGGGGCTGTAATCTACCATATCGATAACTGTTCGGGTGCTGTCGGCGAGGTACACTCTGCGACCGGCATTCGGAAGACTCAGCGTAGTTCGAATAGCCTGAAAAGCAAATGGCTCAAAATCATCACTCAGTTCAAAGAACCGTGCTGTCCGGCTCTCTGTAAACGGCCTCGCTGTAGGCTCAGGATAAAAAAGTGCATAACCATTTGCCGGCAACCATCTCTGAGAGCTCGTTAAAGGTTCAATACGTACAATTTCATCATTTTCATTCGGTTCATCGTGCAGAAAAATCCCCTCCAGTGATACCGCATACGACCTGCGATTGTAGATTTCAATATATTCAGACTGATCAGGAATTCCATCGCGATCGTCAGCCAGCGGATTGTACATAATTTCATTGAAAACAAGATCGCCGGGCTGAAGAGGCTGTGCTACAGGCTGCTCAATCTCTGTTGAAATATTTCCCTGAAAATCTCCCAGGTTTTCGATAGTCAGTGTAATCGATTCGCCAAAAGTAGTGCCGGCTGCACTCAGTACTACCCGATTTCCAAAGCGGGCGTCATATTTCAACAGATCTGTAACCGATCCATTTATCAAAAACCTTGTGTTGTTGGGTGTATCATTTCTCTGATCCAATCGATTCGCCATCATACCATTTTTGTTTGAACCGGTCCCGGTTTCATTCGTCAGATCTATAAATTCACTGAAAACAACCTCAAGAGAATCAGGGTGAAATATGTTTGCAAAAATTACAGAAGGCGGTGTTTCATCCGGTTCAAACCTGCTGTTTTCTTCTGCAGGTGTTGAGCCGCGTTCATCCGTACTTGGAGCCCAATTTGCCCGGTCGATGGAAATAGCCGCCGGGTCTCTTCGCTCGAGTGAGACTCCTGCGGGGTTGTTATACCACGATGCCCGGTAGGTAAGACTGTCGATTGCAGTTCCTGAAGAATTTCGTATCACAACGGCGTCAGTTGTGTTGTTGAGTGATCGAAATCCGGGCAGATAGATAATTCTTTCGTTCTCTGCTGCAAATGATTCTGTATCTGTAAATACCAGATAATCGTTCTCCCGAATGGCCGTTCCCGCCGGAATATTGGCACTGCCGGTGGCATCGGCGAGGCTCCATCCGGTAAGATCAAAATTCTGCTCAGTCCGGTTGAAAATCTCAACAAACTCCGGGCTTCCGGCCTGTAATCTTCTGTAGAGAATTTCATTGATTACAATCTCCCGTGGTTGAGCATCCCCAAATTCGAGATATCGAACAGATATGGTTGTTGGCTGCATCACATTTCCAAAAATATCACTTATGTTCTGTGCAGTTATTTCATATACCTGATCATTCACCAAATCACCACTAACGAAAAGAATAACGTCTGTTCCATCTAAGCCAACCATTGAAACAGACATTGACGGTGAAATGGAGTAATTGGAAGCTGTAAGTGCCGTTTCAGAGTCAAGCTCTTTATTGAAACGCAGCCTGAATCCCTGATCTTCGAACTGAACACCGCTCAGCAGAACGGGTGGCTGGGTATCCGGAGTAACATCATTTGGCAATCCGGGTGTACCGAGTAGTTCATTGGGCGATTCCTCCCAATTTTGTTGTAGTGTAGCCGGTGCATCCGCACTGATTCTCTCCAGTGCCACCCCGTTTCCACCCCATGAAGATGGTGTATATTCCAGTGAATCTGCCAACAGATCTGTATCTGTGAAGAGCCTTATTTGATCGGCTGCGGTTACTGTAAAATTGGGAAAGCTTGAAATTTCGTAGAAGTTTCGCTCACCAAAAATTTCAACCATTCGCTCTTCATCTTCTGTGATTACGATAAAATCACCCGGTTCAAGAAGCAGATCGTCTTCAGAAATAATTCTTCTTGATTCACTTGAAATTTGACGCCTCTGAAGCCTCCAGTTACGCAGATTGAGCAGTTTGTCAGAGTTATTAAAAAGCTCAACATATCGTACATATCCCGTTGGCGGACGATACATAAATTCGTTGATTACAATATCCCCATCCTCGAATTCATCAAACACTGTAAATGTAAACTGTGAGTTATCGGCTATCTGAAACCCGCCAAGTGTACGAATGTTAGAAATTGTGAGAGTCCGGCTTCCTATCGGGAAGTTGTTGTCAAACTCTAATAGAATTGTATCGGTCTCTTCAAAAGTAATCTCGGATGGATTCGCACCATTCACTGAAAAATTTGAGGTTATCAGATCATCTTCCCTGATATTTGCATTGAACACAACTTCAACTGCGCGTCGGGATGTTGCCCGAGCGGTTGTTGCTGTCAGGTTGAAATCACGCTCTACATCATTGGGTGCACCCGGTGTTCCAAACAATTCGTTGGGTGATTCTGCCCAGTTTTCCCGGAATAGTGGTGATCTGTCTGCACGGCGCCGTTCAAGAGCCACACCATTACCTCCCCATGTTGGGCTGTATCGCAGGGAGTCCATCACTTCCCCAAGGTTATTTTCGATAACAATTTCATCACCCCCGTTTTTCAATGCGGATAAATTTCCTCCGGCATTCACAAACGGTAAATCAGGAAAAATGGAGAGTAAGTTCTCATTCGGAACGATTACGATATAAGAATTTGGCGGCAGTATGGTCTGCTGATTGGTAATAGTGCGCCGTGTTCCCGTGTCATTGGCCTGTCGCCATCCGGCCAAATCGACAGCTTTACTGCTTCGGTTAAAGAGCTCAATATATCGGGTGTAATCGTCCGGTTCGTTGTACATAAATTCGTTGATCACCACATCACCGGGCTCAGCCTGTTCAACAAGATAGTAGGAAAACTGAGCCTGGGCACTGCTTAAAACATTTCCAAAAATATCCGGGATATTGGATGCTGTAACTGTATATGTAGTGCCTGAGTTCATGGATCCACTCAAAACAAGCAATGCATTAAATGGATCAATAAATTCAACGGCGGCAATATTTAAACTGCTGCTGATTTCAAAATTACCGGTTGAAATCTGATCCAGATCGAGAGAGCCTGAAAATTCTACAGAAACAGTATCAGCACTCACAAATCCTGCCCGAATCAGTTCTGGCAGTTTATCATCAGGTTCCACTGTATTTACTTCACCGGGCGTTCCAAACAGCTCTGCAAGTGATTCACCCCAGTTATTCAGATTATTTTCCGGCGAACTGACACTTCTTCGTTCAAGTGACACCCCATTGCCTCCCCAGGTGGATGGTACATACTCAATAAATTGCTCAACATCACCATCGGGATTTATCAGTCTGATCTGATCAGCCACTGTCTGAGTAAAACCAGGGAAATTGTTCATCTGTACCCACGGTCCTGATCCGTAAATCTCTTCAAGTAGCTCGTCGTCAGGAGTGATGACAATGTAACCACCCGGTTGTATAGCCAGATCAGAATCGCTAAAAACACCTCCATTACTTGGTGCACCTTCGGCCCTGCGAAGTTCCCAGTCACGCAAATTGATCAACCTGTTTGAACGATTATAGAGCTCTACATATCTCACAAAACCGGATGCAGGCCGGTACATAAACTCATTGATAACAATGTCGCCACTTTGATGGGGATCAAACACAAAAAAGCTGTATTGCGAATTGGAAGCTATCTCAAAGCCACCCAAAGTACGTACAGAATTGATTGTAAGTGTTCGCTCACCGCGAGAGAGATTGGAGCTAAACTCAAGCAGTACCTCATTTCCGTTTTCGAACACAATCGACTCGGGATTTGTACCTCCCACAGAGAAATTAGCCGGAATTGCATCTGATTCACGTATATCTGCATTAAAAACAACTCTCACTTCTTCTCTGCTGAGTGCTTCAACTGTTTCAGCAACCAGTTCAAAATTCGGATTCACCTCATTCGGCTGACCCGGTGTCCCCAGCAGTTCATTTGGTGATTCGTCCCAGTTTTCTGAAAATTCGGGTGTTAAATCCGTTCGTCTTCTTTCCAAAGCCACACCATTTCCACCCCAGGTTGACGGGTTGTAATCTACAAACTCAACTACATCCCCTTCGCTGTCGATCAGGCGAATGCGATCGGGCGTTGTTTGGGTAAGCCCGGGATAATTATTCATCTGAACCCAGGGGCCATCACCAAAAATTTCCTCAAGAAGAGATGCATTCGGTGTGATAACTACAAATCCGCCAGGTTCAATGGGCAGATCGAACTCACTGAAAGCTCCACCATTCGAGGATGCTCCTTCAGCTCTTCGCAACTCCCAGTCTCTCAAATTTAAAAACCTGCCCGACACATTATGAATTTCCACATAGCGCGGATATCCCTCCGGCGGGCGATACATAAATTCATTGATCACAATATCACCCGGCTGGTATTCGTCGAACCTGAAAAATTCAAATTCTGAATTCTCTTCCAGCTCCCATCCATTTTCAAGGCTTGTAATATCATTCGCTATGATGAGATAGCTGCCAACATCAAACGGCTCTGAGAATGAGAGGCGAAGAGTCTCAGAGTTTGCTACACTTACAGAGGATGGTGATGTGCCATCAGACAGCTCAAAACTTCCGGTACCAACAAGCTGTGGTGTTTGAATGGGCAAGGTAAATTGAACCAAAAGATCGGTATCATTCTCCAGGCCGGCTGAGAGTATTCTGAACGGGTTTTCAAACACAAAGTTGAACTGCTGAGCGCCTGATACTGAATTACCGAAAATATCATCAATATTTTGATAGGAGAGTGTGTATTCAAACTGATCTTCAAGTGTATCGTCCAGTTCAAATTCAATGGTTCGTTCATCAGAGGTAAATTCTACCGATGTAAAGACCGCATTGTTGTTCAGGCTGAAGTTGGATAATGATTCCAGGGAAGATTCCGAAAGGGTTCGGGAAAATGTAATGCGAAGCGTTTGAGGCGCAGGAAATGCCGCTGAAACAGCCTGTGGCACATCGGTTGGTGGCGAAACGGTATTGGGCAGACCCGGCGAACCGGTAAGTATATCCTCCGATTCGGCCCAGTTATCACGAAATTCAGAAGGCACATCAAACGAAATACGCTCCAGGGAAACTTCATTTCCACCCCAGGTACTCGCTACGTATGTAAACTGCTCAATGAGCTCGCCTTCATCCGTTTCAAAAACAACACTGCTTGATGTGGTGAGATTTAAAGTGGGGAAATTGTCTACCTCAACGAAATTCCGTTCACCAAAACGCTCTTCAAAAACGGGAACTCCGCGTGTCAGTACAAGATATTCTCCCGGAGAAATTGGCAGATCACTATCCACACTGATGTTTTGCCCTGTAAGGGTAAAGTTGCGAAGGTTCAGGGTTTTATCGGAACGGTTGAAGATTTCCAGATATCTTGGCCTGTCAAACTCCGACGTTCTCCACGATATGGGCACACGATAATAGAGTTCACTGACGACAAGATCACCGGGTTCATAATCCCCAAAAAGAGCAAAAGGGATGGTGGTATCGGGTGCTATTTGCCAGCCTTCCAAACTCCGGATATCGTTGATGATCAGCTCCTGATCGCCTTCATCAACCGAGTCATTAAACGTGATGCGTACCGCATTATCATTCTCGATGGAGGCATTATTGGGCGAGCCGATTCCGTTAATTACGAATGCGGAAGTATTCACCGATCCTGCAAGCAAGTTCTGCGAAAAGGTTACCACAAATTCTGTAGTGCTCACAATTTCGAAATCCGATACTTCAAACGGATTATCCACAGTAAATGCGAATTCTGTGTCACCGAAAAGCGGCCAGCCAAATTCACTGAGTAAATTTGTTGTAATCAGTGTGTAATCGTCTGAAAAAAGAGGCTCGTTTAACTCAAGTACCACAATGTTGGGATCGGCTAAGGGATCATAGGAAATATCTGCAGGATTGCCGATGCCGCTTATTTCGAAATTGGATGTAATGAGTGTAGCCTCATCGGGTACGTCTGAAAATTCGAGAGTAATTTCATCGCCACGAAAGAGATCGAGTGTATCAAGTTCAAAGTTGTTTATAAGTGCAAACTCTGCAGCGGTTCCGTCATCAATCTGCCAGCTGTCCACACTGGTGATGTTTTCGATCTGCAGTTCAAAATCGCCTTCGTCAAGCGGATCGGCAAACTGAATAATGACCACATTGGGTGAACCGGCAGGTACTTCGGCAATTTGGGGTGATCCGATTCCGGCAATGGAATAGTTAGCTGTATTGTCTCCGCCGGACTGAATATCTTGAGAGAAGGTGATTTCGAATGTAGTACGGTTCAAGGCATTGAAATCGGTTACAATGAACGGGTTCTCCACTTCAAAATCGAAGACGTTATCGCCACGCAGGGGCCAGTCGAATTCGCTGAGAACATCATCAATGGTAAGCTGATAATCCCCCAGCGAGAGTGCCGTACCAAAATTGAGAAAAACGGACTCCTCCCCTTCTGTATACTCAATATTATCGGGCTGAATGCTGCCGGTTATGCCACCTCCCGAAAGTGTGAAATTTGAGGTCGACAGTGTGGCTTCATCCGGTGCCTCCGTAAATTCCACTTCAAGCGATGTGGATGAAACCGCGGTGATGCTTTCCACATCAAACGGATTTGTTACCGAAAATGGCAGTTCCGTACCGGGTTCAATTTCCTGCCCGAATTCATCCTGCACATTGTTGATGGTGAGGTTGAAATCGCCATCGCCAAAAGGATCGCTGAATGTGAGGCGTACCACATTATCCTCTCCATCCAAAACCTCTGCTGATGAGGGGTTGCCCGCGCCGCCGTCAACACTAAAATTGGAGGTGAGTACTGTAAATTCATCAACAGTATTATTGAAGGTAATGTCGAGTTGATTGGCACGGGTTAGTTCAACGCTTTCGGCAAGGAATTCGTCGGTTTCTTCTGAGATGATGAAATCATCGAAAAAGAAGTTTTCTGTATTCAGGCCACTATATATAACTGCAATTCCAGAATGGGAAGAAGTTGTGTAAATATTATCATTTGCAACTACTGTAATCTCTTCATCATCATTTACATCATTTCTTAATATGATTTGCCAGTCACCGTTTTCAGATCTTGTAATACGTACAAAGTATCCAACACCTTCCTCTATAACTGTATTCGTTTCAAGAAAAATGTTTGTGGTTGCCAAGCTGCCATTAACTACTCTGCCCAGCTTAAATACTCGATTGCCAGTATTATCACCTGCTCGTAAAACATAACCGTTTGTAGAACTCGTTGCACCACTACCAATAATATTAAAATCATCTGTTTCAGAGATCAGGAAGAAATGTGTCCTATTAGCATTACTGGGGGCAACCTCAGGTCTGTAGTAGAACTCCCAAGTTCCATAAGCTGTTTCTGATTCAAAACTCAATTCAGATAAACCAGCTTCAGACGCATTCAATCTCAACAACTGATTCCCATTTTCCGTAACCAGGGTGAAATCCTCCAAATCCCCTGACCAGGGTGAATTGTTTATAAAATCGGCAACACTTGAATAGCCTTCGAAATCTTCCTCGAATACTACTTGCTGTGCCTGAAGAGCAGGGCCAAGTGTAATAACACTAATGATGAATATTAAGGAGTAGCGGATAGATCGTAACAGTAGAGTCATAGAGCTGCTTTAATGCATGTTGACTCTTAACATACTATAATTGGAATAATGACTCAAAAGAGATTGCTCAAAAAATGATCAGAAATCATATCGATTATCTAATACTTTCCGTTGATCTGTTCAGATAATACATTGAGCTATACTCAGAATCAAAAAAATAGGGAGTTGCGATTATCCACCACAACTCCCCGAAGGACTTTGAGAAGTGTGCTCAAGCACTTCTCAATTTTCTCTTTTTTTGTTCGTGTTCTCATATGTATGAACCCGAAAAACTGAAAACCTTACACTTTTTTCTTTTATTTTTTCTGCTGCATTAATTAATCCCTTTAAAGTGAAAAAAAATACAATTCCATTTACAGTTACTCATCTTGAAAATGGATATACCAGGGAGCATGGATTGCTTCATCTTTTAAAAGAGACCATTCGAATTGAGTTTGAGCAAATTGATCCTGCTACAGGCCTTGCTAAATCAGGAATTCGGGAAATAGAGCTTTCATTTGATGAGATTGAAACCCTGGCAATTCATAAAGGCTGGTTCAGTGCTCAGGTAATAGTTGAAACCAAATCTTTAAAAACCCTTGAAGGTATGCCGGGAGCACAACAGGGACGTTGTGTGCTTAAGGTAAAACGATCAGACACAAAAGCAGCCGAACGAACAATCAGCAGTGCAAGAGTTCGGCTTTCTGAGTTTCGTTTGAAATATCTGGACGATGATTAATTGCGGGTTTGTGCCATTCAGATAACAAAAAACAAGGCTAAGGCGCAAACGAGACGTTCGCGCCATTTCTGGCCTTTCAGCACGTCACATCGAGCGCATCCTCTGCGTTTTTTTATCGGATTAGAAAAAGTGAAGTTCTGGTCTAAGGGGGGTAATGTCGATATTTTTTATTTGATAAACCCCTTTTTCACCAGCAACTCTGCATTGAGAATAGCACCGCCGGCTGCCCCTCGAATGGTGTTGTGTGCCATTGCGATGTAACTCACATCCATCACATCACCGGACCGTACCCGCCCAACTGCTGTTTGCATGCCGTTTTCGCTATCGGCATGGAGTCTCGGCTGAGGATATCTCTCATCTTCAAAAACATGCAGTGGAAATTGCGGAGCAGATGGAAGGCCCAATTTACCAATCGGGCTTTTCCATGATTTCATCGCTTCGGCAATTTCTGTAGCATCAGATGGACTCTTTTCTAATTTCACATTTACAGTTAACAGATGTCCATTAATTACCGGAACGCGTGTTGCCGTTGCCTGCACAGGAAAAACAGCGTGATCGATCCTGCCATTTTCAAGGTTTCCGAGAAGCTTAAGTGGTTCTTCGCGGATTTTCGATTCCTCACCACCAATAAATGGAATCACATTTCCAAGGATATCGAGACTCGGAACACCGGGATAACCGGCACCGGAAATTGCCTGTAGTGAAGTAACCACAACAGAGTGAATTCCAAAGGCATCATATAGCGGCTTAAGGCTCATGGTTAACGGTATAGCCACACAATTGGGATTGGTTACTATCCAACCGGAACCATCAGAGGTAAACGCTTGGGTGTTGATCAGTTCAATATGATCGGGATTTACTTCCGGTATAAGCAGCGGTACAGTGGGATCTGTACGGTAATTTTTTGCATTACTGATGACCGGGATTCCCGCTTTTGCAAAGTCAGCTTCAATTTCGGTTGCTACGGATGAATCGAGTCCGGAAAAGACAAAATCTACATCTGTAAATTCGGATGAAACACAGTTTCTCACTTTAAGATCTTTCACAGAGTTGGGCAGCGGAATACTTTCTATCCAGTTTGCAGCATCACTGTATGGTTTACCGGCTGATCGCCCGGATGCTCCAAGAGCCTGAATTTCGAACCATGGGTGATTTTGGAGAAGTCGAATAAATTTCTGGCCAACCGCGCCAGTTGCTCCGAGAATTCCTGCTTTAAACTGTGCCATTACTATAAAGTGCTCTGTAGATTTTTGGTGATATGTGGTTTATTGCGCTCCGGTGTTCAATCCATCAAAAGAATCGTAACCAAATGCGCTCAGAACATCAAAAATAGCAAATCATCGGGACAATAAGTTCATCAAAGAGAATAAAATTGCTATCTTTCCTGCTTGGATCTTTTTTATCAGCTGCATATCTGGCAGTGAAAATTTCATACTCAATATAAATCAACACTCATACTCCATGTCTGTAACTCACTTAGACAGCCTCGAAAAAATTGTATCACTCGCGAAATCAAGAGGATTTATCTTTCAATCATCTGAAATTTATGGAGGTTTGGGAGCCGTTTACGATTACGGTCCTCTCGGTGTTGAGCTGAAACGAAATATTCAGGGTTTGTGGTGGAAAGCCATGAACAAGGCTCAAGAAAACATTGTAGGGATTGATGCGGCTATTTTTATGCACCCCAAAGTTTGGGAAGCGAGCGGCCACGTGGATGGTTTTAATGATCCTATGATCGATGATAAACAGTCGAAAAAACGCTATCGGGCCGATATGCTTATTGAGCAGTATATTCTGAAACTGCGCCGTGATGGTAACGACGAAAAAGCTGATGAACTTCAGGAACAGCTCGATACAACCGGCACCCGAAAAGGGCTCTGTGAAGATCTGTACGATATCATCATGCAGGAAGAGATCCGGTCTCCCGATTCAGGCGCTTTCGACTGGACCGAAGTACGGCAATTCAACCTGATGTTCAAAACGCATTACGGGGCACTTGCCAAAGGTGATGACGATGTGATCTACCTGCGCCCGGAAACCGCACAGGGAATTTTTGTGAACTATAAGAATGTACTCGACACTGCCCGTGTGCAGGTTCCGTTCGGAATTGCCCAAATTGGGAAAGCTTTCCGGAATGAGGTTGTTGCACGCCAGTTTGTATTTCGAATGCGGGAGTTTGAACAGATGGAGATGCAATATTTCGTAGAACCCGGCACTGATGGTGATGAGTATGAAAAATGGCTCCAAACCAGAATTGAGTGGCACAAAAGCATCGGTATAAGAGAAGAGAACCTGAGAGTTTCACCACACCCTGATGACAAACTGGCCCACTATGCACGAGCCGCAGCCGATATTCAGTATAAATACCCTATTGGCTGGCAAGAGGTTGAAGGTATTCATAACCGGTCTGATTTTGACCTGTCTCAGCACCAGGAGTTTTCCGGCAAGAAGATGGAGTATTTCGATCAGAAAAATCAGAAACGGTATATACCCTATGTAATTGAAACCTCAGTAAGGCTCGACAGAACCACACTAATGGTACTTTGTGATTCTTATCGCGAGGAAGAAGTGGATGGCGACAACCGAACCGTTTTGAAACTCCACCCGAAACTTGCCCCTACAAAAGTGGGTATTTTCCCGCTGATCAAAAAACCGGAACTGCAGGATCTGGCACATAAGATTGAGGCCGATCTTAAGGAAGATTATACCGTTCTGTATGATGAAGCCGGTTCCATCGGTAAACGATACCGCCGGCAGGATGAAGCAGGAACACCTTTCTGTGTAACGGTTGATTTTGACGGGGTGGAATCAGAAGGTGAAGATACGGTAACAATCAGACATCGCGACAGTATGCAGCAAGAGCGCGTTTCTGTTGATAAACTTCGGGATGTGATTCGCGACACCATGAAAAACTGGAAAGCCGGGTAAATACACCGGTTGATTTTGATTCGCTACTAAAAGCAGGGCAGAATAATCAGTCCAGTTCTTGCAGCCAGTTGATGATTGAGTCTATAAATCCTGCCGCGAACGAACGCTCAAGCATGCCATACTCACCCGGCATGCCGGTGTTTGCTTTTTGAAAGAGGTGATTGGCTTCTTCAATGACAATGACATCGAGTTTCAGGCCAAACTCTGATTTTAATTCTTCGGCTTTTGTCCGGTTCGATTGGGCAACCACCTGCATATCTTTTTCACCAAAGAGAGCCAGCATAGGCACATCTATTTTTGAAATATAATCGGCTGTTTCAAACTCAATCATCGACTTAAACCACCTGCTCTTTGCAGCTGAAAGTTGCCTGTCTACCTGGCTTTGAATGAACGATGACATATCACCCAGTGCGGCTCGCTGCTGTTCGGGCAACTGATTGATCTGTTCTTCCAAACGATCCGATAGATCCTGTTCTATTGTTGTCCAGTCACCCTCAGAGCGAACCACATCATAGATGCGCTGCTGAAAGTTGAGATTGGTTTCTAAAACTTCTTCAGTTACACCCGAATTTTCTGAAAGCCGGATAATCTGTTCATTTATGATTTCATCACCCCGCAGAAATGGACTCGCCATAAATATTATACCATTCAGATCGGCACTGTTGGCGGCAAGCGTTGAAACCATGCCTCCCTGGCTGTGGCCAATCAGTACAAAGCCGGAGAAGCGATCGCCATAATTCATTTTCAGGTGGCGCATCACATCCTTAAGGTCTTCACCAAGATCATAAATAGTTGCATCCTGTTCGCCCTGAGACCGGCCGATTCCCCTGTCATCGTACCTGAATGATGAAAATCCGTGATTATAAAGAGCCCCGGAAAGTTCCCGAAATACCCGGAAACCGGCTACATTTTCATCACGATCCTGCGCCCCCGAACCTGATAACAGGATAATGATGGGAGATTCCGGTTCCGTGAGAATCAAACTTCCATTGATTTGCCCTGCACGGGTTTCAATAAGTATATCTTCTTCCGGCATACCTGTACGTATACCCTCAACAGAAGGCCTTTTTTTAAGTGTAAATGGAAATTTTTCACCCAGCTGCTCATATTCACCAATAATATGTGGCTCTCCGTTATATAAACGGCCACTAAAAATTGCAGGCCCTGTTCCTGTCTGGAATTGAAATTCTATTAAATCACCTTCAAACCCTGTTACCTCAACTGGTAAGTTAAATGCATTTTGCTGAGGTATATCGAGCGAGCCATCCAAAATTCCATCGCTGTACGAAAAAATGATATTGATGCGGAGACTTTCATCATTTATTTCAATTGAGCCAGACCACCTTCCCTCAAGGTCTGATTTGTTCTGACCAAAAGGCTGAAATAGAAAAAGCAGTATAATGAATAGAGAGTGAAGCATAAAATGAAAGAAGAAGTGAAATTGAGCAAAATTAACTAAGAAATGAAAATATGCTTTATTGAGCCCATTATCCATCGTTTTTTATGCAATCGGGTTATTTTTGTACACAATAATCCCGGTACATTTTCAGCATAAAAAAGCCGGGTTTCAGAACCCGGCTTTTAAATCATTCGCTAATAGTGCAATCAGCCTTAGTATCCCTGGTTTTGAACCATGTTACCATTGGCATTCATCTCAGCATTTGGAATTGGCAATGCGTAACGATAATCGCCAAAAGGCAGGTCCTCGCCATTATTAAATCGGCTAAAACCGGAAGGAGTTGGCGGGTTTGGCACATCCATTTCATGCCGTGCCAGGTCAAACAGCCGCTGACCTTCTAATGCAAGCTCAAGTCTGCGTTCTGCAAGTACATTTTCAGGTGTACCGGCATCGTATTGATTGGCACTGCCGCGCTCAGCAGAAAGGTTATTGATAATTTCAAGGGCTTCTGGCTGATCTCCACGCCGGGAAAGAGCTTCTGCTTTATTGAGCAGAACTTCCGCGTATCGAATGATCCTGACATTATCAGTACCGAGTTCATCAACATATTTGCCCGACATTCTGTAACGCCCATCACCCTCATCAGTCATCAAACCGAGGCGGGCATCGTTTTCATCGTATGCGCTGAAGAGATCTTCGGTGATTTCAACATCACCGTAGTTGGTATCCCGAAGAATTCGGGCAATGTTATCTACTCCCAGACGATCGGTATCGGTAAATGCAAGCTCAAAGAGTGAATTTGGTCCGCTCCCTGATGCCCAAGTTGAAACCAGATCAGATGCAGGTACAATTGAGAACTGCCCGGAGTTGATCACCTCATCGGCAGCTGCAATTGCTGCATCAAAATTGCCGGTATGCAGATAAAACCGGGATTGCAGAGCACGCACCGCCATATAATTAATGGTTGTCGCATCACCATCCAGTTCGGGGCTCATCAGTGAAATTGCTGTATTGAAGTCGTCTTCAATACTGGTCCAGACATCAGCAATTGCATCTCGTGACGGGAAGAGATTCCCATCAGCATAGGTTTCTGCATATGGCACACCGAGCGACGCGTCCCCTCCATCAACATACTGCTGGCCAAAAGCAAGCAGAAGCTGAAAGTGTGAGAATGCCCTGAGAGCATATCCCTGCCCTCTTGCATATTCGGCACGCGGACTGCCATCGTCCAGATCAGAGTTGATGATAATGTTTGTATTGGCAATGGCCTGATAGAAATTATTCCAAATTCCTGCAGGGTATGCATTGGTTATCGGGAAGTTAAAATCCCGATGGTTGGTAAACCGGCCGGAATTCCCATTCGACCAGGCATTATCCGACATTACATCGGGCCCAACATAAAAGTCGCGGCCAAAAAGTGCCGTGCTGTTCAACACATCATGAACGGCGAGTACAAATGCTTCTAAATCTTCAACCGTGTTGATTGCTTCTTCCGTAAGCTGCTCCTGATCTACAGAGGGCTCCAGAATTCCATCACAACTTGTAATAAACCCTGCTGTGAGCAGCAGTACAAGTGAATATTTTAAAATTTTCTTCATTTTTTCTTCTGTTTAGAAGTTAAACTTTACGCCAAGTGTCACTGATTTCATGGGTGGTGCAAACAGGTCGAGAAAACCTTCTGAACCAACATATGGATCCATTTTCAGGTCATCATCAAACACATAGGTCCACAGGTTTCTGCCCTGCATATAAACTGTTGCAGAGTTTAGCCCAACGTTTTGAAGCACGCTGTTTGGAATGTTATAGCCAACACTCAAATCAGTTAACCGCAGGTAATCACCATCGTACAGAAAACGAGTAGATGCCTGATTGGAGTTGTTATTTCCACCAGCAACCGGAAGCGGATTTTCTGCTACATCTCCGGGTTGTTGCCATCTGTCTGCCTGGCGCTCGTACTGTCCAAATGCGCCGACAAACTCACCATCGGAACGCATATATACTGCCCATCCATCATAAATTTTATTGCCGAATGAGTAGTAGAGATTGGCCGATACGAAAAAGTCCATCACATCGAGGCGCGTATTAATGCCACCAAAAAGTGTTGGCTGTGCACTTGCTCCCTGTGAGTACTCAGTAGCTTCGTTCCAGTTATTGGTTGTGGTTCTGCCACCATTTCCATCATCCATAAACCAGAGCGGATCTCCATTTGCGGGATCTACACCGGCCCACTCTCGCATAAACCATGTGTTCACCGCATAGCCCTCAACGGCTACATAGCGTGTGCCTGTGATGATTTCAATAGGATTGCCATCGCCATCAACCGGCAGATTTGTTACTTCATTCTGCACAGTTGTTAGGTTACCACCAAGACTCCAGCTTACATTTTGAGTGCGAAGTATATTTGCATTCAACTCAAGCTCTATTCCCTGGTTGTAGAGATCACCCACATTTTGTGTTTGTGATGTGTGCCCGGTAGTTCTCGAAAGCGGCACATCAAACAGCAAGTCCTGAGAATCTCTGCGGAAAAATGTTGCACTACCTGAAAGAAATTCAAACATTTCGAACTCAAGTGAGAGATCCATTGAGTAGGCTGTTTCCCAGGTGAGGTTTGGATTTCCAAGCTGATTGGCAATAATGTGCGGCATGTTATTGTAACTGCCAAAGCCAACTGTTGCCTGGAACTGATTTAACCCAATATCGGCGTTTCCGGTTTTACCGTACGATACCCGCGCCCGTAAATAATCGAGCCAACTGATATCACGGAAGAAATCCTCCTCGGTAAGTATATATGCGAGGCCAACCGACCAGAATGAACCCCATCTCACATCATCGGAGAATCGGTAATTTCCTTCATAGCGGAAACTCATATCGTAATAGATTTTATTCCTCCAGCCGTAGTTAACCAGACCTGTAAACGACTGTACACCCCAATCTGTGGTAATACTGTTTACGCTTTGCGGATTTGCTGTTGTATTAAGATTAAACAACCCATCAGCTGCAATGCCTGTACCATAACCATAGAGGTATTCGAAGTAGTTTTTCTGTGTCTCAGAAATACCGCGGAATGTGAAACTATTTTCAGAATCCAGATCCCACAGGTACTCTATTGAGTTCTGCCATACCAGGTTGATGTTTCTGTTGTTGATATCTTCAACACTTCCCTGATTGTCCACACCATCACCGTGCTGGCGGTTTCTGTAGTACTTCTCAACTGTTTCCAGGTAATCAATCGCGAATTTAGATGAGAATGCGAGATTATCCTGCAGATTCACGGTGAGTGTTGCATTATTCAGCAATCTGTAATTTCGTTTTCGGTTGATGTCATTATCCTGAATAAAAACCGGGTTGAAAATAGCTGTACTGAGGTTGTCGATGTTTGGTGTTCCATCGGCATTAAATGCCGGATCAATTGGAAGCATGAAATATTCTGCAAGAATAGGGCTTCCGAAGTAGCCTGCACCCTCGAGAATTCCATCCTGCTCAACAAAAGAACCGGTTAATGAATTACTGATTCTCACGCGGTCATCAAACCGGTGTGTAATATCAACAGAGCCTGAATATCTGTCGAGACTGGAACCTATTACCGGGCCTTCCTGCCCGAAAATTCCACCCGAAACGTAAAAGTTAGTGGTTTCATTACCACCGCGTGCGGAGAGTGTATACTCTTGTTGTGCAGCATTATCATTCAGAATTACATCGCCCCAATCTGTATCTGTCTGGCCATCCCATATTGAAACACCAAACGTTTGCTGTACTAAATCGTCGTACTGAGGAGCAGACATTGCACCCTCACCTGGCACTGCTCTGTTATTAAATCCTAATTGAGCAGAAGCTGAATATTCCGTCCGTCCGTCAACACCTTGCTTGGTTGTAATTACAATTACACCATTACTACCTCGAGCACCGTATGGAGCAGTTGAAGCGGCATCTTTCAGAACAGTTATCGACTCAATGTCCGATGGATTAATATTTGAAAGTACTCCGAGCGAACTGGTTGCGGTTGATGCTGCGTTTGATCCGCTAACTACCGGCACACCATCAATCACATAGAGCGGATCCACACCCGCATTAACTGAGCTGATACCACGAATCCGGATACTTTGCTGAGCTCCCGGTGTACCCGATGCAGCAGAAACATTCAATCCCGGTGCGGCGCCTTGCAGAGCCTGATCAACCGAAGAAACCGGTACGTTTTCAAACCTGTCGGTACGCACTGTAGCTGCAGAACCTGTGTACGCCTGGCGATCGATCGTTGCCACACCGGTAACAACTACTTCATCGAGGCCGGCGGCATCAAGTGCAAGCTCAATATTTGCAACATTCTCACCTTCGGTAATTGTTATCTCTTGGTTCAGTGTACGATAGCCGATATACGAGAATCGTACCTCATACGTGCCAACCGGAATATTTTCAACGGTATATTCTCCATCAATATTTGATGGAGCACCTCGCTGAAGATCCGTCACCAGTACAGTAGCACCAACCAGTGCTTCGCCTGTAGCATCATCGGTAATTGTCCCTGTAAGTGTGCCTGTTTGTGCCAGCGCTATGCCGGAAAAACCACCAAGCAGCATCACTACAATAAATGAAGACAAATACCTAAGTATCTTCTTTTTCATAGATTAACCTCATTCTTTATGTTTTGATTTATTAATTACCGCTTTACATAATTCCGGTGAAATTGAACCACCGGTTGAGTAGTGTTTATAGCGGTAAAAGCTCGAAATACCCATTTTGGACAAAACAGCTTAGGGTAACATGAGTTTTACATGGGAATAGAGCCATGTCATGATTGGAGTCATGAAGTCGCCATAGTCTTTAGCGACGATAGAAACTATATGGATGTATATAAAAAACCAAGAGATGAGAAGTTCAGACCGATATAGAGATGCTTAAAAAAAGTGAAACTTTAACAAATTAAAACAGAAAAGATGGAGAGATGAATTTCCTGCGTATTTTTGAATATTTCTCTACTGTGTATTTATATTTTAAAGTCGTATAATATTTTTAAACAGTAGGTTAAGTATCCTTGTATTGGTAATTTTTTTAGCTTAAAAATTTCTGATCTGCTTTTTTACCGACTGTGTTTCAATTTCTTTATGAAAACATGTAAAACTTATGTTACTCACCTCAAATGCTAAGCAGATTTTGCACTCCACTCTTCATTTACAAAGTTTTATTCAATCTTAACACAATAGTTAGTATGTTCATCTGTTTGTAATGTTAATAACATCAAACAGATACTGATTTTTTTTAATATGATATCACGTCCAGTTTTCTTCCAATCTGTCCCGGTTTTTTTTCTTTCAATTTTTTTACTATTCCCAGCAATCTCAGAGGCACAATCAGAGATTTCGAAAGAAGATCTGCGGGATATGACCCGAAACGTTATACCTGAAACCCGCTCTACTGAAACCATTGGTACTCCTTACCTTTTTGAAGAGTTTCAAAACGGAGTTGTAACTTTGAATGATGGTAATGTAACTGAAGCATTGTCCATGAATTTTAATGTGTACGAAAACAGAGTTGAATACGCCGATGGACAAACAATCCTTGCCTTTTTGGGTGACGAAATTACATCTTTTGAAATCTATGACGGGCCAAACATGATGACCTTCAAAAAAGGATTTGAAGCCCGCGGATTGGAAAAAGACGAATTTGTTCAGGTACTTTCTGACGGGCCGGCTCTTGGATTACTTAAGCATGAAATTTCATTTCAGCAAAATGTACCTACATATGGTTCTGCCACTCAGAGAGATGAGTTTATTACCAATATGAGACTCTATATTTACGAAGACGGTGAGACTGAGAGAATACGCCGAATGAGTGAACGAGGTATTACCCGAAGTCTTGATGCCGACAGAGATGAACTCCGAAACTTCATCAGTGAGAATAACTTAGACCTTGAAAATCCTTATGATTTACGCCAGCTTTTCGAGTTCTATAACCAAATAAAATAAACGGATAACAATTAAGCTTTAAAAATTGTTAAACTGTGTGGCATTAAGCATCCATTGCATTATCTTTAGCCGTCGATAAACAGAGAATGGCTATACTTTCTTATCGTAAAACTATCACCAAGTCAGATTAAATCTTTAAAAATGCTGCGTAGAATCTTCTTTATCATCTTCACCCCACTACTTTTCATCTCATGCGCCAATCAGGCAAATCAATATCTTATTGAAGATTTTAGTGTCGAAGATCAGGATGTATCCATTGCACTGCTTGTAGTTGAGCATGACTATTTATTCGATCAGTTCCCTGATCACGTTTTTGGTGCACTGCGTCCCGCTGAAAGAATGATTTTTGATCAGCGAATGACCGGTATTTTCTCATCGCGTACCAATGCTACCGTTGAAGGGCTTCTGAATTCTACAACCCTATTAGAGACTGAGTTTGACCTGAGGGAATTTAATCTGCCAAATGGTGAAATCTCTATGGTAGCTCCAAAACCGGGATCACAACTGAAAAATGGGGAGTTAAGCACCCGATTTGTGGTTATGCTGGATCAGTTTCATTTTACTCCTTACCAGGCTGAAGTTGGTGGCGATTCGTATGCCGGCCATGAAAACCAAATTGAAGAGCGTCTTCGGTTCGAATCAAAATATCTCATCTGGGATAATGAAAAAGGTGATGCCGTTGCCTGGGGCCGCTTGAATACCAATCAGCGTTTGATGCTTCAAAACCAGAATGAAACCTATACCGGCCTTCTTTCAGATGCATTTACCCGGCTGGTTCAGGTAAGTCCGTTCCCGGCTCGCGGCTAAAACGAATTTACACATTGCTGATCGATTTTTAGCAGATCAGCAATCTGTTTCTCGTGATGTTTTATGTGCAACGACATAAATTCAACTGCTTGCCTTACATTCAAATAACCCGCTCTTGGGTGTTTATATATCGCTTTTTTCAGGCAATCTTCATCACACCTATTTATCAAATCATTCAATCTTTCCCGCACACGCTCCCACTCCTCCATTAATTCATTGATTGCAGGATTCTGCCCGGACGTATCTGCCATCGCAGGTGCTTTATATTTTATTGGCAGGTTCAGCCCCCACTTCAATAACTGAAACCGTATGGTTGATGAGATACCCGCATTGGAAAGTTCCTCCCGCCTGGAGAACATTCGCTCCATATATTTCAGGGAAAGAGACTCAGCCTTTACGAGATGCGCAAGAACCTGAAGCATATTCCATTTACCCTCTTCGGGGTTCATGGCAAGCTGCTCCGGACTCAAATACTCTATTTTAGCCAGAATTGCAGTTCTCTGATTTTCTAAATTATAGAATGAACGGATTACTTTTTCTTTCAATAGTTCGGCCATATGTGATTAGTGATCAAAATAGTATGATACATCATCCAATCAAAAAAGTGTAATGCTATGCCATATACAGTTGCTCTTTTCTTTAAGCAAATTATCTGAATCTGATATCCAATTTTTAGATATTTACATAATGAGATTCTATCAAACCAGCATCCATTCAGCCTAAGAACTATGCCGAACAAGATTACACGTAAACGATTTATTGCTCAAACCGGAGCCGCTTTTGCTGTATCAGCACTTGGCTTTCCCAACTTAATCCTTCCGGAAAAAAAAGAGAAATTGGGAGTTGCTCTCGTTGGTCTGGGAAACTACAGTACACATCTGCTGGCCCCAGGTTTGAGGCTTACTAAACATTGTGAGCTTCGTGGAATTGTAACCGGTTCACCCGAAAAAATACCCATCTGGCAGGAAGAGTACTCCATTCCCGATCGCAATGTGTACAACTACGAAAACATGCATGAGGTAGCTAATAATGATGATATTGACATCATTTATGTTGTAACTCCGCCATCACTTCACGCAAAATACTCTATCATCGGGGCAGAAGCGGGCAAACATGTTTGGTGTGAAAAACCGATGGCGCGTACCGTTGAAGAGTGCGAAGCCATTATCAAAGCTGCATCAGATAATCGGGTTCAGCTTACCATCGGGTACCGTATGCAGCACGAACCCAATACCCAAACCATCATTCGCTATGGAAAAGATCAAACATACGGTGCCATTAAGAGTGCAAAATCGGGTGCGGGATACAGAGCTTATGTTCCGGAAGATGACTGGAGGCTTCGCCTGAAGATGGGTGGTGGTGCTTTGTATGATATGGGTGTCTACCCGATAAATGCCGTGAGGCACGCCGTTGGACTTGAGCCGGTCTCAGTACGCGGTGAGCAGATCACTGAACGAACTGATCTCTTTGTGGATGCAGACGAATACACCGTTCTTGAAATGGAATTTCCCGGTGGTATTATTGCCAAATGCGAAACCAGCATGGGCGACTCCATCAATTATCTTGAGATTGACTGTGAAAATGGCTGGTATCACCTAAGGCCGTTTCAGGCGTATAGTGGTGTTCAGGGAGAGACCAGCAGCGGTACCATTCTTGAGCCGTATGAAGGCCACCAACAAGCGCGCCAAATGGATAATGATGCCCTTGCAATTAAAGAAAACCGGGACCCGATTGTACCCGGTGAGGATGGGCTGGCAGACATACGTATTGTAAAAGCTGTGATGGAGAGTGCTTCGAAGGGCGGTGCCTGGCTCAGCCTGTAATCAGATATTTAAGTAATCTCCTGACTCTATTCTGGACTCCTCATATACTTCCCAGTTATAGAGGTAAACCCATGCCATTACGTTTTCACCATCTTCTGTTTGAACCGAAATCTTTTTTCGCTGATACTCATGTGGCTTGGGAAAATCCTCTGAGCAGCCTTCATACTCATCCAAGCGTGCCAAAAGCGTGGTTTCGTCAACAATTCTGAAAATTTCACCCACTACAATATCATCCGGGTTATCTGATTGAACCACCCCGGGGTACCAGTCAATCTCATATAATTTACCCTGCATCACTGCCCGGCTCCACCATTCTGCGTATAAGTGCAGCACATTTTTTACCGGCGATTTTTTGGGAGAACCGGATCGGAGAGTGCCATAAACAAAGAGAAATGAGTCTTCCATAAAGACGGAGTTGTGCGTGCTGAAAGTAAAAGATACAACATGTACAGATTATCAGCACAATCCGTATACACTAACCGGAAAAATTAATGGGTGGGCTCTGCCTCCCAACTTGAAGCTGCCGGAGTTGATGTTTCAAACTACTATGAGGTGATGGATTTTTTCGACCTCTCTTATTGAATTCCGAATAGCTGATATCACAATTAATCTTAAAAGGGTTTTGACTTTCAAAACCCTTTTATGTTGGTAGATATCCTGCTCAATTATTCGAAATTAAACATCAATTCATTTGAATGCCATCTTGCAATTCGAACAGACTTCTGCAAACTCACGCTCAAGAGCATTGAATTACATAAGAAAGAAAAACGATGCTCATCCTTCTTAAAAGAAAGAAATAAAAAGGATTTATTCTGTGGTAAGTATTTATAAGCTAATTCATTTCAAGATTTTAAATGATCTTTCAATAATCATCACCACCACATTTATGGGTGCTTTTTTTGATACTGAAAAAAATTTTTTTAAACCCATTATTTGATTTAGCTTTTATCTGTTCAAACGAACAAAGAGTAAAATTAACTTTAATTTTCAGCAACCTGCCATATGGTAAGGTGCTTTTTTACACCATAAATCATGCATACATATAACAACATTACAATCAACTCAATCAGTACCCCGATAGAATTCTCATCTTACAAAACTCTTCCGGGTACCATGTGTATGTGTATGATCAATTGTTGCTGCTGACACGAACTCACATCTCTGTTTCAGCAGGATGACGATCTCTCTTTCCGAGTGAATCGTCTCTCTCCCAATCAATAATCAATAATCGCTGTTCTGTATTCCACAGAATTGGTGCAGGTATTTATCATGCCTTTACCACACTCTTTGTATGGATTTCAGGCCGGCATGATCAAAATTCATACACATAATCATGTACAAAATAATCTCCTTCATACTTTTTCTAATTTTTCACCCAACAACTTCTTTTGCGACAAATAACGAGCAATCCAGGCAGGTAACAGGAACCGTTACTGATTCCCGTGAAGGATTTGGTCTTCCCGGTGTTAACGTATCAATTCCCGGTACCTCATCCGGCACGGTAACAGATCATGATGGTTTCTTTGAACTAACTGTGCCTGAGGAAACTGTAGTTCTGCGGTTTAGTTACATCGGTTATCAAACAAAAGAGCTCACTGTTACTGACCAAACAACCCTCACCGTTGAGTTATCTGAAGATCTTCAGCGTCTTTCGGAAATTGTGGTTACCGGGTATACCACACAGCGAAGGGAAACATTAACCTCATCCATCTCATCCATTTCTGCTGATCAGATTCCGGATATACCGGCAGCAAGTGCCGACCAGCTTTTACAAGGCCTAGCAAGCGGGGTTCAGGTATCTTCTTCTTCAGGAGCACCCGGAGGAGGGATCTTCGTAAGTGTTCGGGGTTCAACTTCCATCAATGCGGGAAATGATCCACTATACATTGTAGACGGTGTTCCTATCAGTAATACACAAACCTCAAGCCTGGCACTTGGCGGGCAGGTAGTAAATCCACTTGCAGATCTCAACCCGAGTGACATTGAGTCGATCGATATTCTTAAAGATGCCAATGCAACTGCAATTTACGGAGCTCGCGGAGCCAATGGAGTAGTGGTGATAACCACACGCAGGGGCCAGCCCAACACTCCATCTTTGGTTCGGTTCGGAACATCGGTTGCATATTCATGGGCACCCAATAAATTTGAGGTGGTAACCGGCGATCAGGATGCGATGCTTCAGAATGAAGTGCATATCAACAATGGCGGCAGTTTCGAAAGCCGTCCATTCCGGCCCGTCTCTGAAGGTGGCCGCGGACTTCCCGAAGACCAGCCAACTTATGACCGTATCAGCGATCTTTTCCAGGTAGCTCCATCACGAAATTATGAACTATCGGTAGCCGGTGGTTCAGAGAATACCCGATATTTTATCGGTGGTGATTTGTCAGATCAGGAAGGAATCGTAAAACCTGCATCTTTTGGGCGATTCAGCGGGCGGTTTAATTTCGACCATATTGTGAATGACTTTCTCTCTATTGGAACCAGCACAACCGTATCGCGAACCACCCGGAATATCAGCCGTAGTAACGATACAGCACAGGGCGTAATCAACTCTGCAATATTTGTACCGGCATACCAACCCATTTTCAACGAAGATGGCAGTTATGCAAAATATGGCATTTTTGACAACCACCTTGCCCTGATTAACGAGCGCGACCGCTATAACGTTACCGGCCTGCGATTAATCAGTAATGTGTATGCCGAACTGGAAATTTTACCCGGTCTAAGCCTGCGCAGTAACTGGAGTGTTGATTATGGCGACAACCTCGATGAAACGTACAATAGTACACAGTTGGTTTCAGGACAGCCTCAAGGTGTTGCAAATACAACAAATACGAGAAATTATTCGTGGATTAATGAACAGATATTAACCTGGCGAACAAATATCGGTGAAAATCACAACCTCACAGGTATTATTGGTAATACACTTCAGGAAATAAGCTTTGAGAGAAGCTCGCTCACCGGCCGCAATTTCCCGGGTGATGACTTTCGAAGAATTGCCTCCTCCTCTCTTCAAACAGGTAGTTCAAGCGGAACAAAATCGGGACTTGCTTCATTTTTCACCAATTGGAATTACATCTACAAAGACCGTTACATCTTTGATGTGAATTTCCGTGCAGATGCATCCTCCCGTTTCGGCGCTGATAATCGATGGGGATATTTCCCGGCTGCAGGAATTGCCTGGAGAATCTCACAAGAAGAGTTTTTGAGAAATGTGGACTTCATTAACGAGTTAAAACTCTCAGCCAATATCGGGATTACCGGAAACCAGTCGGGAATTAATGATTTTGCATCACTCGGATTATGGAGCGGAGGAAACAACTACCTCGAGGCACCCGGAACCACTCCCGTTCAGATGGGAAATCCAAACCTTCGATGGGAAACAACTACCCAGTGGGATGTTGGGCTTGATCTCGCCGTGCTGAACGAACGGCTGGGTCTTGAACTGAACGTGTACAGCAAATATACCGAGGGACTGCTTCTCAATGTTCCCGTGCCAAACAAACTGGGTTTTGATTTTATAACCCAAAATGAAGGTGAAATGAGCAACCGGGGCATCGAATTTTCTTTGAACTCCACAAATATCTCAAGCACGCGGTTTCAATGGACCACTTCATTCAATATTGCACGCAATGTGAACATAATTGAACGTCTTCCATCACCCATTACCCGTCACTCTCGCGACTGGATTAGAATGGAAGAGGGATACTCCATGTACTCTTTCTGGGTATATCGTCAGCTTGAGGTAGATCCGCAAACAGGGGATGCAATTTATGAAGATGTTAACGGTGACGGACAAATTACCGTAGCCGACCGCCAGATTGCCGGCAATGCTCTGCCCGATTTCTTTGGAGGCATCAATAACCGGTTCAGCTATCTCGGGTTTGATCTGGGTGTACTATTCAATTTTGAATATGGAAATAAGGTGTACAACCTGAACCGTTTTTTCATGGAACATGGCGGTATCTACAGCGGGAGTATCACATTTTTGCCCGGCCAGCTCGATCGGTGGCAACAACCCGGTGATATCACCGATATTCCGCGAATGACCACTCAGGGAAACAACTATACTCTTCCAAGCGACAGAAACCTTGAAGATGCATCTTTTCTGCGACTTCGATCTCTATCACTGGGATATACACTTCCACTGAATGTTGTTCAGTCGATTGGCCTGCAAAGTCTCAGAGTCTATTTCCAGGGGACCAATCTCTGGACACTCACACGATATTCGGGACTTGATCCGGAAGTGAACTCTGCAGATTCAATTTCGAATGTACGCGGAATTGATCAGGCTGTTGTACCCAATCCAAGAACCGTTCAGTTTGGTGTAAACCTCAGTTTCTAAACCTTTTAAACATCCTTATTATGAAAACAAGAAAATTAATTACTTCACTATTACTTCTACCCTTAACGGTACTTTGGTCATGCGATGTGCTGGATCACAATCCTGAACTGAACATTACTGACGACCAGGCATTTGTTAACAGAGCCAGTGCAGAAGCCGCTCTTACCGGTACATACAGCAGGCTGCAAGCTAACAATTACTACGGCCGGAATTATGTGGCCATTGGCTATCTCCAGGCTGATAATGTTGAATGGAGTGGTTCATTCAATTTCTTTCAGCAGTTTGATGCTAACCAGTTAACCGCTGACAATTCAACGGTTTCAGGTGCGTGGAGCGCTATCTATTCAACAATTAACAGTGCAAACCACATTATTGCGAAAGTTCAATCAGTTGATGATCCCGCTTTTAGTCAGTCTGAAAAAGACCGAATCCAGGGCGAGGCATATTTTATCCGCGCACTGGCCTATTTTGATTTAGCCAGAGCCTGGGGCGGTGTTCCTCTAATACTCGATTATACCCGGTCTCCCGAAGATGGAGCAGGAATTGGCCGCAGCTCCCTGCAGGAAACCTATGCCCGGGTGCTGGCCGATCTGCAGCTGGCGGAAAATCTTCTGCCGGATGTGGTAAATCGTAACCGCGCCACACTTCATACGGTTTATGCTCTAAGGGCGCGACTTCACCTCTACACTGAAGAGTGGGAACAGGCCGCAGAGTACTCTTCCCGGGTTATTGAACATCAGGGTTATGAGCTTGTTCAGCCTTACTCGGAGTTCATTCAAAATAAAAACTCCATTGAGTCAATTTTTGAACTTGCCTATGATAATGCAAACCGTAACGGCCATAACGGCTACTTCCTTCCGGCCAGTCTTGGCGGACGGCTAGAGTGGAGGCCCACAGAGGAGTTGATCAGCCTGGTTAGAGATCCGGAAACAGGTGGGAACCGGGATGTACTGGTGGGAGAAGCAAATGGTGTTACTTTCGGAAATCTCTATTTCCGAAGCAGTACCGGTGATGATCCCGCTTATGTTCTGAGAATCGCAGAATTATACCTGATTCGATCTGAAGCGAGGGCACACCTCAATGACCTTTCAGGGTCAGCTGAAGACCTGAATGCCGTTCGGACCCGTGCCGGAGTTGCAGAAATTAATCCATCTACTCAACAAGAGCTGCTCTTGGCAATTGAGAACGAAAGAAGGTTAGAGTTTGCTCTTGAGGGCCACCGCTGGTTCGATCTTGTGAGAACTGAACGGGCAGGCGATGTACTTGGAGTTACCGACAGAAACCGATGGGTTCTCCCTATCCCTCTGAGTGATTTAAATGCCGACCCGGATCTTGTTCAAAATGAAGGATATTAACTTTATTATTCAACCCATAAACAGCGGCCAGACGACAAGGCCGCTGGCATCAACCAAAACTACCTTATAACTTTAATGAAACTTCCTGTGAAAAACTTTACTCTCTTTTTTGTTGCACTTTTGATAGCATTTTTGACTGCTGTGCCCAACAGTGCTGCCCAACAAAATTACTATTTTCCGGATGCCGGAGAATTTAACCCGGAAATTCCTTCTCCAAAAGAGTTTCTTGGTTATGATATAGGATCTCATCATACCCGGTACGATCGTATTGTTTCCTATTTTCAAGAACTTGCGCTATTATCTGACAGGGTAACCTATCAGGAGATCGGCCAGACATATGGGTATCGTCCGCTGGTAATCCTAACGATCACCTCGCCCGAAAATCATGCAAACCTGGATCAGATTCGCGAGGAGCATATTAAGATTGTGGATCCCCAACAGCCTGCAGGTGATTATGAAAATCAGCCGATTATTGTATATCTCGGTTATGGAGTTCATGGAAACGAAACATCCTCCAGCGAAACAGCCATGCTCACGGCCTATTATCTTACGGCATCACTCAGTGATGAAGTAACCGAATATCTGAATGAAGGTGTGTTTTTTATTGATCCGACCCTGAATCCTGACGGAAGAGACCGCCACACACACTGGGCAAACATGCACAAAGGTGATCCGCTCGTATCAGACCCTCTCGACAGAGAGCACAATGAGGGCTGGCCAAACGGGCGGACCAACCACTACTGGTTTGATCTGAATCGAGACTGGCTTCCGCTGGTTCACCCCGAAAGCAAGGCCAGGATTGATTTCCATCATACATGGTATCCCAACATAACCACCGATTATCATGAAATGGGAACCAACAGCACCTACTTCTTCGAACCCACCAAACCGATCGGCTCTGAGAATCCGCTGCTGCCACGTGAAGTCTACACCGTTCTTACTGAAACGTTAGCAGAATATTACGCAGAAACACTGGATGAGATTGGCTCACTCTACTTCACGAAAGAAGTTTTTGACAATACTTATCCGGGATACGGCTCCACCTATCCAAACTTTCAGGGCGGACTGGGCCTGGTTTTTGAACAGGCAAGTGCCAGAGGGCATATTCAGGATAGTGATACCGGCGTTCTTACTTTCCCTTTTGCAATCCGCAATCAGCTGAGGACAAGTCTCGCTACAATACGCGGAGCCGTTGAGAACAGAGAGTTGTTTTTGAATCATCAGCGCTCTTTTTTCACATCAGCACTTGAGGAGGCCAATAACTATTCAGTACGGGGTTATGTATTTGGCGATTCGTACGATCAATCACGAACTGAAGAACTGCTCAACCTTCTGCTCCGGCACCGGCTTGAGGTCTATGAACTCTCCGAAACGAGAGAGTACGATGGCAAAACGTTTGAACAGAACAGTTCCTACATCGTACCAACCAATCAGCCGCAGTACCGCATGGTTCGATCGGTTTTTGAAAAGGTAGAAGAGTTTGCCGACAGCACGTTTTATGGTACCACGGCGTGGTCACTTGCACTGGGATATGGTCTGCCTCATGCAGAAATAACCGACAGAAGTTTGCCTCTGGGTGAACAGGTCACCGAGCATAAAACCCGTGAGATTACCGAACATGTTGAGCAGAGCAGCTACTCCTATCTGCTCGACTGGAGTGATTACTATGCACCGAAGGCACTCTATCATCTTCAGAAAAATGGTGTGAAGACAACCGTCTCCTTTGTTCCGTTTACGGCAAACACCTCGGAGGGGCCAAAAAGTTACTCCCGCGGAAGTATCTCCGTGCCGGTCAGCATTCAGGATCTCTCACCGGCTGAGCTGCACAGAGTAGTGACAGAAGCCGAAAAACTCACCGGCCTGAGGTTTCAGTCGGTATCAACGGGGCTTAGCCTGGAAGGCTCCGACCTGGGCAGCCGTAATTTCCGCACACTTGAAGCACCTCGTGTACTAATGCCACTGGGGCATGGTTTCAATCCGAACGAAGCGGGCCAGGTATGGCATCTGCTGGATACAAAAGTTCAGCTGCCGATTACGAAGATTGACTGGCTCCATTTCGGCCGGGCCGATCTGAATGATTATAACACCCTCGTTCTCGTATCAGGTAATTATAGCTGGGTTACCGATGATCAACTCGAAAACATCCAGCGCTGGGTGAGAAATGGAGGAACGGTAATTGCCATCAAAAGTGCCGTACAGTGGGCTATTTCAAATGGATTGGTAAGTGATTCAAGCCTTTCATCAATTAACAACAGTTCAGATTCTGACAACGAACTACAGCGTATTGATTTTGCCGATGCTCAAAATTTACAAGGAGCACAGCGAATTGGCGGCGCCATTTTCGAAACCGATCTGGACATTACCCATCCGCTTGGTTTTGGTTACCACGATCGTACACTGGCAGTCTACAGAGACCATACAAATATCCTGCCTCTCTCTTCAAACAGTTTTAGCACTGTTGCTCAATTCACATCAGAGCCGCACATAAGCGGGTATGTTTCTGAACAGAATCTTGAACAGATCAGCAATACAGCCTCAATTGTTGTGGATCGTCTCGGCAGCGGACGCACCATCCTTTTTGCTGATAATCCCAATTTCTGGGGGTACTGGTACGGAACCAATAAGCTGTTTTTAAACGCTATTTTCTTTGGGCAGCACATCAGTGTGCCTTAATTATATTGGCTGCACTGCGGGATACAATCCTGCAGTGCGGTTTTTTATCTTCCTGTTCATTTAACAGCCTTCCATTTTCAGTGAGAAATTGAAAGAATTTGATAATCATTGGTTACCCTCAACAACGCCAAACTCACTACTCCTCAGATTTTTCGATTCGTTCATAATATTCCTTCATCACTTCAAAAGCTTTTTTCCTGATTCCGGTTTCTGATACTAGGCCTTTCCGGTTGAATCCATCCTTTACATGCGGCAAAGGTCGGCGTGGTGATCTGAAGTCCATCAAAATCCATGGAGCTGTTCCGCTCAGAAATTCAATCTTATCAAACATGTCGAGTGTATGCCTGTATAACTCGGCCTGAAATTCTTCTGACCATCGCTGTTCGGGGGGAACATTCCACCCCTGTTTCGCTCCGGCACCAAATTCACTCATTAGCAGGGGTTTATCATATATGGTTGCCCATGTTAAGTGGTCCATTGGAGCATTTTCGCCACCATACCAGCCATAGTACTGGTTGATTCCCAAAACATCGAGATACTCGCCAATGGGGTCATCAATCATAAATGTGATGTTCTCCCCCTCTTCAATCCATCGGCTTTGAAGTGCGGCGGTTGTAAGCCGAAACGGGTCTAATTCTTTGGTTGTCTTTATCATCTCTTGCAAAAATCGAACCCGGGCATCCGTTACCGGTGCCTCATTCGACATTGCCCATAGTATAACAGCAGCCCGGTTCTTATCACGATGGATCATTTCAGATAGCTGATTGCGGGCATTTTCAAGCGTTTCGGGATTATCCCACTGAATCATCCAGTACAGTGGTATTTCCGACCAAACCAAAATTCCCCGTCTCTCCGCCTCCCGTACCATATGCTCATTATGCGGATAGTGTGATAGTCGCACAAAGTTAGCTCCCATATCCTCTACCCAATCAAGCAAAATACGGGCATCATTTAAACTGTGCGCGCGTCCGGTTCGGTAAGGAGCTTCTTCATGAATATTTACTCCCCGTAGGAAGATAGGTTTACCATTCAGAAGAATATCCGTTCCTGCTGTTTCAATTGTTCGAAAGCCAATCTGATCGGTAATTTCATCCGTTTCAGCTATAATTTTCACATCATAAAGACGTGGGTCGGTTGTTGACCATCTCGTTACTTCAGCCGGAAACGTAAACGATGCGAACCCATCTGAATCTGTTTGTACTGTATGTGCACTATTTTCCTCAGGTATGTGGATGTGAACTTCCTGCCGGAGCTGATCTCCATTCAATCTGACCCACCCGATTATTTCATCATCCTTATCCTGATTAAGCTGTATATAATAGTCTTGAACAAAGGTCTGCTCTGTTTCAATAAGCGTAACTGATCGCGTAATGCCACCATAATTCGCCCAGTCTGTAACTACCGTTGGCACGGCTTCCGGTTTTCGGGTATTATCTGCCATCACAACCACAAAATTATCTCCATCCTGAATCAAATCGGTAACCTCGAAATTGAATGGTGTAAATCCCCCGATATGTCTCCCGGCGTACTCGCCATTTATCCAGACCCTTGCATCGTAATTTACCGCCCCAAAATAGATGAATACCCGCTTATCCCTTTCTAATTCCCAATGAAAATCCTTTTTGTACCAGATGGTGCCTTCATACCAGTGCAGTTTTTCCATCTGTGTATTCCAGTCGCCGGGAACTTCAAGTTTGTCACTCAGCTCAAAATTGTATTCCCATGCATCATCCGGTTCAACGTTACTTCTGTTCCTGAAATAGCCATTTGGGTTTGGCTGGTACCTGTAGTCGTAATATCCGGTTTGATAGGGATCGATGATTATATCCCAGGTTCCATCAAGGTTGGTTGTTTGCCGGGCGAATGTATTGATGATCAAATCCGATTGCATCAAAACTTCTTTGTTTTGCGGATTGGCTTCTGCCAAATTTAATCCAGCAAACATCAAAAATATCATCAAAACTGATGTTATTAATATATAAC
Organism: Balneolaceae bacterium; assembly: GCA_020832415.1. Taxonomy (GTDB): domain Bacteria; phylum Bacteroidota; class Rhodothermia; order Balneolales; family Balneolaceae; genus Rhodohalobacter. The sequence continues at coordinate 5,282 of JAFIES010000115.1, read as the reverse complement.
TAAGCTTTGCTTGATAGGATAAGGTATAATTAATAGCGGTTTTGAAGCTTGAAAATTCATCTGCTTGCATAACATTCTCCGATTTATTGATTTCTTATGAATTTTAACTCTCTTACCAACAGGTAATGTACCACATAGGATTATAGCATTTCAGTCCAAATTTCTGACATCCGGAAACTTCACTCTTTACAAGGTAGATAAGAGAAAAATATAGTCTAACCTGTTGGAAATGAATGATACCAAAAAAGAGCCCTGAACCTAAGGCAACAGTGATATCTGCAACACATAAGTGACAAACTGTAACATTTGGCCATGTAATTCTTCGGAGATTCTTTTTAACCAATTGATCTCATGAAAAACAGCCCCATTATCATTGCAGTACTCATCATTTCTCCATTACTATTCTCAAATTGTGACAGATTATCTCAAAACCGGGAGCAAGCCGAAATTTCAGAAATGGAAGCAGACAGAGATTTAAATATTTCCCGAGATGAAGTGGCAGCCGAAATTCAAACCTTTAGAATTGAAATGGCCGGAAAAATCAGAGGTCATAATCGATCCATCGCTACTATAAAAAGAAGGATAACCGGGAATGATGGTACATCAGGGATAATTAACGAAGCCAGAATTATAGAACTTGAAGCAGAAAACAGGGAGTTGAGACGAACGATCAATAACTACAGCGATTTAAGCAGGCATAACTGGGATCAATTCAAAGAAGATTTTTCAGTAAAAATAGACAACGTTGGCAGTTCCTTAAATGCATTCTTTGAAGATTCCGCTTCTGCAAATTAAATCTGCAAGGATATTCCTCAAACTTGATTGATAACTGTTTGCGGTTCAAACAATTGATGTGACGTTCAAAAACCATGGATTCCCTCTCTAAATCTGTGACTTATGCAACACAGAAGTTTTAATGTGTAACGCCTCTTTTCTCTTCTATTTACATATTAACAAACAAAGTATTTATCATTTTAACTGAATCGGGTTAAAGCTATAAATAATTTAATCCCAAATAATAACCAGGTACAAAATGAAATCTTTACGCCTAATTATCCCCTCATTGATTCTTCTTTTTGCCATTCAATCGGTGGCTATAGCTCAATCAACAAACATCACTGAAACGTTTAAAAAACATTTTAATGAAACCGTTCAGCAGGTGCACCAAACAGACGATGCAGATGAAAAACGAATGATTCTGAATGAATCGTTTTCCAAAATGATCGTTGCAATAGATCGCATTGAATCAATGACTGATTTAACTGAAGATGAAAGCGCTCAGCTAAGTTCTTTCAGAAGTGACATCTCAGAAAAACAGAATGAGTTAAACGGGCTGGATGGGTTTGATGAAATTCTGGATGAAGACCTGGACGACTTCTCCAATTTCTCTCAGGATTTCATGGAACAAGCGAATCGAACCATCACCATTGGCGCTACAACATTGTTGCTGATTATTATCATACTTCTGTTGTTATAAAAATGTTAGTTTTGCTTCGGGTACCCCCTAAGCGGATATAAATTTTGTAATAGAGCCTCTTTCCTTTGTTTTGTAATGAAGGTGGAGGCTTTTGTTTTACAGGCTTTTTTAAATGGTTAATCTCATGAATGTAATATCCCGGACTCCGCCTGCGCTGCTCAGGCATTCATTCAGGTTGATAATCAATATTTGAAATGTGTAAATCTTATTTAAGATAGTGTAAATCGGTACTCATTCTATTTCATTAGTTTTAAGGGTCATCAAGCTTTTTAACCCGGATTACAGTGATAAGAAAATTCAGGGCCAGCCTACTAATATGGATCATTCAGGCAAGTACAGGTTTACCCCTGTTATTTATGCCGGTTAAAGTTTTGTTCTTCAATTCTGCTCAAGCAGGTAAACGAATATCAGAACCCTTTTTAAGCGGGTATTCTCTAACGGTTTTCAACGCCCAATCACAGATCATACAGAGAACTGCCGTGAGGACTATTAAAGTTGACGGGTTTGGAATGCCTGCTGATCATCAATATTGATTACCGGGCAGCAGAAACACTGAGCCGCTGTAAAGGGATAAAAGATAGCGGTCAGGGATAATAAAAACAGATGTATAGTAACATCAAGGTACCTAAAAATGAAAATTGCCTATATAGGAACATACCCTCCCCGCGAATGTGGTATTGCAACGTTTACTCAAAACCTTTACCAGTCGATGGTAACTAATCCTGCTCAACCGACAAACGGCTATAAGGCCAGTGAGGAAAACGTTGACGGGTTTATTGTGGCTATGAATGATCATGGCCAGATCTATAATTATCCGGAAGAAGTAAAACTGACCATCAGGCAGGAACATCAGCGTGATTACCTGGAAGCGGCAACGTTTATCAATCTGAGTGGCGCCGATGTTTGTATCATTCAACACGAGTTCGGGATATTCGGGGGTCAGAACGGTTTGTATATCCTTCCGTTGATTCATCGTCTTGAAATTCCGCTCATCGTAACGCTTCATACGATTGTAAAAGATCCTTCCTACAACGAGAAGGTAGTACTGAGTAAAATCTGCAAAATGGCTCAAAAAGTGGTTGTGATGAGCCACAAAGCCATTGAGCTTCTGACAGAGATCTATGACGCAGATGAAGAAAAGATTTCAATCATTGAACATGGTGTTCCCGATATCCAGGTTGATAAAGAGCAATCCAGAAAGGAATTTAAACTCGAACATAAAAAGGTGCTGCTCACCTTTGGAATTCTCAGCCGGAATAAGGGAATTGAAACCGTAATTAATGCTTTACCCGCGTTAATAAAAAAACATCCGGATCTGTTATACATCGTTCTGGGAAAGACGCATCCAAATGTGGTTCGTTATTCCGGCGAAGAATATCGCGACTATCTTCATCAATTGGTAAATACGCTTGGCCTTGAAAATCATGTCATTTTTATAAATGAATTTATTGATCAAACAGAACTGTTTAAATATTTATCGGCCTGCGATATATACATTACCCCTTATCTGAATGAAGCACAGATTACGAGCGGAACTCTCTCTTATGCAGTTGGCGTAGGTTCGGCGGTTATTTCAACACCGTACTGGCATGCATCGGAGTTACTGGATGAGGGTCGGGGACGGTTTTTTAACTTTAGTGATTCCGAAGGACTTTCAAAGATTCTGCTGGACTTGCTGGATAATCCCAAAGAATTAAAGAAAATCAGAAAAAAAGCCCGTGAATACGGCAAAACAACAACCTGGGCGAAATCCGGTGGCAAATACATTACACTTGTCAAACAAATTAAATCAAGTGTGCCTGAAGTTCGTGCGAAGACCGAAACGTTAATTGATCCGCTTTTACTGCCGCCATTTTCTTTGAACCATATAATACGCCTGACGGATGATACCGGTATAATTCAGCATGCAAGATTCAGTATTCCCTACCTGAAAGAAGGCTATTGTCTTGATGATAATGCCCGTGCTCTGCTGTTGGTACTTATGGCATACAGACAAAAGAAAGATACGGTTGCACTAAAATTAGCACCGGTATACCTGAGCTATATTCATTATATGCAGAACATAGACGGAACATTCAGGAATTTTATGAACTTTGAGCGAAACTTTCTTGATGAGGTTGGTTCGGAGGATTCATTTGGAAGAGCTATCTGGGCGCTTGGGTATTTGATTGGCAATGCCCCTAATGATTCTTATTGCCAGACAGGAAAACTTATTTTCTTTGAGGCTTCCCCGCATTTTGAAAAGATTAAATCCATACGAGCCATCGCTAATACAATGTTAGGGATCAGCTATTACCTGAAAGAGAATCCCTCGGATGAGTCAATGATTAAGGTTTTAAGAAATCTTGCCGGAAAATTAATTGGTCATTATAAAAAAAACAGCTCTCCCGGCTGGAGTTGGTTTGAGCCAATACTCACGTATGACAACGGCCTTTTGCCCCTTGCACTTTTACATGCTGCCGAAATATCAGATGACGATGAAATCAAAGCAGTTGCTTTGGAATCGATGGACTTTCTGACCGATCTCACTCATAAAGATGGTTACTTGTCAATTATCGGTAATGAAAAATGGTATAAAAAAGACGGTAAACGATCTATGTTTGCTCAACAACCGGTAGATGCCCTGGCTATGATTTTAATGTATCATCAGGCCTTTTACTTAACAAAAGATAAAGAGTACCTGTCGAAGTTGTTCTCATGCTTTATGTGGTTCCTTGGGCAAAATGACCTGCGGATGAGTTTGTATGATTATGAAACCAAAGGGTGTTTCGATGGCCTTGAAAACTATGGAGTAAATCGTAACCAGGGTGCCGAAAGTACGCTGGCTTATTTGATTTCCCATTTAATCGTATTACAGGCATTGGAAGAAAATGACAAAAAGGATTTCAAGAGTAATGGTTCTATAATCAGAAAGAGATCAAAATATGCTGATAAAGAGATATCATAAAAATCCCATTCTTACCAAAGTTGATGTGTCGTATCCAGTGGCTACAGTACACAATGCCGGTGTTGTAAAATACAGGGATACCTATATCATGATCTTTCGTTCTCATAAACAAAATGGAAGAAGCATTTTAGGTAAGGCAGTGAGCAAGGATGGATTTAATTTTAAGGTTGATGATGAGCCATTTATGGTTCCATCCACTGAAGGAGATTTCAAAGAATACGAGGAATACGGCATTGAAGACCCGCGTATCATCTTTTTTGAAGGTGAATATCTGATTACCTACAGCGCCTATTCCCGGAATGGCGTGAGAATAGGCCTGGCAAAAACTACCGATTTCAAAACTGTTGAGCGAATATCGCTTATCACAGAAGCAGATTATCGCAATGTGGTGATCTTTCCTGAAAAGTTTAATGGACTGTATGCCCGTCTGGATCGTCCGCATTCCGAAATATCCCCATGGTCCATATGGATATCCTATTCTCCTGACCTGATCTACTGGGGTGAATCCAAATTAATCATGAAACCGTTGCAGTATCACTGGGATGAAATGAAAATAGGACCGGGTGCTCCGCCTATAAAAACACCCAGGGGCTGGCTTAATATTTATCACGGTGTCTTTCCAACCATGGATGGCAGTGTTTACAGGTTAGGACTGGTGCTGCACGATCTCGAAGATCCTTCTATAATTATTGCTGTTGGTGATGAATGGATTCTACAGCCGGAAGAACCGTATGAGATTACAGGATACGTACATAACGTAGTATTCAGTTGCGGAGCGGTTCCCGAAGACGATGGTACAGTAAAAATTTACTGGGGTGCAGCCGATACGGTAATGTGTGTGGGCACAGCCAATATAGA
>JAFIES010000111.1 GCA_020832415.1 Balneolaceae bacterium | reverse complement strand
TCCGCAATACTTCGGCCTGCCCATAGGTATCCTCGCCATGAAACGAGTGATTCAGCAGAAACATATCGAGGCGGCCATTGTTGTTGTAATCGAAAAAAGCGGCCTGGGTAGAGTAGCCTTCAAAATCGAGCCCGAATTCTGCTGCCCGCTCTGTAAATGTTTCGTCGCCATTATTTATAAAGAGCTGATTTCTCCCGCTTTTATTCAGATAGTTTACCCTACTCACATAGATATCAAGATAGCCATTGCCGTTTACATCGGCCATGGTTACCCCGGTGCTCCAGCTGTTTTCATCGTTGATTATTCCTGCACGTTCGGTAATATCTTCAAACTGAAAATCACCCTTGTTGATGTAGAGCCTGTTCTCAACCATGTTGCCGGTAAAGAAAAGATCGGGTAAACCATTGTTATTGATGTCTCCCACGGCCACGCCGCCGCCATCATAAAAATAGAGATAGTTTTGAATATTGAATTCGGGTGTATTCTCTACATCATTCGAAAAAGTAATATTTGTTTGAGATGCAGGTACCAGCTGAAATTTTGTATCGGGCTGTTTGCTGCAGCTGATTGTGAGCAATAATATGAAAACTAAAGATGCGTGCCATTTAAAGGGTATTGCCATAGCAGAACCAACGATGATATAAATTTAAGAACTTAGGATGTAGCCGGACAGACAAGATAAAACAGAGAAATTTGCCCTACAATTCTAAATAACAGCAGTATTGACAGATTTATTTTAACAGTTTTTATCAATTTCTATCCAATATGATGGAAAAATTGACAAAGAAAACCGTTTACAGGCTCATCGTTCGTGGCACTGATCCTGATCGCGGGAGAACTCCAGTAGTTTACCGCCATCATCCGACGAGTAATACGTGAATGTAACCTCCACTCCCTGCATAAAGAGCGGCCTCCAAAGTGTGCACGGAATTCGATTCTCAGCCTCTGTATACAGGGAATCCCGAACTGAACTCGCACTTAAATCCTCCAGCGTGAGGTTTTGAACCGAGTAGTAATAGAACAATTTTTCCGGTGCAATGGCTACACTATCGAATGTGGTATTGAGACCCTGCCGCTGGGGCAGAACATCGTTCAAATCTTCTGCATACTCAATCATTTCCTGAGAAAGGAGCGCAATAGATGCAGACGGGTCTGGCTCGGCAGTTTCCTGTTTGTTTAGAATTCCGGTAGCGAAAAAAATGCCTGCAAGTAAAAAGATGGCGATGATCGCCAGTATTATCAATGTGATATTGCGACGTGTTACTCCTGATATTGTACTCATACAGTCTGAGATGTGAATTATTGGTAAAACTTCTTGGGTGGTTGTCCCTTTTTAGTACTCTCTATCAACTTAACTAAAATTGTGTAATTGGCATACAATTTTCGGTGCAAACCGGCTTAATATTCTGCATTTTTTTTTGAAAAAGATTTCGGCCATACCTGTACGAAATCGGCGAAAACACATAGATAGTAGGGGTTTTGCTGATGGTAAAGTAATCTAATTCCTCAAGCAATACGTAGTAATTCCCCTAATCTGTGTTAATGTTTGGTACTACTCTAATCAGGGTGGAATTCTTATAGATTTTGGCGAAGGAAGGCTCATTTTCAAACATAAATGACACAAATTCTACCAAGTCATTTAATCCGTATGATAACAAAAGAGATACCAAACATTAAGGCCGTTTGCGGGAAAAAAACTCATCGAACAGATACTTATAATTGCCGGATTTCAAAGCAATTCCTGATCCGGTACCTCTGTAATTCTCTGCCTGTGGGTAGACCATCCAGCTACTCTGCACCTATCAGTCGGGAGTGAAAATGATCACACCAGATAACATAAATCAACAGAAGGTATACCATGATAAAGTTACTATTTGATAACGTTTTATTTTGGAAAATGCCTTTCCAGTTTTTGCGCAAAATTGGGATGTGCATGCTGTTACTGGGTTTCATCGCAAATACTACGTTCGGACAGAGTTTAACCGTGTCCGGAACAGTAACCGATGAACTCTCAGGGGAAACTCTATTAGGAGTGAATATAATGATTGTTGGTACCTCATCAGGTACTGTAACCGACTTAAACGGAAATTACAGCTTAACTGTACCCGATGCCGATGCAGAGCTTCGGTTTTCATACATAGGGTACGAAACTTTAGTAATCAATGTGGATGGCCGTACTACTATTAATATACAGCTACGGCCTTCAGCCATTTTGGGTGAAGATCTGGTTGTAACGGGTTATTCGGCACAGAGAAGGATCGACCTTACAGGTTCCATTAGTGTGGCTGATGTGCCACAGATGCAGCGAATAGCAGAATCATCTGTTAGCCGCCAGCTGCAGGGCCAGGTTTCCGGTGTTACCGTTTCACAATCGGGCCAGCCGGGCGATGAGCCTTCGGTTCGAATTCGCGGAGTTGGCAACTTTGGAAATGTTAACCCTCTCTATGTAATTGATGGTGTTCCCACCAGCGGTATTGGCGACCTTAACCCGAGAGATGTGGAATCACTTCAGGTTCTGAAAGATGCATCTGCAGCTTCTATTTACGGTGCAAGGGCATCCAACGGCGTTATTATTATCACCACCAAGCAGGGACGGCCGGGCTTAAGTGTATCCTTCGATTCATACGTTGGTTATGAAACACCCCGGCATCATGGAAATGCATGGAATATTGCCTCACCAATGGAGCATGCAGAGCTCGAGTGGCTTGCATTCAGAAACTCAGGACTGAGACCATCATCACCTCTGTACGGAAGTGGTGCCAACCCTCGCCTGCCCGATTACATTGCACCAACCGGTGCCATGCGCGGTGATGTAAATCTTGATGCCTACTATGTAAATCCATTCTATACCAGCACTGCGGATCTCGGAAGTTTCTTTAGAATTACCGAGGCCAATCAAGCCGGTACAAACTGGTTCCAGGAAATATTCAATCCTGCATACTCAACCAATACTAACCTGGCCATAAGCGGCGGTACTGAGGATGCCACATATATGCTTTCTCTGAATTATTACAACCAGGAAGGTACACTGCGGCAAACTTCACTTGAAAGGTATACACTGCGTGTGAATACCAGTTTCAATCTGACTGAAAATATTCGTGTTGGACAAAACACCTCTATTTCCATTTGGGAAAACCCGCAGCAAGGTACACTGAATGAAGGTACCGCAGTAGGTATGGCATATCGTCAGCAGCCGATTATACCTGTATACGATATCGCAGGAAACTTTGCAGGAAACTTTGGCGCACCACTTGGTAACGCCAATAACCCGGTTGCCATGTTGGAACGACAGAGCGAAAACCGCTCTAACAACAACAGGATTTTCGGTAATGTATTTGGGGAGCTGGACCTCCTGCCCAATGTTACATTCCGTACAAATTTTGGCGGCAGCTATCAGACAAGTTCATGGAGTTGGTTCCAGTTCCCTGAGTATGAGAACGCTGAAAACGCAGTAACAAATCTCTATGGAGATGGCTCATGGGATGGCCGAAGCTGGACATGGACAAATACACTTGCCTATTCAGATCTGCTTGCCGGAGTGCATAATGTTTCTGCAGTAATTGGTACAGAAGCCAATGAAGATACTGGCAGAGAGAGAGGCGGTACACGTACCAACTATTTCTCATTTAACCCATACTATGTAAACCTCTCAACCGGAGCAGGCGACCCAACCAACTACAGCTGGAGATCAGAATCAGCACTCTTCTCTGTGTTTGGCCGTGTGGAATATATCTACGACAACAGATATCTGTTGAACGCAACCGTTCGCCGTGATGGATCCTCCCGATTCCTTGAAAACCGATATGGTCTCTTCCCCGCCGGTAGTATTGGCTGGAGGATGTCTCAGGAATCATTCATGCAGGATGTTGACTGGCTAACAAACCTTCAGTTCCGTGCAGGTTATGGTATTATGGGTAATCAGCTAAACGTGGCAGCAGCAAATGCTTTCACCCTGTTTGGCGGTAATCAGCTATCAACATTCTACCCGCTCACCGGTGGACCATCCATTTTCCAGGGTTTCTCGCAAACACGGATTGGTAATCCATCTGCCCGTTGGGAAGAAGTACATAGTTTAAATACCGGTTTTAACATGATGATCTTCGATGGCAGCATTGAGTTTGATGTTGATTACTATCGCAACGACGTTAGAGATCTTCTGTTCAACCCTGAACTTCCCGCACAGGCAGGCCTTGCAGCTCAGCCATTTATCAACGTGGGAAATGTTAGAAATACAGGTTTAGACATGTCGGTTACCGGTCGCAAGAGTTTCCGGCACGACTTTAACATGAGTGCCACTCTTAACCTAACCACCTATAGCAACGAAGTAATTAAAATTTCGGAGGGTATCGAGAATTTTGACGGCACCACCCGAAGATTTGGTGGTGGTAACCCGATCGTTAGAAATCAGGTTGGATGGCCAATTTCAACATTCTTTGGCTATAAAATTGAAGGTTTCTGGAACAGCCAGGCTGAAATTGATGCTGCCAATGCAAGTGCACCGGGCGGCGTATTCCAATCAGAAGCAGCCCCCGGACGATTCCGCTATGCAGACATAACCGGTGATGGCCGCATTACCGCTGATGACAGAACCCGGTTGGGTGATCCTCACCCCGATTTTACATACGGGCTGGACTTGTCGATGAATTACCGAAACTTCGATGCATCCATGTTCATCTATGGATCGCAGGGCAATGACATCTGGAACCAGGTGAAGTGGTGGACCGATTTCTACCCATCATTCCAGGGTGCAAAGAGTAAAACTGCACTTTACGATTCCTGGACACCGGATAATCAGAATGCAACTGCACCAATCCAGGAGAATGCCGGATCAACCGCAACAAACCTTGTACCAAACTCTTACTATGTGGAAGATGGTTCATTCCTTCGCTTACGAACCGTCCAGGTAGGATATACATTATCACCCGATCTGCTTTCACAGTTTGGTATCAATAATCTGCGGGTTTATGTACAGGCTCAGAATCTGTTCACAATTACCGGATACTCCGGACCGGATCCTGAAATAGGCAACACACAATCAGCCACTGCAAGCACTACCAGCTTTGGTGTTGATGAAGGTGCATACCCGGCATCCAGACAGTTCCTGTTTGGAATTAACCTTGGATTTTAAACGAATATAAATGGACAGAGGTCTATTATGAAAAATCAAAGAAATATAATACTCATACTTGTACTGCTGTTTACAGCAGGCATGTTTACCAAGGCTTGCGGGGATGATTTCCTCACCCGGCCGGCCATGGGTTCGCTGAGTGAGGACGTTCTTGCCGACCGTGATGGTGTACAAACACTGTTAATTGGTGCTTATGCCGCGCTCAGTCAGACAGGAAACCAGGGCTGGGGCGATGGCCTACCAACCGATGGAGCATGGATTGTATGCCCTTCTAACTGGCTATATGGCAGTGTTCTCGGCACCGAAGCCCATAAGGGAAGTGATGCGGGTGACCAGCCACAGATGAATACCCTGGGCAGTATGAACGTATCCGCTTCAACCGGGTTTATTAACCTGAAGTGGAGAGGGCTCTACGAAGGTATAGCTCGCGCTAATGCTGTACTGAGAGTTCTGCCTGAAGTACCAATCACCGAAGGTGTATTTACAGAGCTAGACAGAGCAAGGTTTGAAGGTGAAGCAAGATTTATCCGTGCTCACTTCTATTTCGAACTGCGCCGATTCTACAACAAAGTTCCATGGATCGATGAAAACACTGATGCTCTAACACCTCAGCCAAACGATCAGGAGATCTGGCCGATGATTGAAGCCGATTTCAGGTTTGCCTATGATAACCTGCCGGAAGTCCAAAATCAGGTGGGTCGGCCAAATAGCTGGGCAGCTGCATCATACCTTGCTAAAGCCTATGTATATCAGAACAAGTGGTCTGAAGCAAAAGCACTTTATGATGTAATCATTCCGAACGGACGTACTTCCAACGGATTGGCTTACGATCTCGTAAGGCTCGACCAGGTACACAATCCTGTACACAAAAATCATGCAGAATCGATCTTTGCCATTCAGGCTTCTGCAAATGATGGTACCGGAACCATTCAGAATGCCAACCCCGGCATGATGCTGAACTATCCGTACAACAGCCCGTTCCGTTGCTGCGGTTTCTACCAGCCTACTCAGTACCTGGTTAATGCATTCCAAACCGTTGATGGCCTGCCTATGGTAGGTAATCACACAGCAACCAATGTGAAGTGGGATATGGGAGTACTTTCAAACTACAGTGCATCTGAAGGAATTGAAGCTTCCAGATTTGAACCGCATGCTGGTCCGCTAGATCCGCGGCTTGACTGGACTGTAGGCCGACGAGGTGTTGCATTCCACGACTGGGGACCACACCCCGGAGAGCGATGGATTCGCGACCAGGCCTACTCAGGACCGTATGCATCCAAGAAGCACATATGGTGGCAGAAAGATGATGCTGATGTAAACAACCCATCACAATGGGCACCGGGCACATCATACAACATACCAATCATTCGTTTTGCTGACGTTCTTTTGATGGCAGCTGAAGCTGAAATCGAAGCCGGAAGCCTCAATCAGGCTATGGTCTACATCAACAGAGTACGTGCACGTGCTGCAGACCCTGCAGGATGGATAAAGAATGAGTTCAACGAAGAGTTTGCATTTGAGGTTGTAAGCAGCCAGGCAGAAATGCTCGCCCTCAATCCTTCTGCAGGCAGCTGGGTTGTTCGTGAAGATACCGGAACCACATTTGTATATCTTGGTGGCGGAACTTCAAACATCAATCACTGGAATGAGTACGAAGTGCCAAATTATGATATAGCGCTCTACTCAAATCTTGGCAGCCAGCAGCAAGCCAGGGATATCGTTCGTTTTGAACGAAAACTTGAACTGGCCCTTGAAGGCCACCGTTTCTTCGATCTCAACAGATGGGGAACTGCACAAAACACCATTAATTCATTTATGGATTTTGAAGGTGCTTTCTTCCCAACATCTTACCTGAATGAAGGACGATATTCATCCAATAAAAATGAGTACTTCCCGATACCTCAGCGGCAGATTGACCTGAGTACTGTTGGCGGAGTATCAACCTTAACTCAAAACCCGGGTTATTAGTAACTAAATCTTCCTTACTGACCCTTAATGCAGCCCGTCCGGTGAATAGCCGGGCGGGTTTTTTTTTTCAAGAAATGAACTGCTGAATTGAACCATCTATAATGTAGACATAAAAAAAGCGGGCATAAAAATATGCCCGCTTCCAAATCTCAAATAATGATTAAAACTGCTATTTCACAAACAACATTTCTCTGTACACAGGCAGCGGCCAGTAATCATCAGCTGTATAGCGTTCGAGGAAATCAACAGCATCCCGAACCTTATTCATTGCGGGAATCACTTTCTCTTTGTGCTCCACACATTTCTCACCAATGGTTTTACCTTTCAATTTAGCCTGTACAGCGGCAAGATTTTCGAGTGCTTTACCCAAATCGTTGAGCGCGTTATTTACAGTTTTCAACATGTCTGCTGATCCGCTGTTTTTGAGGCCCAGCTTTTTGGTATCCCGTACAGCAGCAGCAAGTTCATTGATATAACGCACTACCGCGGGATATACCATTGTTTTAGCAATCGCTTCGGTTGTATCCACTTCGATGGTAAGATTGGTAACATACTGTTCCGACCAGATTTCGTAGCGGGAATGCACCTCTTTTTCGTTCAGAACTTTATATTTTCTAAACAGCTCCACATTCTTTTCATGAAGCAGATATGGAAGGGCATCAGCGGTGGTCTTAAGATTTAACAAGCCCCGTTTTTTGGCCTCTTTTTGCCAGTCATCAGAGTAACCATCGCCATTAAAAATAATCTTCTGCGTCTCTTTAAGGCTCTTTACAAGCAGATCTTTCAGAGCTTTTTCAAAACCTTTATTCTCCAGATCCTGCTCCAGTTCGTGGCAAAAATCATCCAGTGTTTCGGCAACAATGGTGTTCAAAACCACTGTTGGAAAAGAAACAGACTGACTTGAACCCACAGCACGAAACTCAAACTTATTGCCTGTAAAAGCAAAAGGTGATGTTCGGTTACGATCGCCGGCATGTTTTGGCAGATCGGGCAGTACAGGTGTACCGAGGCCAAGTAACCCGCTCTTAATTGAATTTTTCAAACCACCGTTTAGAAGCTGCTTGATGATATCCTCAAGCTGTTCTCCAATATATGCCGATATAATGGCCGGTGGTGCTTCATTCGCTCCAAGCCTGTGATCGTTGCCGGCGTGGGCAATGGAAACCCTGAGCAGATCCTGGTGTTTGTAAACAGCCCTTAGCACGGCCGTAAAGAAGAAGAGAAACTGCATGTTTTCGTGCGGACTATCACCCGGCTCAAGCAGGTTCATACCTTCCTTGGTACTGATTGACCAGTTAAGATGCTTTCCACTGCCGTTTAATCCGTCAAACGGCTTTTCGTGCATCAGGCATTCAAACCCGTACTTTTTGGCTATCTTTTTCAGGATGATCATAGTAAGCTGCTGATGATCGGCTGCGATGTTGCAATTTTCGAATATCGGGGCCAGTTCGAATTGACCCGGTGCCACCTCATTGTGCCTGGTTTTTACCGGGATACCGAGTCTGTACAGTTCACGCTCAGCTTCAAGCATGTACGAAAGAACCCTGTCGGGGATTGAGCCAAAATAGTGATCATCCAGCTCCTGGCCTCTGGGAGGTTTTGCACCAACCAGTGTTCGGCCGGCTGTCATCAAATCGGGACGCCTGTAAAAGAACTCCTGATCAATCAGAAAATATTCCTGTTCGGCCCCAACGGTTGAAGAGACCCGCTTTGTCTTTACTCCAAAAAGTGAAAGTGCACGCATCGCCTGCTTGTTGAGCGATTCTACAGATCGTAAAAGAGGTGTTTTATGATCTAAAGCCTCTCCTTTCCATGATGCAAATGCAGTGGGAATACAGAGATATTTTCCATTGGGATTCTCAATCAGAAAAACCGGTGAGGTTGGATCCCATGCGGTATAACCACGGGCTTCAAATGTTGGGCGTAAACCGCCACTTGGAAAACTTGATGCATCCGGTTCACCCTGGATCAGATCTTTTCCGGAAAATTCGGAGACCACACCACCACCTTGATTTGGTGTAATAAAACTGTCGTGCTTTTCTGCTGTGGCACCTGTTAGCGGCTGAAACCAGTGCGTGTAGTGCGTGGCACCTTTTTCCGTGGCCCACTCTTTCATTGCAAGTGCAACGGAATCGGCAACTTTAATATTCAGTTCTGCTCCTTCAACAATGGTTTTCTTCATCTCTGCCCAGGCCGATTTTGGCAATCGGGCTTTAAGGCCTTCGAGCGTGAGTGTGTTTTCTCCAAATATCTCTGTTATCTGCATCTTAAAATCACCATTTCTAACGGGTGACCAGCTTCTTGCGGCTGCTAATGCATCGTATCTTTGTACTGTATGGGGCATTTCTTCTATTCTGTTGTTGAAAAATTAATAACGTAAACAGAGCGTGTCAGGCTCAATTTTAACAAGCTGTAAGATATTGAGGTACAGGCTGTTAAAAAAACTTTATTAATTAATTTTTGAATTTTATCTAATTTCGGAGAGCAAAAACACCTTTGACCTTAATTAATTACCGTGTAAGCGCTTCTATTTTAATTTTATTTAGGATAAGAGTCGCACAAAATACTGCTCACATAAATTATTTAAGAGAGGCTAATCTAGAGTCATCGGATGAGTCATTATTTAAAACATCACAAGTAAACATGTAGCAACACTTTCTCAAAAAACTCATCCGATGACTTTCAATCATTAAGAGAATCTACAGATATAAAAGTAACTACATTATATCAGTTGAAGAGAGTTATCAGTACAGAATTGAGTCTGAAACATAATCCGGTATGATACCTGTTGAGCTTATCTTCAGGTTCACATTATTGGGGCGTGTATTACCGGATAGCACAAGCAGTGTTTTCAACCCAAATTTATTCCCTCCGAGGATGTCGGTATGAAGCGTATCCCCTACCATCAATACATCACTCTTTTCATACTTACCGAAGCGATTCAAATCTTCAAAAGCATACATAAACATTTGAGAATCGGGCTTACCGAACCGGATAAATTTTTGATTCAAAATGGATTCAATTAAACGAGAAAGCCCTCCAATGGCAATTGCCACATCGTTCTTGGACGTTGGGTAGTATTTGTCTGAATTCGCTACGATGATTGGCAGATTTTTCCTTCTCAGAAAATTAACCGCTTTGTTGATATCATTTCTCCAGTCGAATCCTTCATCATCGAGGAAAGCAAATGCAGTGATCTCATCCAGTTCTTCAAGGTTTACATCTGATACAGGCAGCTGCTTCATACCGTTCTGAATGATGTAATCGGCTGAATTTTTCGTCCCGAGATAAGCCACTTTTCCGGTTTTCACTTTCAGCTCAAGAAATTGCCTTGCAAGCATACCTGAAGTGATAATCTCTTCTTCCTGTATGCCGCGCAGGCCCAGCTTTTCAAACTCTCTGGCCTGCTGCTCCTGGCTGCGGGATGCATCATTTGTGAGTACCCTGAGTGCAATTTCCTCTTTGCGGATAAAATCGATAGAGTTCTGCACACCTTCAATCAATCCTTTATGGTTTTTCAATACACCATACGAATCGATA
>JAFIES010000105.1 GCA_020832415.1 Balneolaceae bacterium | reverse complement strand
TTTCAGAAACTCCGGGCCGTACAACAAGCAAATCCATATCGGTGACAGTAAACATCCGTTCATTTACAGAAACGTTGTTTCCCGGTTCAACCAACCGGGCGGTTACAACACCATTTATCGGAGCCCTTACTGTGCCAAATTCAATTTGTAGTTCAAGCAGATCTACATCGCTCTGAGCCTGCTCTAATGCCCGCCGAGATGAAAGATATTCAGCCCGGGAAATTGCATTAGACTCTATCAATGTTTGATTGCGCTCATATACATCAAGAGCCTCTTCCAGCGCGGCATTGGCCCTTCGGAGATCAATCTGTTGCTGTCGCACATCCATTTGCGCCAGGATATCCCCTCTATTTATTAGTTCTCCTTCTTCGTACCTAACTTCTTCAACCAGGCCGGAAATACGAGAGGCAACATAAGAACGCCGATACGCAATGACTTCAGATGAAACCGAAAATGTTTCAGATAAATTGCGTGTTTGTACCTCGGCAGAGGTTACGGAAATTGAAGTGGATGAAGAATCCCCGGTCTCAGTTTCCCCCGAACATGACCAAAGAATGAGCGAGAGTGCAAATAGTATAGTCTTTTTCAATTTTATGCGCTTTTTAGTGTAACTGTAGAGCTATCGATAATATCAGCAATATAAATAACCCTTGTTGCAATTAATTTGACAAAACATGTTAATGATTAACTCTTTGTAAGGTTAAGCGGTTAAACCGATTGTATCGTTAATTTATCAACAACATAAATTACCAAAAAGGTTACGAATATTTGCCTGATGGATTCTCATGAAAAATCGTAATCCTCGTAGTGAATATTCTGATTTTGCACGCCTTCCTTTTTAAACTTGGGTAGTAAAGATTCACGCATCAGTTTTGGTTCGCATATAAAAACCTCCTTTTCAGGAATATTAGATATCATTTTCACGTATAAGGATCCCTCTATGTCTTCTCGAACCAGATGTACATTAAATTCATACATTTGACCTTCCAGATTTTTAAAAAACTTAACCACCCTGCGCTGTAAGTACAGGGATTTAGTGACGGACTAAAATCTGATTCGTTACCATCCTCCTTGCTTCTGTGTTATTCAAGGTACGCCTGAACCATTTCATCGGTTATGTTTTCCCTACTCCAAGCTCGATATCCCTTAGACTAAATATGCCTTTCACAGTATCTGTTCTTCAGGGCAGGAAACTCTTTCTGAAGCAACCGCGATGTTAGACATTTCATCCGCTTTACTAACTGACTTATTGAGGTGAGCGGAGGATACTCAATATGAATGTGAACATGGTCCTAGCTCACAACACCCTTCAAAATCTTTGCTTCTTCAACAGCACAAATTTGTATCAACAGTTCCATACACCGTTTTTGAAGCTACCCTTCAACACGTGAGATCGATACTTGGTTACCCACACTATGTGACACCACAACCTGATCTCTGTATGACATCCTTTTCGCATTGGTTTTCCCATAGCTCAAAGGCTACCATTTTTTAGACTTTACGAAACACTAAAGTTCTGTACTGAATGTGCAAGGTTTTAAACTTCCAGCTGAGACCAATAAACTTAGTATCATCCATCAATCCTTCGGAAACTCCTCCTCAATAACCTCTTCAAGCACTTCACGGCTTAGGCCAAGTTTCACTTCCATCTCTTCAAGAGTGATGTTTTTGGTTTCAGGCATCAGTTTCCAAACAAAAACAAGCTGCAGAATCATCATAAATGCAAAGAATGCAAAAATGGGTCCGCCGCCAAAGATACTCTCGATATAGACAAAGTTACCGGCAATTAAAGCTGCAAAAATCCAATGAGTACTGCTTCCCAGTGAGTTTCCGAATGACCGTACATTGTTCGGGAAAATCTCGGAAATAAATACCCAGATCACAGCACCCTGACCAATTGCATGAGATGCGATGAATACAAAAATGAGAACCGGGATGGTTATACCAGTAAAAGTTTGTGTAAAAAACGCATAGGCAATGGCAGATAGTGATATGATATACCCAAATGAACCGATGTACATAAGAAACCGGCGGCCGAATCGGTCAATCAATAACAAACCAAGCATTGTGAATACCAGATTCGTAACGCCTACACCCACTGTTGAAAGAAGGGCTGTTTCTGCCCCGAGACCGGTCAGCTCAAATATTCGTGGTGCAAAATAGATAATGGCATTAATGCCCGAAACCTGGTTAAAAAATGCAAACAGAAATGCGAGAGCGATCGGGAATTTGTAGCGCTTGCTGAAAAATTCTGTAATGCTGGTATTCTTTCCGGGATCGATATCACTGGCCTGAATTGCTTTCAGAGAAGCGTCAACGGTATCAGGATTGATTACGCGCAGAATCTCTTTTGCCTCATCAATTTTATTCTTGGCAACTACCAGCCATCTTGGACTTTCGGGAATAGTGAAGACCATCACAAGAAAAAATGTGGCTGGTATTATTTCCACACCCAGCATCCATCGCCAGGATTCTATATTCTCGGTTCCAATCAAAAAGTTGGAAAAATAGGCGATCAGAATACCCAATACGATGTTAAACTGGAATAGTGCGGTTAGCTTTCCGCGATTTTCTGCAGGCGCAATTTCAGAAATATACATAGGGGCTACAACCGACGAAGCACCAATACTGAGGCCACCAATAAAACGGGCAAACATCAAGGTATAAACTTCAGGTGCAAACGCTGAACCGATAGCAGATACCAGGAAAAGAGCGGCTATCCAGATCAGAGATTTACGCCGGCCAAATCGCTGTGCGGGAATTCCCCCGAAAAGAGCCCCGATAATTGTACCATACAGCGCCATCGCTACGGTTTGCCCGATCATGATGTCACTTAGTCCCCACATGGCCTGTATATTCTGCTCACCGCCTGAAATTACAGCTGTATCAAATCCAAAGAGAAAACCACCAAGTGCTGATGTGATTGCCCAAAAAAATATCTTATACCTTTTCATGCTTTATCTGTTGTTTAACGTTGTGATCCGTTCAAAACTAACCGGTTGATTCTGTTTACCCCATTGCAATTAAACTCTGTAAATGTAATGCTCTAAGATTGAAAATCAAGAAGATTTTTTTTCAGCAGAGTTTGAAAGTGCCAAACTCCAAGCTCACGCTTTACCGAGAACCGGCCTTTGTCATATATGTCTGAGCGCAAGCCGGCTTGAACAGCTTCGCAAATTTCGATATCCTCCTGCTGAATTTTTGCGCTATAATCCAGATCACTTTTGATTGTGCCCATATTAGCTGCCTTTTTGGGATCTGTGTAGAAAAAGTCAAAAATCACCCTGCATTTGTCATGCCCAACAGGTTCAATAATATTGGTTTGAAGACGGCCGGGAAGGATGTTCATCATAATATTTGGATAGATAAAATAGTAGAATGCCTGCCCGTCTTCGGCATTGTATGGGTTATCAGCCGAACTGTTGCTGAATGGGCTGTACTGAAGTGAGTAGTACTCCGATATCTCTGTGATATAGTTGCGGTAATCCAGCAATCCGGCAAGTTCAGGGTGGACGATGGGTATATGATACCCTTCCAAATAGTTATCTACATACACTTTCCAATTGCAATCGATAAGATCCACCGTGGTGGTGTGGTAGTGCATCTCATCCAGCCGAATGGGATCAATTTGTTCCGGAATGTCTTTCAGAATTTTCTCGGCTGATACTGTATCATCATCCAGTATAATAAAAACAAGCCCTTGCCACATTTCAACGCGGATCGGTTTCAGTCCAAAATCCTTTTTATCGAACAGCTCTACCCTGTCGAACTGAGGAACGCCGCGAAGGGAACCATCCATTAAATAGGTCCAGCCGTGATATTTGCACTGAAGTACGGTTGTGGTTCCGCTTTTAACGGCGAGAGGACCGCCCCTGTGCCTGCACACATTGTAGAAAGCACGAATTTCACCTGATTGATCCCGAACGATAATTACAGGATTACCGGCAACGGTTCGGCAAATGGAATCTCCCGGTTCGGGAATTTGTGACTGATGACAAGCAAGCTGCCAGTTCTTTTTGAACACGGCATCCATTTCAATTTTCAGAAATTCAGGATGAGTGTACCATATTGAGGGAATAGTTTCAGCCCGTTCTATTGGCTTCAGTTTGAGATCATCCGGGTTGATAAGAGATTGCGAAGATTTCATTTCATCAATAGTTTTTGGCATAAAAAAGCCCTCCTGTTGCGCAGAAGGGCTTTTATTCAATCAATCAAATAAAATGAAAGTTATAGTGCTCCTTTCGGATTTGCACCATAATCGTTTGAACCGGACTCGCCATCTTGCACATAAAAATAGATCAGTACAATTAGGCCAACCAGCGGTATAAAACCGATCAGCAACCACCATCCGCTCTTACCTATATCGTGCAAACGGCGCACGCTAACTGCAAGTGATGGAATAAATATTGCCAGACTAAACAGACTTCCAAGCGTGGAAGATATGGTACTGATAATTACTGAAATAACAATGTTTACCAAAACAAATGTCCAGAACTCCTTCCGCCGTGCCCGGCCTTCAAAATCAATGAACTTTTGCCATGGCACCATGTACCACTCTTTGATTTCATTAAAATCCATACTATCCCCTTTTTAGGTTAATGATTTGAATTATTTAAAAAGATGCAGTTATCATTTATGAGATAATGAAAGCATCATTTCAATATTTGCAATGGTTACAATAGTAATTAGTAATGAAATTATCCATTCGGATAGAGAATCTTCCGCCGTTTAATCTGTGAGGCGATCAAATGGAGCTCATTTTATGCAATTCATCATTTCCTGTTCTGATTTGGCTCTATTTTGGTTATTAAAGAGCCTTAAACCAATCCTGAAAATACTCGCCAACATACGGAGTCAGCTTCTCTTCACCGTTTATTGCACCAATCAGGCTCATTACCCATAAAACAAGAACTATGATCCAAGCAAAAAAATTGACTATTGGAATCAGACCACCCACAATTGAAAGCAGGATCAATCCCAGCATCTGCCTGATGTAAAATGAAGTCAGTTCTGTCTTTTTATCCCCCTGATTTAATACCAATGCTACAATCCACCCGATCAATGTAATATGAGCAACGATCGATTTTGTTTTGTCATCCATAGAGTCCCCGGTTAATTTTTTTTGAGATTTAGAAAAGTACTATTCCCGATAATCACGAAACGATCGGTTAAATTCAATACATAAACAAAATGAATTCTTTTTTTCTTGATGCCATTCGTTGAAAACTGTTGATGGTTTCGCTTCTCACCAAAATTGTTCTATTTTTTGAGGGAATCATATAAAGATTGCTATGAGCTCAAAAAAACTTGCAAATCAGCTTTTCAGGGAAGTCTTAGGAAATGTAGACCCAAAAAAATTCCTTCCCGAAATTGTACGGTTCAGTAAAGATAAAAATGAACTGGCCATAAAAGATTATTCTCTCAAACTGGATGATAATCAACCTATATATCTGATTGGAACCGGAAAAGCATCACCCACCATGGCGATGGCGATGGAAGAAATTCTGGGAAGCCGCCTTCACTCTGGAATGATTATCGCCCCGCCGGATTCGAAGGCTGAGCTGAAAACCGTTCAGATGCTAATCGGATCACATCCGCTGCCGGATCAGCGCAGTTTCGAATCTTCCAAAACTTTGCTCAACTTTATACAATCCATTCCTGATGGTTCGTTGGTTCTGAACCTGGTATCAGGCGGAACATCCTCCCTATTTTCACTTCCACAGGACAAGATAAGTTATGATGATTTGAGATCGGTTTTTTCATTACTTCTGCAATCCGGTGCAGCCATCCAGGAGATTAATGCCGTTCGAAAAACTCTCTCAAAAGTGAAGGGCGGGCAGTTGCTGCAGTATTTAAATCACACCACCCTCATGGATATTATTATTTCGGACGTACCGGATGATGATCTGAGATATATTGGCTCGGGCCCTGCCATTGCACAAGAGATTTCATACGAATCTGCACTGAAAATCATCGAAAAATATGGTCTTAATGACAAGCTGCCTAGTGCCGTTCTCTCATTCCTTAAAGAGAAATTGAATCAAGGTGCGGGCTTTAAAACGCAAGATTTTAAAAATCACGAAAGTTTTATCGTTTCGTCAGCATCCATTGTAGCAGAAAAGTTCGCTGAGCTTACAGAGCAGCAAGAGTACTCCGTTCAATTGATTAAACCCGCATGGTCTGGTTTAATTGATGATTTTGAAAAGCATATCCTTTCTCATCTCAATAAAGCATTGGAAAAGAGCTCCACTAAAATGGCTTACGTTTTTTTTGGCGAGTGTACGGTTGAAGTTTCGGGAGATGGCCTTGGAGGAAGAAACCAGGAGCTTGCCTTACGAATGGCAAAACATCTGAGGGGTTTTGATCGGAATATTATATTCATGAGTGCCGGAACGGACGGAATTGACGGACCCACAGATGCAGCAGGTGCGGTTGTAGATCAGAATAGTTACGCTGATGCTAATAAAAGTGGTGTTGATCCCGATGCATATCTATCCGAAAACGACAGCTACGGGTTTTTTAAGCATGCCGGTGGGCACATCACTACAGGACCAACCGGAAATAATGTGATGGATTTGCAGCTGCTTCTTATCGATTAGTCCTCTTTACAAACCACTTTGAACCCTTTCTTGCGAACGGTTCGAATATATTCATAGTCAGAGTATGCCCGCATTTTCTTACGCAGATAGCTTACATACACATTGATATAGTTGGTCTGTGTATTGAAGCCTATACCCCAAACATTTTTAGCAAGCTCTTCGAGTGAAATGGTTCGGCCTTCGTTTTTTATGAGATAAACCAGAAGGTTAAATTCTGAGTTGGTCAGGTCTACATGATTGCCATTTATGGTCATTGTTCGCTCTATCAAATCGATCTTAATTTCACCACATTCAATCTCACTCTCTTCATTAATGGCACTTCTTCTGAGAATAGCTTCGATACGTGCGAGAAGTTCATCAATGCTGAATGGTTTTGTGAGGTAATCATCAGCTCCTGCGCTCAGATTCTTTACCTTTACATCGGTTTCATGATCGGCAGATAAAATTAATATCGGTGTGTTATCTCCATTTTCCCGGATTTTTGCACAAACATCATAGCCATTTCCATCGGGCAGGCGAAGATCGAGCACGATCATGTCAAAATCTCCGTCACCTGCGTAATCAAGTCCTTTTTTTGCTGTATCTGCCTCAGATACAATTCCCCCATGGTGCTCCAGTGCTTTTTTAACAAGCAACCGAATGGTTGGATCGTCTTCAACAATAAGTATATTCAGATTTTCAAGTCGTGCCATAGTAGTATTTATTTAATCAAATATTGTAGTGTTTGATGAATGCAATTGATCAGCTTCATCTAGTCTCCGCTTGTTTATAATTGTTCTGTTGTAACCAGTTTAAAGTGCTTTCAATGTAGTTCTTGTTCATTGAATGCTTCTCTTCCAATAGAATAATCTCTGCAGTTACGCCGCGTTTATTCAGGTTTTCAATCTCTTTTTCCTGATTCTTGAAGTCGACAGTATCATCATTTTTCCCATGTACCGCAAGGAAATTTAAATGTTTGAGATTTTGCCAATTCTCTTCACTTACAACTTCTGTTTTAATTCTTGCACCCATAACAACAACATCACGAACATGCTTCCATCGTGTCAGTCCAAAATAACCGGCAACATAGCCACCCATGGAATAGCCGATTACGCAGATACGCGACACATTAATAAATTTTATGAGATTATCCACAATCTCCTGTATAAACTCGGACGTTATTTCCAGCGACTTAATAAACTGTTTTCGTTTTCCGTCGTAGAGATACCAGGCTCTGCCCCACTTAGAAACTGTTTTTCCCCCTTTTCGTTCATACAATGGGTATGGCCCCTGGATAAAAAGATGGTAAGCGTTCAGTTCAAGCATAGGCGACATCTGTTCTTCAAAACCTTTTAAATTGTCTCCGAAACCATGTAAATAGAGAATCAAAGGTTTCTGAACCCCTTTTTCCCCTGTCTCTATAAGTTTATATGGAACTTCAATTTTGAACGATGTTTTCCCCGAAACGAGTACATCTTTCGAAATAACCGAATTCTGCATGTTTTGTAATTATGATGCTATACTTGCATAATCTGTTAAGCAGTGTGAAAATATTTTAATATTAATCAATCTCCAAACAATAAACACATGTATTTCATTTTTTCTGCATGCATTTATGGGGAAGGAATGTACTTAAATGAAATGAAATTTTAAATACAGAATCTTATTGCAACAGAGGTACTTAAAGAGATGAGCAGTTGTGAATTTTGTGACGAATATGAAATTAAAAGTTTAAATACACCGGGGGAGATCATTTCGTTATCATCTCTCCCGGTTTAAACTATTTACCTGAAGTAAAATAGGTCTCTACTTTAATACGGTTAGCCGCCTGGATAAAACAGTATTTCCCGCAGTGAGCCGGTAGAGATATACACCACTGGACAAACCCGATGCATCAAAATTCACCTGATGCATTCCTGCCTGCACTTGCCCATTAACCAGTGACGCCACCTGCCGCCCAACCATATCGTACACCTCAAGTGATACAAAACTGTTCTCAGGCAGTTCGTAACTAATTACTGTGGTAGGATTGAAAGGGTTGGGGTAGTTTTGGTGGAGGGTGAAATTATCGGGGAGTTGTGTTGCAAAGTTTTCACCCGGCGTGATGTGCATGACAAATCGTGGGGACTCATCAGAGACTTTTGCCGTTGCAATTACCGGGGCGCTTATTACACCTTCTTCTATCTCTTTTGCCTGGCTTGTAGCACTGAAGTCGAATATAAAGGAATTATCTTCAGACAGTAATTGCCTGATTCCGGTTTGTGTATCCTCAATTTCTATTGACCAATCTGCCGGGATATTGTCATATTGCTTTACGGATAGTTCTGCAGTTCCATTTACTCCTGCTGAGAAAAATTCTACGGGCACTGACACAGATTCCTGCAAGTTAAACGGCCGTGACTCCTGGGCTTTCAGCCTTATTTCACCTTGCCGTTCACCCACAAACGCCATTCCGGTGTAACTTTGGGAAAGTGGGGTGAGCTTGCTGGCATCCCACATGTCCCACTCATGAGCTGAATTTTCTGTAAAGATCAGGTTAAAGGCGCGGTCTTTGAATACTCTCTCTGTTTGTGCGTCTGTAGCAGTAATATTAAATGAGATGAGTCTCTTATCATTCTGTTGTTTGTAGAATTGAGCATCATCACCTCCTGCTGCATTTTCCGGAAAAATAATTTCATCCGCGTCATTATTTTCCAGGAAAAAGCCCTGGAATGCTGCAACTTTGTCATCGTTACCTGTAGATAAAATATAGCCCTCTGATACCGGATCATAAATTTGTATAACTGCTGATTCAAATGAACCACCTTGAGCCCAATTTTCAAGATCTGATACATCAAGATCACTACTAAACGGATTACCGAGCAGGTTCCAGCCATCATTAGCGCCTGACAGGGATACGGTTACATCACCCGGGTCTTGTGTGCCGGTAATTGTAAGATTCATTGGCAGTGGTTTGCTTTGCAAAACGTCGGCGTTATCATATAAACCCCAGATAAAACCGTTTCCCCTGTTCAGTGTTGTGTTAATATTCTCAGGGGCTGACCAGTCTGAATCTTTCGAAGTAGCCTCACCCACTCCCGAGTGAGATGTAAATATATTAGCACCGGCACCGGGGAAATCACCTCCGGTTATTCCCTGTACCAGGTTTTGCCGGGCAAGCTGCTCGACATCCGTATTATACGGGAGTGCCAGCATTCTCCAGCCGTCTCTTACTTCTTGATCATCTCCTTCTATTGTACGAATGTCAGGCAAGGCGTTGGAGTAGACGATGTCGTCGATTTCGATTTGGGCTTCGTCACCGTCAGTACCACCTCCTTGAAATCGAATTGTCGCTATGCCCTGCTCAGTCAAGTCATCTCTATTTAAATCAGAATTTCCACCCCCTGATTTCCCGGCAATCCTTTGATCATTTAGATAAATAGCATACGTATTTGCATTAAGTTCAAGCTCTTCACCATTCCGGTAATAAACATGATCTGCTCCACTATTATTAAGATAAGCTTCCACTATTACTTTTTCATCCAAATCAATTAACCCGTCACCAAAACCGAACGTCTCTTGCCATCCTCCATTACGCCGACGTTGCACATTTACATCTTCTAATTCAGCACCATCCTGGATGCGAAATCGTAAACCCCCAATATTCGAAGCATTTTGCAAGGTGTTAATATCAAAAGCATCATCTGTATTAAATAAAATATAAAAATCATTTTCGTTTCCAGTAGCTGCAACAGAAAGTTTGATGGAAGCTCTGAAATAAAGCAATTCTGTCGCATCTGTTTTTGCGATTGCAAAAGTATTCAGCCCCCCAGTAGGAGAGGCTTCCAAAATCATCCTCGAAAAAGTACCAATATCATTACCAGTTTGAGATATAATAATTTCATTTCCACCACCAATCCGTAATCGAGTATCACCCCCATCCGCCTGAGTAGATGGTAGCAGGCCAGGATTTGTTATATCTCCACTCGTAAAAGATCCAGTGGCATCCCCAAAATCATACGTCCAGACCTGTTGAGAATGAGAATTGGTGATGAAAAAAACAAACAGAATAGAAAAAGCAATCAGTAATGCTCGTAGCAATGTAGTCATATCAGAGATGTTTAGTTAGCAAAAAGTCATTTTAACAGAGAGTTGTCTGTTAACAGAGTCTCAATCAATATCCTTAATCACAGTAATAATTTCCACTTAAAATGAGATTCTTTACACAATAGTAATTCAGACCCCATCACAAGTAGTTTACCAGTTCCAAAACCAACCCATGTGAAGGCGCTGTATGTGCTTTTTGAACTGTTTGTTTGCCGGATAGTAAGGCATCAAATTCTTCTTCACCCAATTCACCGGTTGCAACTTGTACCATACTACCAACCAGCCGCCTTACCATATGCCTTAAAAACCGGCTTCCCTCGATCCTATAGATACGTTCATCACCGTTTATTTCCCAGTTGCTTTGTGAAATGGTGCAAATCGTAGTGCCGAATTCATCATCCTGCGGGATACAGAAATTGATAAAATCATGCTCTCCCTCAATCTTTTTTGCAAACGTTTGGAGAAGTTTTGAATCCGGTTTTTTGTGAATCTGCCAGGCTGTGTGACGCCTGAGCGGAGATGGCCGCGTTGCAACTGTGAAGCTATACATTCGGGATGTTGCATCAAACCGGGCGTGAAAATCATCAGCCACAATTTCAGCGCTTAGTAATGCCACATCTTCGGGCAGAAGGCCTTTCATGGCATGAATGATCCGTAAGGGCGGGTATCGATCGGGAAGATCAGCATGAGCAACCTGCCCGCGGGCGTGAACACCCGCATCGGTACGCCCCTGCCCTATCAGATCCACATCTTGCTGGTATAGTATGGAGAAGGCCTTTTCAACCTCCCCCTCTACAGTGCGCACATCAGGCTGTTTTTGCCATCCGCTGAAATGGGTTCCATCATATTCGAATGTCAGTTTATACCTGGCCAAGATTATTTAATTTAACGTGAGTTCGATAAGAATGTAGCAAATGTGTCTCCCCTCCTTCGTAAGGAGGGGCCGGGGGTGGTTACAGCACATTTTATTGAGCTACAGGTTGAAAAAATGCTTGTAAACATATTTGCAACCACCCCTAAATCCCCTCCTTGGAAAGGAGGGGACTTTTTCATATTCGAATTCAAAGTTTTAATGTCGAACTCACGTTAATCTATGATGGATAACAGCGCTTTTAATCAGGTTTTACTAATCAGCAGCAAATTTATTGATAATCGTTTCCACTGCTTCATCAACATCCATTTCATCTGTATTGATCACCAATTCTGCATGTTCAGGTGCCTGATACTCGCCATCAAACCCGGTAAGATCTTTGATCTCTCCCTTTTTGGCTTTTTCATAGAGCCCTTTGGGATCCCGCTGATGGGCTGTTTCAGGATTACAGGTAACATGAATCTCCACAAAACGGGCTTCCGGGAACAGTTTCCGAACGGCATCTCTGTCTCTTTGATACGGTGAAACAAAGGTGCAGAGCACAATATTTCCATGCTCAAAAAAGAGCCGGGCCATTTCGCCCACACGGCGGATGTTCTCGGTACGGTCTTCCGGACTAAAACCAAGATCACCGTTTAATCCATGGCGAACCTGATCCCCATCCAGCAGAATGGTCTGCTTGCCGGAGCCCCAGAGTTTCTTTTCCAGGGCTTTGGCGATGGTGCTCTTGCCTGCCCCGGAAATGCCGGTAAACCAGAGTACTTGCGCCTTATGCCCGTTACGTTTTTCACGATCTTCTTTTGGTATGTTCCACGGCTCCCAGACTACATTTGGGGAGTGTTTCGTTTTTGATTCTAACTTATGTGTTGATCCTGTTTCACGTTTCACGTCTGCCGTTTCACTTTCTCTCGACTCCGTCGAGGTTGCACGAATCATACCTGCACCAACAGTTACGTTTGAAGCCGCATCAATTACGATAAAACTGCCTGTTCGCTGATTTACCTGGTAGGCATCCATGAACAGAGGTTTTGCGGTAGTGAGTTTTACCCGGCCAATCTCATTGAGCTTCAGCGTCTCGGCATCTTCCCTCCTCAGGGTATCTACGTTCATTCTGTAGATAACATCATCAACATATACTGCTGTGGTTGAAGTTGTGTGCATCAGCATATACTGCTTGCCGGGCTGCATCTCCTCTTCATTCATCCAGCAAAGGTACGCCTCAAAGTTTGATGTGACCTTTGGCACATTGTTCTTTCGAACAATCATATCCCCGCGGGAAATATCGATTTCGTCTTCGATAGTCAGCACTACAGAATCGCCCGGGAACGCCTCATCAAGATTTCCATCACGGGTAACAATCTCTTTCACTTTACTTGACAATTTGGATGGCAGAACTGTGATTTCATCACCCGGCCGTATCCTGCCCGACTCAATTCTCCCGGAAAATCCCCTGAAGTTTTGATTGGGCCGAATGACATACTGCACCGGAAAACGAAAATCCACCACATTGTGTGATGCATCCACTTTTACATTCTCAAGATGGTGAAGCAGAGTAGGCCCTTTATACCACGACGTTTTACCATTCTTATCCACCACATTATCGCCCACTAAAGCAGAAATTGGAATGTATGTGATGTTATCAATCTCCAGTTTTTTGGCGAATGTTCGAAAATCTTGCACAATTTCATTAAAACGGTCTTCACTGTAATCAACCAGGTCCATTTTATTGACTGCTACCACCAGATGCGGGATCTGAAGTAGCGAGGAGATAAACGCGTGCCGTTTTGATTGTGTGAGTACACCTTTGGTTGCATCGATCAGTACGATGGCGAGCTCTGCGGTTGATGCTCCGGTAACCATATTGCGCGTATATTGAATATGGCCGGGTGTATCAGCAATAATAAACTTCCGCTTGGGTGTGGCAAAATAGCGATAGGCAACATCAATCGTAATCTTTTGCTCTCTTTCTGCTTTGAGCCCATCAGTAAGCAGGGCAAGATTAACCTCTTCCTCTCCGCTGCTTCGGCTGGTTTTTTCAATGGCTTCAAGCTGATCCTCAAAAATAGATTTTGAATCATAGAGTAAGCGCCCGATGAGTGTACTCTTTCCATCATCCACGCTGCCTGCCGTTGTAAACCGCAACAGATCCATATCAAGATATTTTTTACTGTCGTACTGTTCGCCGTTGTTGTTCATAAAAAGTTTAATTCTGAGTTTTAAGTGCTCAGTGTTGAGTTTTAAGTTTTGTGTGCCTGTCAAGTCACTTTTTAGTTTTTAAGTGATTCCTGACTTGTTTTAACTATGGATGTCAGCACATATAATTAAAAATACCCCTGCCGCTTCCGATCTTCCATGGCTGTCTCACTTCGTTTATCATCATGGCGGTTTCCGCGTTCTGTCTGCCGGGCAGCAGCTACTTCCTGAATAATTTCTTCCATTTTGGATGCTGTTGACAATACTGCTCCTGTGCAGGTGGCATCTCCAATAGTTCGGAACCGAACCGTTTTCTTTTCAAGACTCTCTTCGTCCATGCGATTTACATATTCAGTATCTGCCAGCCACACACCTCTGCGGTTGAATACTTTTCGCTCATGGGCAAAATAGAGTGAAGGAATATCGATCTCTTCCTGAGCAATGTATTGCCATACATCCATTTCAGTCCAGTTACTTATAGGGAACACCCTAAAGTGCTCTCCGGGATTTTTCCGTCCGTTATATAAGTTCCAGAGCTCAGGTCGCTGGTTTTTCGGGTCCCATTGCCCAAAACCATCTCTGTGTGAAAAGAATCTCTCCTTTGCACGCGCTTTCTCTTCATCTCTTCGTCCGCCGCCAAGTGCTGCATCTACCTGGTGCTCTTTCAATGTATCGAGCAAAGTTACTGTCTGAAGTGCATTGCGGCTGGCATCAGGCCCGGTTTCTTCTTTCACTTTGCCATCATCAATGGATTTCTGAACACTGCCTACAATCAATTCAACTCCAGTCTCTCTAACAAGTTTATCCCGAAATTCAATAGTTTCAGGGAAATTGTGACCGGTATCTACATGCATAAGTGGAAACGGAATCTTTGCCGGATAAAATGCTTTCAGCGCAAGATGAACCATTATGATGGAATCTTTACCGCCGGAAAAAAGAAGAACGGGTCGCTCAAACTGAGCGGCAACCTCTCTCATGATGTAAATTCCTTCATCTTCAAGTTGCTTCAGATGGCTGTTGATTTGCATGGTAAATTGAAATTCTGTTAGTGAAAAAATCTTAAGTAAAAAGGTACGGTTATCTCTTCTGAATGTCAGATTTTGAGTTTAATGATTCAATAAGTTAATCATCATTAAATACCTCATGAGCATTTTTTTGTGCACTTTTTTGATAAAACTTATTTATGCAGTTCACACACCAATGATAAACTCATCATTTTTAAGAACAGGTTTATTGTATGTAAGCGGAGAAGTTCGGTGTCCATTTATACCGGAATATCTGTACACAGCATCAGCGGCTGCGGT
>JAFIES010000102.1 GCA_020832415.1 Balneolaceae bacterium | reverse complement strand
ATCAGGGTTAGAAACATACAGTTGGGTTATTCTCTTCCTGCTCAGCTGACTTCAAAACTCGGAATGACTAGTGCAAGAATATATACCATGATAGAGAACCCGTTTACATTCACAAAATTTCCGGGGTATGATCCCGAAGGTGCAAGAGGGTACGACCATCCAAACTACATTACTGTTTATGGTGGTGTTCAACTCTCTTTTTAATGGCCATTTGTAACCTTAAAACTTCAAGACATTTAATCAATTTAATATGGAATCAATAAAAAAGTTAAAACTTGTCATCACAGCTTTTCTTCTTGCATCTGTGATGAATGCCTGCGATCTGAATGAGACCATGAAAACAGGTGTAACCGCTTCAGACTTTTATTCTACGAGTATTGGATTTGAAGATCTTACAATTGCAATGTATGAACCTTTTCGATATTACTATGGAGATGAACGATCAGGTTTTATGATGACCTCCAAAGGGACAGATATCTACCAATATGGTGGTGGTGCACGTCCTTTCTGGGCTGATTATTTTGGTATTACGCCAACGGTTCAGTCGATGAATGCGAGAGGGCCATTCAATATTTGGCAAGAATTCTACAGAGGTATAAATCTTGCGAATTCGGTAATTGACCGCGCTGAAAGTGTGCAGGGTTTAAATGAGAATCAAAAAAACATATGGGTAGCAGAAGCACACTTTTTGAGAGCTCATTATTATCACATTCTCGTTCAAACCTGGGGGAACATCCACTTAACATTAGAAGAAACTCAGGGTGTTGAAACCGAGGTAAACTATGCACGAGCAGAAGAAGTTTGGCCGCATGTTATCAGTGATCTTGAGTTTGCCGCTGCAAATTTACCACCCGTACAAAGTGAAACAGGGCGTGCAACTTCTGGCGCAGCTAAGCATTTGTTGGCGAGAGTACACTTAATTACAGAAAACTGGCAGGGAGCGGCAAATCTCGCAGAGCAGGTAATTAATGATTATGAATATCGTCTCGAAGAAAGTGTTCTTGATCTTTGGAACCCATGTCAATATCGCCAGGGAAGGGTATCACCTGAAACTATCTTTGCTTATACAAAAAATCAGGATTCAAGGGTTGGTGGTACCATTCATAAATCCAGAGAATTTTCGGCAAGAACAAGAGGGCAGGCTGGTATAAGAGCAAGCTTTTCAATTGGAACTGAAGTTGGGCGGCACAGGCCAACACCTTTTCTTGTTACAGAAGTTTTTGGGAATACAAGAGAACATCCTGTAAACCAATGGAATGATGAGCGCTGGAAACTCTTCAAAGATGTATGGTATTTTAATGATGAAAGAGCACTTCCTCCGGGAGTAGCCATGGGTGATACAGCAATTTACTTTCCCGTAACCCCTGAATTTCAGGAAATGACAGTTGAAGAAAGAGATGCAGCAGCAGCAGCCATCAATCCGGGAGCCAGGATACTGAGAATTCAGGATTATACTGATGAACTTTTCGTAAGCCTTGCATACAAATTCCGCTTATGCGATCCGAATGGTGCCACTATTCCTCATAATGGCCTCCCAATTCAGCCTGAAGTAGGTGCAACCAACCCCGATTGGTTTGGAAGAACCGTAAATATTTTCAGATTGGCTGAAACATATTTGATTGCAGCTGAAGCAATGTGGAGACTTGGCAGGGATGTAGAAGCGGCAGATTATTTTAATGTAGTTCGCGCCAGGGCTCAGGCTCCCGGTGAAGTAATTCCATTAGTTCAACCGGGCGAAATTGACGTGGATGTAATACTTGATGAAAGAGCCAGAGAATTGATTGGTGAATATCTGCGGTGGTTCGATCTGAAACGTATGGGAGAAGAGGTATTCTTAAGAAGAATCAGAGATAACAATGCACCGGCCGCACCTCATGTTCAGGCATATCACATGCTGCGCCCGATCCCTCAGGAGCAGATAGACAGAACAACAAATGAGTTTCCTCAAAATCCGGGTTATTAAATTGTTGTTCAGAATTTAAAACCAACAAACCATCGCTTGTTCAATACATGGCTGGCGATGGTTATACATCTTACTTTGCCTACTGTTTTACCCCGAATAAAGACGGGAATAAGGTTAGTGGAAGATCTGGTTATGGATTAGATGGAAATCCATACACAAACTGAATTAAGCCCCTTGTGAACTACTTGATGAAATGATCGGGGAACAATATTGTATGCAAAAAAAAATACTCTATTTAACATTATTAATTAGTCTGTCACTATTCCCAATTGTTGCGGAAGCTGATCCATGTGGAATTCTGCCCGATAACATTCAGTATGATGCAGAAATAACTACCCCACATTCCTTTCTCGGATTCTGCCCCGGCGAATGGCATATTCGGCATGATATATTGGTTGCCTATCTCAAATTACTTGCTGATGAATCCGACAGGATTAAGATCAAAGAATATGGGCGAACATATCAATTAAGGTCTCTTGTACTGCTAACTGTGACAACTCCGGAGAATCATCAAAATATCGATCTAATTAGGGAGCAGCATGTGAAGCTGGCAAACCCGGAGCTTTCTGGCGGTCTTGATATTTCGTCCATGCCGGTTGTAAACTGGCTGGGATACAGCATTCACGGTCGGGAGCCAAGTGGTGCCAATGCAGTACCGGTTGTGGCTTACTATCTGGCAGCGGCTCAGGGAGATGAGATTGATCAAATTTTAGAAAATTCGATTTTACTAATTGATCCGTCACAAAACCCCGACGGACATGACCGCTTTGCAACATGGGTAAATAATAACCAAAGCCATACCACGAACAGTGACGCAAATCACAGAGAGCATTGGCAGGCATGGCCCGGATCCAGAACAAATCATTATTGGTTTGACCTGAATCGTGACTGGACCCTGGTACAGCAACCGGAAAGCAGGTACAGAGCCCGGCAATTTCAAAAGTGGAAACCGAACCTTTTGGGTGATTATCATGAAATGGGACCGGATAATACCTACTATTTTAACCCTGGTGTTCCATCACGTAACCATCCCTATATACCTGACAAAACCATTGAGTTGACTAATAAACTGGCTCAATACCATGCGGAATATTTGAACACTGTTGAACAGTTATACTGGACAGAAGAGCGTTTCGATTCATTTAATCCGGGAATGGGTTCAACATATCCAAATTTTCAAGGTGGCGTAGGTGTTCTGTTTGAACAGGCCAGTGCACGTGGCCACTTTAGGGAGAGTGCTTATGGAGAAATTTTATTTAGAGATGGAATTCGTAATCAATTTCTAACATCACTTTCATTAATGAAAGGTGGTATAGAACTACGAATCGAACTTTTGGAGCATAAGCGAGATTTTTTTCTGCAAGCTCAGCAAAAAGCTAATGAAGATGGAATAAAAGCGTATGTTTTTGGTGATGAGAGAGATTCCGCCAAAAGCTATCACTTCATTGACATCCTGGATCACCATGATATTGAAGTATATTCTCTTGCTCAGGAGTTAGAAACCAACGGCGTAAAATTCAAACCTGGTACGTCTTGGGTCGTTCCGGTTGATCAGCCTCAATATATATTGCTGAAAGGGTTGTTTGAAAAGAAAACCGTTTTTGAAGACAGCCTCTTTTATGACGTTTCAACCTGGACCCTTCCCCTGGCTTTTGATCTTCAATATGCGGAACTGAATTCAAGAAATTATTCTGAAGAACTTAAGGGGAAACGGTTGGCCATTCCTGAATTTCCACAAGGGAACTTATTTGGAGGGAAGTCAAATTACGCCTACCTGTTTGAATGGAGTAGCTATTATGCACCACGGTCATTGTACCGCCTGCAAGAAAAAGGAGTGAAAACGTTGGTAGCGAAGAGAACCTTTGTGAAAAACACCTCAGAAGGGGAAAAACATTTTGATTACGGAACCATTGTGATAAGTACGGGAATGCAGGATAAAGTTGATCATGATGAGCTCTATGATCTAATGCAAACAATTGCAAGGAAAGATGCGGTAGATATCTATTCGGTTTCGACCGGGCTGACAAAGGAAGGAATTGACATCGGAAGCAGTATCAGCGTTTTGCCTCTTGACAAACCCAGAGTGATGGTGATTACTGGCAGGGGCATAAATGCTTATGAGGCAGGAGAGGTCTGGCATTTAATGGATCGCCGTTATGAAATTCCTGTTTCAATGATGGACTGGAACCGGCTTAACAATGCAGACCTTTCAAGATATAATACCATCGTATTGGTGGATGGTAATTACAATGCACTGGGCAATTCCCATGAACGGGCTTTGGCAGAATGGGTTCGAAATGGTGGCACCCTTATCACTCAAAAGCGAGGTGTGCAATGGGCGGTAAACCAGGGGCTTCATCCTGGCAAATTCAGAGAAAACCCATCCACAATAACGGAGAATGATGAACTGAATACTTATCTCAATCAAACCAATCTTGAGGATGCGCAACGTATTGGCGGGGCGATATTTCAAGCCAGTGTAGATCGCACACATCCATTAGGATATGGAATCCGGGGGGACAGGTTACCAGTGTTCAGAAACAGTGAGCTGGTATTCGAACTGCCGTCCCCTGAGAATATCTTCGCAGTGCCGATAAGGTACACAAACAATCCGCTCTTAAGCGGTTATGTATCTAACATTCAGCATGATCGCCTCCGAAATGCACCGGTTATTTATAATGCAAGGGCAGGAAGTGGACGGGTGATCGCGATGACTGATAATCCTAATTTTCGAGCATATTGGTTTGGAACCAATAAACTATTTGCAAATGCCTTGTTTTTCAATTCCATTATCAGGCAATCTTCCCTTGAATAGATTTATCCGAGTGAAATTGTTAAAAATCTGTTAATTCAAAACAAAAGTATTAAAGTAAATGATCATCTTTTTTTGGCTGCTCCTCGTTGTTGCAATTATTGTTTGGATGACTGTGCAATTGAAGCTACATCCATTTTTAGCTCTTCTGTTTGGAACCCTTGTAATGGGCTTTTTAGCCCAACTTGAAACCAGTGTATTGATTGGTTCAGTTGCGAGCGGTTTTGGATCCACTTTGCAAAGTATTGGTATTGTGATTGCAGCCGGAGCTATAATTGGGGAATATTTAGACCGAAGTGGAGGTGCAAAAATTCTGGCAAACAAGATACTGGATAAGGTTGGGGAGAAAAACTCACCTCTTTCAATGAGTATGACCGGTTATATAGTTTCAATTCCTGTGTTTTGTGATTCGGGCTTTATTGTACTTTCTGCTCTAAATAAAGCGATCGCAAAACGTACTAAAATCTCACTGGCGGTTCTTGCGGTAGCACTTGCATCAGGGCTCTATGCCACACATGTATTTGTACCACCAACTCCAGGCCCATTAGCGGCGGCGGCTACCCTTGGCGCAGATATCGGTTGGGTGCTTATCTTGGGGCTGATTGTGTCAGTTCCAGTGATGATTGCAGCACTTCTATGGGCAACAATGTTTTGCAAACGCTTTGAGATCGAATATGAGATGTCCAAAGAGGAGCCTCAGCATAAAGGATCTCCGCCATCATTTAAAGTAGCAGTTGCTCCCATTTTAACACCAATCATTTTAATTGCTCTTAAATCTATTGCAGAATATCCGACTTTTCCGTTTGGGGACGGAGTTCTTTTTAGTGTGGCAGTATTTATGGGTGATCCCATTGTGGCGCTTCTAACGGGAGTGTTACTGGCATTTCTGATGGTGAATGGAGACAGAAAAAAGATTCAAAACCAATGGCTTGAAGAGGCTTTAAAAAAGGCTGGTATCATCATTCTAATAACAGGAGCCGGGGGGGCATTCGGAGCTGTATTGCGAGAAACCGACCTTGGCGATTTTGCCGCACAATTTGCAACTGTAGAAGGTTTAGGGGTGCTGATTCCGTTCCTAATCGCTGCTTTTTTAAAATCTGCACAAGGTTCTTCTACAGTGGCAATTATTACGGCTGCAGCAATCTGTGCTCCTCTGTTGGATCCAATGGGCCTGGAGAATACAACCGGAGCGGCACTTGCTGTTTTGGCAATCGGAGCAGGTGCTCTAACTGTCTCCCACGTAAACGACAGTTACTTTTGGGTAGTGGCCAAATTTTCGGAAATGGATACAGCTACTGCTCTCAAAACCCACACTATCGCTACGCTGATTATGGGGATTACTGGTTTAATCACTATCCAAATTATGGCGTGGATTTTATTATAAAACTGAAATGAGCATTTAATTCAAAAAACATTATCAATCCAATCAAAATCAAATAATCATGTTTTCACGTCGCCACTTTTTATCCACTTTTGCTGCAGGAATTGCAGCGACACCGTTGTTGAACAAGTCTCCGAATTTTTCATCAGTATCCGGAAAATCCTTTTACAACGTAATCGATTATGGGGCAGTAGGAGACGGGCAGACACCATCTGCTAATGCTTTTCAGCAAGCAATTGATGAAGCGGAAAGTAATGGTGGCGGTTACGTTTTTGTGCCTGCAGGAAAATTTATTCTTGAAAAAACTCCGCTGATTGGAACCAATGTTCACCTGACGGGATGCGGGCGAGGTACCGTTTTGACTGGTGAAAGGCCGGGAGATCATCGCGGGGCAGCTTTAATTAGTAATAAAGGGCAACAGGCTAGCGGTTATGAAGGAGCTTCGGACTGGAGTATCAGTAATTTGACCATTGACAGTCCGAAAACTAATGGAATAGTGGTGAGTCATTCCAAAAATGTATACATCTCTCACATCTATGGAATTGATGCATATCATCACTTTATCGATACAGGTGGTAAAAATATTATTTGTGAGAATTTATTCTTGACAGGTCATAGTGGTACAAGTGTTTTCCAAATTGATTCTTTAGGGAATGCACAGACAATTTGGGATGGTGCGAAGGCTGTTTCACCAAATTTGGATGGTACACAAACTAAAAATCTGATTCTGTGCAATTCCATTATTACAGCTACGGCAGGCAGCCAGGGCGGGCGCCCACGGCACGATACAAGTATTCACTTTCACGGGGAAGTCACTGAAGGATTTATTTTTAGTGATCTGATTCTTGGTGGAGCTGAAAACGGGATCTATATGGATGATGAGCTGAGTTATAGCAACATTCAAATGACCAATATTACATCCTACAATCCAGGACGGGCTGTTTGGTTAGAACCGAGCTCCATTAAACAGTATAATATTTCCATTCGAGGTCTTATTCATCAGCCAGACAAACCGTCTAAAGAGCTGGACGGGTA
>JAFIES010000098.1 GCA_020832415.1 Balneolaceae bacterium | reverse complement strand
GATGCGATGGAACTCTATCGTGCATATCGCGGCGGTGATCCCGATGTTCGCCATCTTCTTATCCGAAGAGGATTGTCGGCAGATTAACGCAGAATACTGAGCATCCGGCAGGATTTAAGCATGCATAATGGATACATTTAAACGAACCTGAACACGATGTCTCAGGTTCGTGTTATTTTGTGGATAGTTTAATTAAACAAAATGAAAGACAATCTGATTTCGATTCTAAAATTACGGAATAGAAACTTCCCTTCTTTTTATGGAGAGGCAGGGTGTGGTTCATTACTCAATGTTTTATCATTATAGAATAAAAAAATCGATGAATAGCCTTTTCCCACTACCCAAAATTCCATAACAAATTTTGGGCTTCAACTGACACAGAATGAATCAAACCCAGGTTAAGAAACAGATTAATTACGCAATCATTACACTTCTGTAAGCCGAGAATCTATGAGTAATGACTCCACCAAGGATGTACACCCCTTAAAACAGCTGATATCGTATGTGAGGCCGTTCAGAAATCATGTTCGGCTTGCCACACTCTTTTCAATTCTCAATAAGCTGTTTGATCTCGCCCCGCCAATATTAATCGGGGTAGCTGTGGATATTGTAGTGAAAGGGGAAGAGAGCCTGCTTGCCGGCCTTGGCGTGGCGGATCCGTTTCATCAGCTTCTGCTTTTGGCCGGAATCACTGTGGTGGTATGGGTCTTTGAATCGGTGTTTCAATATCTGTTTGAGGTGTACTGGCGGGATCTTGCCCAGTTTACGCAAGACAGCCTTCGTAAAGATGCTTACCGAAACATCCAAGAGCAGGAGCTTGCTTTTTTTGAAGAGCGATCCACAGGCGATCTGATCACCATTTTAAATGATGACATCAACCAGCTGGAGCGCTTTCTCGATCACGGTGCAAACGACCTGATCCAGGTTGTGGTAACCGTTACGGTAATCGGCTCAATCTTTATGTTTTCTGCGCCCGAAATTGGGTGGATGGCCCTGTTTCCTATGCCTTATATCATCTGGGGATCGGTATGGTTTCAGAAGAAACTTGCACCACGTTATAAACTGGTGCGTGAACGGGCCGGCGAAACAAGCAGTCAGCTGGTGAACAATCTGGGTGGTATTGCAACCATAAAAGGATTTGGAACTGAAGAATACGAAAACGAGCGAATCGGGGATTTATCAAAAAAGTATAAAGAGGCGAATCAAAGCGTAATTCGACTCAGTGCAGCATTTGTACCGCTCATCAGAATGCTGATTATGGCGGGCTTTATTGGAATCCTCATTTTTGCCGGATTCAAAACACTGGATGGTGAAATGGAAGTAGGCCTTTATAGCGTGCTCATTTTCGTGACACAGCGTTTACTCTGGCCGCTAACCCGCCTGGGCGAAACGTTTGATCTCTATCAGCGGGCTATGGCAAGTACCAATCGTGTGATGAGTCTGCTCAAAACAAAAGAGAAGCTTCCATCAGGCAGCAGAGCACTTGCACCACAAAACGTAGAAGGTAATTACACATTTGAAAATGTACAGTTTCATTACCGTACCGGAGGGCCCGTTCTGAAAAATCTCAACATGAAGATAAAATCGGGTCAGACAGTTGGAATTGTTGGTGCAACCGGCGCAGGAAAGAGCAGCCTGATTAAACTTCTGATGCGGTTTTATGATGTAACTTCCGGCCGAATTCTGCTCGATGGAGTTGATTTGCGGGAATATGATATTCGCCACCTGGTGCAATCTTCAGGCCTGGTTAGCCAGGATGTATTTCTCTTTTATGGAACAGTGGCAGAGAATATTCGGTATGGCACATTCGATGCAACAGATGATGAGGTTAAGCAGGCTGCAAAACTTGCAGAAGCACATGATTTTATTGAGAGTTTGCCGGATGGCTACAATACCATGGTTGGAGAGCGCGGGCAAAAACTATCGGGAGGACAGCGGCAGCGAATCTCCATCGCACGGGCTATTCTAAAAAATCCGCCAATATTGATTCTCGACGAAGCCACATCGGCCGTGGATAATGAAACGGAAGCGGCCATCCAGCGCTCACTGAACCACATTACAAAAAACCGAACAACCATCATTATTGCTCATCGGTTATCAACCATTCGACATGCCGATACCATTTTTGTGCTCGATTCCGGCGAAGTGACCGAATCGGGCAGGCATGAAGAGCTCATTGAGCAGGATGGAATCTATAAACAGCTATGGAAAGTTCAGATGGGTGAGAGTGTTTTTATTTAACGTGAGCTCGATTCATATTTTCGAAAATCGATAGGTTCCCCTAATCGATGATAGTCCCAATCCAGAAGATAAAGGCTGTAAGTCTGTCACAGTCTCAACGCCGGAAATGATCAGTTCGGTTATTTTGAAAATAAGTTTAGTACTTGAAGTTATAAACGAAATATTACTCTTTAAAGGAATGCCATCAAAAATTTGATTATCTATCGATCTGAAGTTATTAGATCTTATTTCAATTTTTTAACAATTTCTATGGTTTTGGAGAGATACTTTCAGGAACGTTGTTGAGTTTGTATAGCAACGAAATAGTTCATGAATCCTTCAGGTTTGAATCAGAACAGATCCTATTTAAAAATTTTATTTAGCACATTCATTGTAGTGCTGCTTATATCTTCAGCCTACCTGATGTTATCCGGTAAAGGCATGAATTTTGAATCTGACGAAAACCCGGGTTTTAATCCTATACCCGAAGAAGAGAAATTATCGCTGAACCGTGAGGAACTTGAGGGCAGTTTAAATAATGTGGTAAGCCCATTAAGTTCTATTGGACCGATCAACAGTTTATTAATCAGCCAGCATGGTGACCTTATAACGGAGCAGTATTATGGCAGTATGAATGCGGCCAGAGGGAACAATATCAAATCCGCCTCCAAAAGTGTGCTCTCTATTTTGATTGGGATTGCGATTGATCAGGGTTACCTGGAGAGTGTAGATCAAACGATAGAGGAGTTTTTCCCCGATTATTTTTCGAGAAACCCTGACCCGCAAAAAGCCTCGATAACCATCGAAGATCTGCTCACCATGCGAAGCGGACTGGCCTCTACCAGCCGGGCAAATTATGGCCGATGGGTAACCAGCAATAACTGGATTGAATACAAGCTGAACAGGCCGCTGCAGGGAATTCCCGGGCAGGATAGAATTTACAGTACAGGCAACACGCATCTTCTCGCTGTGATATTGACCAAAGCTTCCGGAATGAATACACTTCAGTTTGCAAACCGCTATCTCTTCGGGCCGATGGATATTCGAATTACCGGCTGGGATAGGGACCCACAGGGCTATTTCCTGGGCGGAAACAACATGGCCATGCGGCCGCGTGATATGATTAAAATCGGCCGGCTAATGATGGATGTAGGCAGATACAATGGAGAGCAAATTGTATCAAGCAATTGGGTGCTGCAATCGGTTGAGCCTGTAACAGGCCGTATATCAGGAGTTGATAATTACGGCTACCTCTGGTTTCAGCGATCTGCCGGAGGATACCACATGGTGTACGCGTTTGGCAGCGGCGGCCAGTATATCATGATGCTGCCCGAACTGGATGCCATCATATCCATTACTACCCGCACAGAGACCGCTGAGGCTACCAGAAATTACAGAAGAGATCTCTTCTCAACGATCGACCGTGAAATTATTCCTCTGCTGGAAGCCGGTTTTACCGGTGTTTAGGGTGATTATACACTAATCATTCTTTGCAATGATCCATACGGCATGGACAATTCCCGGAATAAATCCTAAAATTGTAAGCAGGATGTTGAGCCAGAAATGAGGCTTAATGCCTACTGTTAAAAATACTCCAAGAGGGGGAAGGATGATGGCAAAAATAATTCGTAGAATACTCATTGATTGAGAAATTAGGTTAGTTGAATGGTTCTTACCGGCAGATATTTCATTCGCCAGCAAGAAGATAACAAACCGAGGCTAAAAAAAACTACTGTACTGAAATAGTTGATGGATCAGTTTTTCTGCTTCCGTATCCTTCTCGCCGAAGTTGTTTAAAAAGTGAGGCCATTCTTCATCCGCCGGCTATCTGCGTTGAGCTGACCAGACTCTAAGCAGGTTTTGAGGATTAGTGAAGACTAACTTTTCCGATCTCAAATATTTTATTCGTAGTTCTCCAGTTACGGATTGTCATTTGCTGGTATACCGGTTTGGAAAGCAGTTTGTTCAGCATGCTTTTGGTGAGGTGTTCTGCGATAGTAGATCACACCGGGACCTTTCCATTCAAGATCTGCATTTTTCCTGACCGGAATCTCAATGTGAGCTGCCAGTATGCCGAAGATGGATAGGGCGGCGGATCGAAAGATTCATCCACTACTGATTTTAGTAAGGCATGAATCATTCACAGGCCTCTTTTACACTGTTTCCTCAGAAAATTCCATCACTTTAAAATCTGTTCATACTCTTTCTCCATCCGGTTGTGAACCGCCCAGAACCCTTTGGGC
This sequence comes from Balneolaceae bacterium, assembly GCA_020832415.1. Lineage (GTDB taxonomy): Bacteria > Bacteroidota > Rhodothermia > Balneolales > Balneolaceae > Rhodohalobacter. Next base: position 11,025 of record JAFIES010000098.1, on the reverse strand, counting down.
GGTTTTCCTTCCAGGCAGTCAAGCAGAATCCCCAGGTGTGTATGCCAGCCGGCACCCACGCTGATGAGAACGGTGGGGTCGTCGCCCAGCCGGACATGGGTTAAGATCAGCAGTACGTTGTTATTCTTCTTTGGAATCAACTCGTAGGTTACCTCCGATACCTCTCCTGTTTCTTCTCCCCAGGTGTAGCTGAGCAGCCGCGGAGGATTCCAGGCGGTCACACGCCCCTCAAAATAGGTGCCGTCTTGCATGTGTTTATATTTTTCGGGGATGGGATCGTCCGTTTCAGAGAGATCACTGTGCCTGAATCTAAACTCCACCTTTCCGCCCACGCGCGGCTCCACATCTCCGGCCGACAGCCACTTGCCTTTCAGGTTCGATTTGGTGAGATAGTCCCATATGCGCTCGGCTGGGCCCGGAAGCAGTCGTTCGAACCGAACGGTTCCGGATTTGGGAAAGGTGCCGTGTTTACTGTTCATGGTGTAGTCGTTAACGTTTGTATGTAATTAATTCGATATCCTTTTATCATCCCAATTGATTGAAGGCCGATGGCGAAGACAAATGATTACAACCTGACAGGGCCCTTCCTGCGGTTGGAACACTGTCAAAAAGTATAAGGGACGTGTCAGGGTTGATTAATTGGTCAACTCTCCATAATTCAACTGCCAGGAGATTCCGAACCGGTCTTGTACCCAGCCGAATTTTTTTGAGAAGCCGTAATCATCCAGCGGCATCGCTGCGGTACCACCTTCCATCAGCTCATTATACAGCCTTGTCAGTTCTTCTTCCGATTCGCACTGAACGAACAGTGAGATCGCTGGCGTGAATGTGAAATCGTGCCCAAAACTGTCGATTGCCATATACTGCTGGCCGTTTAATGTAAACAAGGCACGCTGAACGGTTCCTTCTGCCCGGGGACCCGCAGGTCCGTCGGGGCCAGAATAGGTTATGCTTAAGATTTCTGAGTCATCAAAAAGTGTTGTGTAAAAGGTGATCGCTTCTTCTGCATTGCCCTCAAACATGAGGAATGTGGTGATTTTTGGATTCATATCTTGTGCATTAATGGGATGAGAGTTCATGATTGCAACGAATAAGAAAGTTCCCAGAAAGATGAAGTATTTCATGTTGTGAGATTGGTTGGTTAAACGTTGGGGGGATCATCTTCAGCCAAAGCAGCTTCCAGAGCATCCAGCCGGTCGTTCCAGAATTTACGGTAGCGCTGAGCCCATTCGATCACTTCCATGAGTTTGCGCGTATCGGCCCGGCAGTAACGTTTCCGGCCTTCCTTTTTCATCACTACCAATCCGCATTCATTCAATATTTTGATATGTTTGGAGATGGCAGGCCGGCTGATATCGAACTGTTCGGCTACATCATTTACCGGCATGGTTTTACCTGCAAGAAGGTCGATGATCTTTCTGCGGGTGGGATCGGAAATGGCCTGGAAAACGTCTTGTGGCATATGTACTTATTAAATGTAACTGATTGGTTACAAATATATATGTAACTTTTTGATTACGCAAGTGGTTTGCAAGATTGTGGATGGGGGAAGAGTTTGACGGGAGCAAGGGGTTCTAACACAGGGTGATGATCAGGTACAACGGAATTTGGAACCGAATACCTTATTAAGCAAGTAAACCTGCTCATGATGAGATGCTGTTAAAAGGGGAGTGTATATCCGGGGTTTTTACTAACTATTGCGTTTGAGTAATCAACTTGACCTTTGAGAATCAGGAAGAAAACTCTTTGGCAATCGTAAATATTTTATTTGTGGTTCTCCAGTTACGGATTGTCATTTGCTGGTATACCGGTTTGGAAGGCAGTTTGTTCAGCATGCTTTTGGTGAGGTGTTCTGCGGTTCTGCGATAGTAGATCACACCCGGGCCTTCCCATGCAAGGTCCACATTTTCCCTGACCGGAATCTCATCGATAGCTTCCGCAGCAGTTAACGGAGGTTTCAGGTAAAGAACATCATATTTAAAATTTTCAAGATCATTACCATAGCCCGAAGGTGCATCAGAAATTACACGTTCAAGTTCATCAAAACGGATCAAAACAACCGGGTATTGATAGTCAAAGGTGCCATTAAGTGCAGCCTGTATCCTGTTCAGAAGCTTATCCTTGTCTTCCTCATCAGACTGTAAAATTACATTTCCGCTCTGGATGTATGTCTGCACATTGCTGAATCCTTCTTTCGTCAGGCATTCCCTAAGGTCGGCCATTTTGATGATGTTGTTGCCGCCAACATTAATTCCCCGGAGAAGTGCGATATAGGTTTTCATGGTGATTATTTAATAACTGAATATCTTACCTGTACAAGAAACGCTGAGTAATATTATCGCCATTAATGTACAAATGTTTTACTCCTTTCCCTGAAATGTGAATCACAAGGTTATACAGGCTCTCATTCATATAAACAGATGATTGATTTATCGCTTTGATAAGCACTGATAAGTTTGAAAGAGATCAAAGATAAATTTTTAAAAAGGCCGGTTTAATTTCTTACCGGCCTCCATCTGTTTATTCATTTTCCATTGCCTCGATCTTTTTCCCGGTTTTGCCGCTCTTTGTCAGTGTATATACAGACTGAGTAAAGAGGTAGAAAGAGAGTGATAGTGTCAGTACAAATAATCCGCTTCCAAGCGGGGAAGTCCAGGTTAACCATTCCATATTGTTCTCCTTATGTTTTTGTTGTTTAGAATTCATATCGGTTTACATTGAATGTTGATACGTTCAAGGATAGCGATAACTTCGTCCGGAGAAATTCCACCGGATTCAATCCTTAGTATTTTTTCCCAGTCATCAAGTTCTACACTCCAGGAAGCAATTCCATTCTGCTTATCCAGAAGGGATGCAAGAAACTGCACTTCAACCGGAGTTTGGATGGATGTTTTAAACACCAGAATGTGAGTTGTCGATTCGGGCTGATTTACAATATGATTCATAGTAAAGATGACTTTATCAGGATATTTGGCTACTTTTTTCTTGGCAACTAATTGTCTTATCAAATAAGTATCTTAGTAAATAAGATAAATAAATCACTTGAAATGTCAAACAGAGAAAAATTAATTAATGACATCAATTCCGCTGGCAGATACTTTTCAATGGCAACTATACTGTTTCATGAGTCAGTTGCCGAAAAGGCAGGTTTGTCCGGTGCAGATCATAAATACTTGGATCTGTTAGTACAGGAAGGACCAATGACAGCGGGAAAACTCGCGGAGTTGTCCGGACTTACAACGGGAGCCGTTACAGGCATCATTGACCGGTTGGAAAAGAAAAGCCTTGTAAACAGGAAAAGTGATCCTCATGACAGGCGAAAGGTACTTGTTGTCGCTGATCTTGATAACACAATGAAATTATTGGGTCCGGTTTTCAAAGTATTGCAATCCGATCTTGAAATTTTTTACGATAACTATTCAGATGAGCAGCTGAAAACCATTCATGAGTATTTATCAAAGACGATCGAATTTTTAAAAAAGAAAACAGATCATTTGAAGGAGAATGATGTCTGATCATTAAAATAGCAGATCAAACATCATGATTAAAATGAGTGGTGTTTGTGACTTTTCACCTCTTTCTGCGACTACACAGTAAAACAACTCTAAATTCAAAATAACTGTGTAGTGCTATGAGTATTGATATTAAAATTCTACAGTCTAACTGCTGCGGACCGCAGGCACCCATAAAGGAACGGATAGAACAGGCAGCCGCCATTGCGGGGGTGGATGTTGCGATTGAACAGCCCGCCGACCTGCAGGAGATCATGAAATTTGGCACCATGACCTTTCCCTCTATTGTAGTAAACGGAACGGTCTATCCTTACAGTGATTATCAGGATCTGAATGAACTGGTGAGGCTCTTGAAAACCGAAATAGGGGAACAACTATGAGCAGCCCGATCAAATTGCTTGAGCGCCTGGCTGAATTTCTGGCATATCAACTACTATACCTGGAGGAGGGTGCCCGGCTTGCCGAGGCACTCATCTATTTTATTCCGGGGTTTATCATGCTTTCAATACTTCTGACAGTCGTGGTCTACCTGATGACGGCCATCACCGGGTATGTGTCATTCGAAAAGATCCGAAACTACCTGGAACAGCATAAAAAAAGCGGCCTCGGCAATGTGATGGCATCAGGTTTTGGTGCAATTACCCCGTTCTGCTCCTGTTCGTCCGTGCCCATTTTTATCGGGATGATGCAGGCGAAAATTCCATTGGGTATTGCACTCTCTTTTCTGATTACATCCCCTTTGGTCAATGAGATCGCCATTGCGGTATTCTGGGTCACCTATGGATGGCAATTCACACTGATTTATATCGCCTCCGGAATGATCCTGGGGATTGTCGGAGGGATGTTACTGGAGAAACTGGGACTTGCGGAGTCCGTTGCCGACTGGGTTAGGGAGCTGGCATATCAAAACCTGAGGGAATCGGACAAGCGGACATCATTCGCAGAGCGCCTCCCTGCAATCCATAGCGAAGCGTTTGGAACCGTTCGGAAGCTGGTACCGTATGTATTCCTGGGAATCCTGATCGGATCGTTAATTCATGGGTATGTTCCGGAAACATTCTTTGAAGAGACGATTGCCGCCGATAATCCACTGGCCGTACCGGTCGCAGTGATCCTGGCTATCCCGCTCTATATTGATGCGGTGACAATCTTGCCGGTCATCGATTCGCTTGTTGCCAAGGGCGTGCCGATGGGAACGGCGATCGCGTTTATGATGGGATCGATCGGACTCTCACTGCCCTCAGCCATTTTGCTGAAAAAGGTGATGAAGATGAAACTGATTGTCAGCTTTTTCGTAACTATCGGAGTTGGAATGATCCTGTCGGGGTATTTCTTTAATGCTGTTTTCTAAAATAGCAGGTTCCGGCAGGCAGTAAGGAGTGTTTGTACAGCACTCTTATTTTAAATTTGAAACCCTCTGCTGGTGAGTGTGAGTAAAGCCACGGAAGCACGGAATTCAACGGAATGCATCATGCTGGATAAAACTGTTACCCCTGTTCCAATTTATTACTCTCTTTATGGTTGTTTTGTTCGAACGTTAAAGGGAATACCGGCACACATCATAAATCTTTTTTTTAATTACATTACACCATGTCACACTCCAATGATCATATTGCAGACACCGTCAAAGAGTTTTACGGCTACCTGAAGGGGTATGTCATCAAAAAGGTGCAGGATCCGGTTTTGGCGGAAGATCTCACCCAGGAGGTGATGTACCGGCTGGCCAAAGCAGATGATGAGAACCGCGACATCCGTAATGTGAAGGCGTGGCTGTTTCAGACCACCCGGCACGTGATTGCCGATCATTACCGAAAAGAATCGCGCAGCCCGATGGTTGATTTGCACAAACCTTTTGTAATGGAATCGGCAGAAGACCTGTCAGGATTCCAAAATCTGCCTGACCTGGGCGACGAATTCGTAAGCATATCGGATGTCGATTTTATCATTCCCATGCTAAAGCTGCTGCCCAAAGAGTACGGCAAGCCGCTGATCATGAGCGATATCGAAAATATCCCTCAAAAAGAGATCGCCGAACATTTAGGCCTGGGTCTATCCGCCGTTAAAATGCGCATTAAGCGGGCACGGGAAAAACTGCACAGCCTCTTTGTGGAGTGCTGCGAAATTGAGTTTGACAGCCGCGGGGATTTTGCCGGATGCACGATTAAGGAGTACTGTACTCCGCTTCTGGAGATCCGAAGAGATTTGTGCAATCAATCCACATCCCCATGACCTCGTATAAACCCCGCATTAAACAGCTCTTTCAAGAGTTGGTATCGATCAGTGATTCCGATTGGAACTATTTCAGCGAACGCCTTCAGTTCAAACAGTTTGGGAAAAAAGAGAAGATTACACAAGCAGGGCGGGTAGAAGACAACCTCTACTTTCTGGCCGATGGGGTGGTGCGTTTCGTTATTCAAAACGATAATAAAGAGTCGACAACGGATTTCTCGTTTACCGGACAGTTTTTCTGCTCATACTCTTCGTTTATTACGCGTCAGCCCTCAATTTTTGAGATACGTCCCGTAACCAAAACGGCATCCTGTTGTTATATCACCTGGAACGACCTGCAGCAGGTCTATGCGAATACAAGTTGCGGAGAGGAGATCGGGAGAATGGCGGCCGAGCAGCAGTTTATACGAAAATCAGCCAGGGAGGTCTCTTTGCTCACCATACATCCCAAAGACCGCTACCTGCAGCTTCTGGACGAGCAGCCGCAATGGGTTCACCAAATTCCCCTGAAACATCTGGCCTCGTACATGGGAATCACGCCGGAGACGCTCTCCAGAATCCGGAGTTCAATCATGAACAGCGATAGCTGAACAGAATAAAATTCTTTTCAGGGCAATTTCTTGATTGAGATCAAGGATTAACACAATCTGCAGCAGTACATTGAACTCATTATGAAACCCTCTATTTTTTCAATGAACTGACATGACATTTTTCGCAGGACTTCTATCCATCACATTATTGGTCATGCTAGTCAGCCGCCTGGCGGATATTTCATCCTTCAAGCATTTTTGGGATGCGGCGCGGCTGGCGGCTGTGATCGTGTTCGTACAGGTGGGTATTATGCACCTTTCCAGCCCGGAAGAGCTGGTCTATATGATCGAAGGTTTTATGCCCTTCCCTTATGAACTTGTGATTCTGACCGGAATCACTGAAATCGTGTTAGCTCTCGGCCTGCTATGGCGGCGCACCCGAAAGATTGCCGCATGGCTTCTGATGGTCCAGCTTGTGGCGATGTTTCCGGCAAATATCTATGTGGCGGTGATGGAGCTGCCGGCACCCGGCGGGTTGCCCGCCAGTCCGTGGTATACATGGCCCCGTCTGCTTTTTCAGCCGGTATTTATCTGGTGGATCTGGAAATCTTCATTTCAAAGCTACAACCGGCCAAAACCCGCTGCAAACGGTTTAAAAGACAAATTGTTTAATCGCGCAGTAAGATGAAGATGTTCAACTATACAGGGTCAGACGGCTGCCGTTTAGCTGCCTGGAAAACGGATCCGGTTGACGGCCCGGTTACCGTGCTGCTTCACGGCGGGGGACCCGATCACCAAAGCCTGGTTCCGCTTGCCGACAAAATATCTGATCTCACTTCGGTGGTGGTTCCGGACATACGCGGTTACGGCCGGTCAGTATGCAAGGATCCAAAGCGGCATACGTGGAAGCAGTACACAGATGATGTGATCACCCTATTGGAGCATCTGAATATCGATAAAGTAGTTGTGGGCGGGACCGGACTCGGCGCCACACTCTCCCTTCGGTTTGCTGCTGAATATCCCGGAAGAACGGAAGCTATCATACCAATAAGTATTGAGGAGATCGAAGATGATGATGAAAAAAGAGCAGAAATTGAATTTATGAATGCTTTTGCCGAACGGGTACGGTCCGGTGGCATCATGGCGGGGTGGGATCCCATTCTGAAAGACCTGGCTCCGGTGATTCGCACACTTGTGGAAGAGGCGATACCTCGTTCAGACCCCGAAAGCATCGCAGCAGCTGCAGCCATTGGCTATGACCGTTCGTTCCGCACGGTTGAGGGGTTAAAAAAGATTACCGCACCTGCATTGATCATTCCGGGTATGGACAGGCGGCACCCTGCGGAAATGGCCAAACAGATCGCAGAAGTTCTGCCGAATGGCCAGCTGGCAGAAGTACAGATGCACCGTGATCTTCTTACGGCAGAAGATCTTGCCCGGGTATTCGCTCCGGAAATCCGAAAATTTATTACCGAATTAAATCGTACTTAGTTAAAATCCGCTTAACCAATTAGAACCTGAAATTTACTAAATAATAATTGAGATGGAAAAAATCGAAGTCATCAACTATATCAAGGCACCCGTATCAGGAATTTACAAAGTGTTAACAACAGAGAAAGGCCTGGGCGCGATATGGACTCCCAAACTGGCCGTTAAACCGGAAATCGGTTTTGTGAATGAGTTTGACTTCAACGAAGAGTCCCTGACCAAAATGAAGATCCTCGAGCTGGATGCGGATTCCCGCATACTCTGGGAGTGTGTGGAGTCGGATCCGGAGTGGGTAGGCACCCGGGTCTCATTTGAGCTGGAAGAAAAAAATGGAGTCACAACCGTGCTGCTGAAACACTCCCGTTGGCGTGAACTAACAGAATATTACCGTTGGTGCAACTACAACTGGTCGATGTTATTGATGCGGCTGAAAGAGTATTGTGAATAGCAGAGAAGTTGAATTATTTGGATTAGATATTATTAAATACTTACAGTTAGAAGATTTAGATGGAGACAATAAAAAATACAGTTCACTCTGTAACTATACTCGGGCTGGGATCGATGGGTACAGCCTTAGCAAACTCGTTTTTGAAAAATGGTTATAAAACGACTGTTTGGAACCGTACCGCTCAAAAAGCAGTGCCTTTAGTTAAAGCAGGGGCAATTCAGGCTGAAACCGTGGAAGATGCTTTATTGGCGAGCCCGCTCGTGATCATCTGCCTTCTTGATTATGATGTGATTTACGAAACTTTAGGTAAACTCGGTCGGGACACTCTGAAGGGATGCACCATTGTTAATCTCACAAACGGCACGCCCCAGGAAGCACGTGGTATGGCAGAACATGCAGAAAAGAGTGGAACAAAAGCATATCTGGACGGCGGAATTATGGCGGTCCCTTCACTTATCAGCACTGAACATGCGTTTATATTGTATAGTGGATCACCAACCGCATTTGAACAGTACGAATCTGCCTTAAGCGTATTGGGAGGGACAACCTATATGGGTTCAGATTCCGGGTTGGCTTCTCTGGTTGATCTCGCATTGCTTAGCGGTATGTATGGTTTGTTTGGTGGATTTCTTCATGCTGTTGCCCTGGTAAAAAGTGAGAATGTAAAGGCCGAGGAATTTAGTTCTACGCTGCTCATTCCGTGGCTTCAGGCTATGATTTCTGTGATGCCCGAAATGGCTAAACAAATCGATTCAAAAAATTATAGCGGTGCTGAATCAAATATTGCAATGCAAGAAGTGGGTTATAGAAATATTCTCCAGGCCAGTATTGATCAAGGCGTTGATACCCGGCTTTTGGAACCTTTTCAAACCCTTTTAAAACAGAGGGTAGCCGATGGTTATGAGAAGGAAGATCTTGCGGGATTATTTGAATTAATTAAGTCTGAAATAGATCATAATTATAAAATCAGATCATGACAAAAAAAGAGATAGCGAAAGCATTTTCAAATGGCGAGTTTGAAAATGTAATCAACTTCATTGCAGAAGATGCCGTATAGGAGGTTATTGAAGAGAACACGTTCCATGGTAAGAAAGCCATTATTGATAAATGCAAGCAGGTTGCCGCATACTTTCAAACCGTAACAACACATTTCGAAACACTCAATGTGATTGCTGAGAATAACATGGTTGCTGTTAATGGGACCGCCGAATTTATAAGAGAAGGTAAACGGGTGTCGTTTGTAAAAGCATCTGACCTGTACGAGTTTAATGATCAGCAACTTATTCAAAAAATAACTTCCTACTGTATTCAGGCAAGATGAAAACCATTTATATACACTTAATAAACGGGCTGATAATAGTCAGCTTTATAAAAGAAAAATCAGAAATGAGAAAGAAAATAATTAATACAAACGGTGTTGAACTTTATACAGAAAGTTTTGGAGATGAAAACAATTCGGCAATAATGTTACTTGCAGGGGCAACCGTTTCTATGTTGTACTGGGATGAAGAATTCTGTCAAAAGTTGGCGGATAACGGATTTTTTGTCATTCGATATGACAATAGAGATACAGGGAAGTCAACATTCTATGAACCGGGCTCTACTCCATATGACATAGTTGATTTGACAGATGATGCTGTTGCAATATTGGATGAATACGGTATAGGCAAGGCCAATTTTGCAGGTATATCTTTAGGCGGTTTGATTTCACAAATTGCAGCGTTAAAATATCCCGACAGAGTCCATTCATTGACACTCATTTCTTCCGGTCCATGGGGAGACTCAGATCCATCCATACCGGAAATGGACTCCCGGATTCTGGATTTTCACAGCAAATCAGGTAGTGTGGACTGGTCTGATGAGGAGGCGGTCGTGGAGTATATGCTTGAAGGTGCTGCATTAATGAGTGGCAGGAAGCAGTTTGATGAACGGAGGGGTGAAAAACTCATCCGGGCAGAGTTTAACAGGGCCAACAACTATATAAGTATGTTTAATCACGCAGCCCTGCAAGGCGGGGAGAAATATTTCAACAGACTGAATGAAATTAAACAGCCTGCATTAATCATCCACGGGACAGATGATCTTATCTGGCATTTCAATCACACCGGTGTTCTGCTTGAAAAAATAGAAGACTCACAACTTATTGAACTGGAAGGAACCGGACACGAATTGCATGTTGAAGATTGGGATGTGATTATTGAAGGGATCACTGTGCATGGAAAAGTCGATCCATATAAATAAGACCATCTAATCTAAAACCGATTCAATATTCAGTATTGATGAAGAAACCCGAAATGAAAGGATCATAATAGCTGAAGATTCTTCAACTAAATTGAATAGCCAATTGGTATGGCGTAGTAATGGGTTGTGTGTACGGATATAAGCTTGATGAGTGGTATCATGTGAAAAGAAAATGAAAGTATAAGTAGGCAATAATAAATTTAGGAAATTTTACTGTCATGAATCAGCTCCTTAGAGAGAATTTTAAAAAAAAATTACCCCACTTGACAACCGGGAATGGGGGCATATTCAGAAAAGATTCAGGCCTGAAAAAGTACCTGCAAATCACCTTTTGACAAGCCTGGGTGAAACAGAAACCAAAATTTATTTTGTGTTGAAGGGTATCCTCAGGCTTTTTTGTCACAATCCGAAAGGTGAAGAAGTAACTATTTTCCTGTTCAGGGAGAACTATTTTGCAAGCAGTTATCACAGTTTTGTAACTCAGACACCAAGTGATCAGGCACTGGAGGCCCTTGAAGACACAACACTGCTTAGCATCGGCAAAACTGCTATGGATGAACTTTATCGGCTTGTGCTA
>JAFIES010000059.1 GCA_020832415.1 Balneolaceae bacterium | reverse complement strand
GTGCTCTGCCTCCTTAAGAAACTGGACACAGATTACAAATATAATTTGTAATTATGATCAAAAAAAGAAACATGCGTTCCTGGACAAAAGAACAGAAGAAACGGATCATTGAAGATATCCAGCGATTAGGGGTTATTGCTGGTTGTCGCAAGCATAGTATATCGCCATCGTTGTATTACTACTGGCTGGAAAAGTATAATGCAAATGGCGTGGACGGTCTTGAAGATACCCGTGGAAAAAGTACTCAGTCACAATTAAACCAACTGCAAAAAGAAAACCGCTTACTCAAAGAAATGCTGGCTGAGAAAGAGCTGGAGGCCCGGCTTAAGGATGAGTTGTTAAAAAAAAAGATGGAAATCTGGAATCAAGAAAACAAGCGGTGAAGCAGGTGGTAGAACAAGGACTCTCGATTACCAAAGCATTGTCTATTGCCGGCATTGCCAAAAGCAGCTATTATTACCGATCCGTTGGGCCCCGCAAAGGGAAAGCCCCATCTAGTCATACCTGGCATTGCAGTGGGCTAAAGATTACCAACGAGGAGCTGGTTGAGCGCATCAAAGAAATTCTGTCCGGTGAGTTTATTGATTACGGATACAAGCGAACCGCTCATCAGTTAAAGCGCCAGGGTTGGATAATTAACGTAAAGAAAGTGTATAGATTGATGGGGGAACACGCGTTGTTGTATCCAGCCAGAAAGCGTACTGGCGGGGGTAAACAATATGCCGAGCACACCAAACCCAACCCCCAGTATCCGTTCCACATTATTGAAGTAGATATTAAGTACGTCTGGCTCCATTGGCAGCGCAGGCATGTGTATCTGGTGACCTTTCTGTGTGTAAAAACCCGTTTTTGTATTGTGTGGGATCTGGGCCAGACCATGAAAGCCAAACGTATTGCAGGCTTACTTGAGCAGGTTCTGAGCCACCGTATTGTTGTAGAGGTGGCTGGTGGTCAACAGGTGCAACTTCGAATACGAACCGATAACGGACCACAGTTTGTGGCAAAAAAGCTTTCCGAGGCGTGCGTTAAGCTGGGGATTTTCCATGAATTTATCCATCCTGGAACTCCACAACAGAACGGGCATATTGAAGGGTTCCACAGCACTGTGGAACGGTTGGTGTGTCAAGGCTATGAGTTGCGTTATCTGGACGATGCTACTGAGGTATTTGAAAGATTTTATTACACCTATAATTATCAGCGGATCATGGCCAGTATTGGCTACAGAACACCTTACGAAGCTTTATATGAGTGGGCTGTGGAACATGGAAAAAACCTACCTTCACCTGAAGAAATGGTTTGCAAAGAAAGTAACTTTAATTCAAATTTAACCTATAACTATAACCAATCTGTTTTGTCCAGTTTATAGGGGGTCGGTACAGATGAGCTTGAATATGAATTGCTATTTCGGAATTATGAATCCGGAGAAACCCGGGGTTTACCCATGGACCCAATGCCGAACCGCAAGACGGATACCAATAACCGATGGGGCTTTTCAACCAATATGGTGGGTGCAAATTATGAGTATCCGGATGGAGATTATGCTGCTCGTGAGGCCATCATTGAGAAACAGGAACACTATCAGCGGGGATTGATGTGGACCCTGACAAATCATCTTCGTGTGCCGGATCATGTGCGGAATGAAGTGAGCCGATGGGGCCTGGCCGCGGATGAATTTACAGAAAATAACAACTGGCCAACGCAGATCTATGTTCGCGAAGGCCGCCGAATGATTGGTGAATATGTAACCACCGAGCATGATTGCCGCAGAATGCGCATGGTTAATGATCCTGTGGGGCTTGGTTCCTATACAATGGATTCACATAATGTTCAAAGATACGTAACCGAACAGGGGTGTGTGCAAAACGAAGGGAACATTGAAGCATCTCCGGGTGGCCCTTATGCAATCTCCTATCGGTCACTTCTTCCAAAACAAAATGAGTGCAGCAATTTGCTGGTCTGTTGTAATGGTGTTTCTTCATCACATATTGCTTTCGGATCCATCCGCATGGAACCGGTATTTATGATGCTGGGGCAGTCGGCAGCAACAGCGGCTGTACAGTCGTTAAATGATGGTTCCGGCCTCCATGATCTTGATTACAGCAAATTGCATGATCAGTTAGTGGCAGATGGACAGCGATTAGATGTAGATCTTGATCAATATCCTCCTTTGCCTCCAGATAAGGAGCCGCCGATAAAAAGAAGTCGTTTCCCGGGTGAACCTGTCATTGAAGATGGATGTATGGTTACCCTGGATTAAGTGCTCTCAAACAATCTTCGAAAATGTCTCAAAAATAAAATTCTATGAAAACACAACTTTACCTGTTCTTAATCCTCATCATTACTCTTCTTATCGCAGGCTGCAACTCCGGTTCAGATCAATCGATAGATTCACCTCCCAACATCGTTATTATTTTTCTGGATGATGCCGGGTTCGATGATTTCCAGCCGTTTGCCGAAACGCGATATCCCACACCAAACGTGCTGAGACTGACAGAAGAGGGGAGGCGTTTTCAAAACTTTTATGTACCCAGTGCGGTTTGTTCAGCATCACGGGCAGCACTGCTTACGGGAACTTACCCTGAACGCAGCGGTATGGTAGGAGCACACGGACCCCGCCAGCGAGGACTTGATCCTGACTTTGTTACCATGGGCGAAATGCTGCAGCAGAGGGGTTATGTAACTGGCGCATTCGGTAAATGGCATCTTGGCGATCAGGAGGAGACCCGAATGCATGTGCGTGGGTTTGATGAGAGTGCAGGAATAATGTACTCGAACGATATGTGGGCCGATCATCCTGAAGCTCCCGAATACTGGGGGCAATGGCCGCTTCAATACTGGGAAAACGGGGAGGTGGTTATCGATTCTGTAACCGCAGAGCATCAAACACTCTTTACCACGTGGATTACAGAAGATTCGGTCGACTTTATCAATCGGAATAGTGACAGGCCCTTTTTTCTCTATGTTCCCCATCCGCAGCCACATGTGCCGCTCTTTGTAAGCGATAAATTTGAAGGTAAATCAGGTACCGGACTTTACGGAGATGTGATCATGGAGCTGGATTGGTCAGTTGGGGAAATAATAAATGCTCTCGAACAAAACGGAGTTCGGGATAATACAATGGTGATATTCACCTCAGATAACGGTCCGTGGTTATCCTATGCCAACCATTCTGGAAAAACACCTTTCAGAGAGGGGAAAGGTACTTCGTTCGATGGCGGGATACGATCGCCGCTGGTTGTTTCATACCCGAATGGCATAGAGAATAGAGACCTATCGCACCAAACATTTTTTTCGATTGATCTGATGCCAACGGTTGCCGGGTTAACGGGTGCTGATTTACCGGACTATGAAATTGACGGAAAGGATGTTTGGGATCTGATTGCAGGCATTCCCGATGCTGTAAATCCTCAAGATTACTACGCGTTTGCATTTGTAAACGATTTCCACGGAGTGATGAGCGGCGATGGAAAATGGAAACTACATCTGCCCCACAACTACAGGACCAGCCCTGTGGGCGGCAGAGACGGACAGCCCGGCATCTATCAACATGCGGATATTGAACTTTCGCTGTATGATATGGTTCACGATCCGCACGAAAAAGTAAATGTGATAGACGAATACCCCGAAATCGCAAGGCAGCTCATTGAGTTTGCGAATGAACACAACCGGAAGTTTTTTGAGGGGGAAGAGTGAAATTTTGATTCCTGCAATTTTGATGCTCAGGAATTTGTCACGAAAAAATTAAGATTTAAGCACTAAGAGGGAAATAGCTGAAATACCTATTCAACATTTCAAAAACTTTTCATTATAATGACGTGACTATCCATTAGACGCTGGCTGAATGACACTTACACCCGAACAGATTTCAAGAAAAGAGATTGATCGAAAACTCGAAAAGTCGGGGTGGATTGTTCAAAATTATAAGCAAATCAATTTTAGTGCAGGCCGGGGAATAGCAGTAAGGGAGTATCAAACAGAAGCAGGCCCTGCCGATTATATCTTGTTTGTAGATAAAAAACCGATAGGTGTAATTGAAGCGAAAAGGGAGGATGAAGCCCACCGCATCACCAAAGTAGAAGATCAGGGCCTCGGTTATGCTACCAGCGGTCTGAAGCATATTGGCGAAGCAGATCTACCCTTTATCTATGAAAGTACAGGGGAGATAACACGCTTTACCGACAGAAGAGATCCCAAACCCCGTTCCCGCGAAGTGTTTTCCTTTCACCAACCTGAAACGCTTATAAAGAGATATGAACAGCGTTCACTGCGGGATCGCCTTCAGGAATTGCCTGAGTTAAACATAGAAGGTCTTCGGGAATGCCAGGTTACAGCCATTAATAATCTGGATAAATCATTTAAGGAAGCTCGGCCTAAAGCACTGGTACAAATGGCCACAGGATCGGGCAAGACATTTACCGCAATTACTACAATTTATCGTCTGCTAAAACATGCCGGTGCAAAACGTGTGCTTTTCCTGGTGGATACCAAGAATCTTGGGGAGCAGGCAGAGCAGGAGTTTATGCAATATACGCCTTCGGATGATAATCGGAAGTTTACTGAATTGTACCCCGTTCAGCGATTACAATCCAGCTATATCGCACCGGATAATAAGGTTACGATCAGCACTATCCAGCGTCTTTACTCGATGATGAAAGGTGAAGAATTGGATGAATCAGCTGAAGATGAAAATCCAAATGAAAGACATCTGCCAAAAGAACCTTTGCCGGTCATCTATAATGAAAAAATTCCCATCGAGTTTTTTGATGTGATTGTGATTGATGAGTGTCACCGCTCCATATACAATTTGTGGAAGCAGGTACTTGATTACTTTGATAGTTTCCTCGTGGGACTTACCGCCACTCCGGATAAACGAACAATTGGTTTTTTTAATGAAAATATGGTTAGTCGGTATTCTCATGATGATGCTGTTGCAGATGGAGTTAATGTAGGGTACGACGTTTTTACTATCGAAACGAAGATTACAAAAGATGGCGCCAAGATTGAGGCCAAAGAATTTGTTGATAAAAGAGAAAAGCTCTCAAGAAGAATAATGAGAGAGTAGCTCGAGGATGAGGTGGAGTACACCGGCACAACCCTGGACAAAGATATCGTCAACCCGAGCCAGATCCGGAATATCATACGGGTATTTAAGGAAAAACTACCGGAGATTTTTCCCGGCCGGGAGGAAATTCCCAAAACGCTTATTTTTGCCAAAACCGACAGCCATGCCGACGACATCATCCATATGGTTCGTGAAGAATTTGCTGAAGGAAATGAGTTCTGCAAAAAAGTTACCTACAAAATTGAAGAAGATCCCAAATCCGTCTTGGCACAGTTTCGGAACGAGTATTATCCGCGAATTGCGGTTACGGTGGATATGATTGCCACCGGCACGGATGTGAAACCGCTGGAGTGCCTGCTCTTTATGCGGGATGTAAAAAGCCGGAATTATTTTGAGCAGATGAAAGGCCGCGGTACCCGAACATTGGACAGAGAGGGGCTCATAAAAGTAACCCCCTCAGCCAAAACCGATAAAACACATTTTGTGATTGTGGATGCGGTTGGAGTAACCAAATCGGTAAAAACCGACAGCCGTCCGCTTGAACGCAAGCGAACTGTACCGTTGAAAGATCTGCTGATGGGGATCATGATGGGCAGTGAGGATGAGGATTTTTATACATCCGCTGCGAACCGACTTGCCCGTCTGGAAAAGCAACTGGACGATTCAGACAAACGAGATTTTAAAGAGAAAACCGGCAAGAGCATCAACCGGGTAACCCACGAACTGCTGGATGCATTCAACCCCGATGCCATTGAAGACCGGATGGAATCCCTCCTTGAGGAGGGTGGTCATCGCAGCGATAGCGAAGATGATCGGGAGGTGTTGCGGAACCAGGCACAGCAAGAACTTCTTAATAAGGCCTCCTCCAACTTCACCGGTGATATCATCGAATACATTGACAACGTGCGGAAAGTGAAAGAGCAGATCATTGATGTGGTGAATGTTGACGAAGTGAAATACGCCGGCTGGGACAAAGAACAGAAGAAACAGGCAGAAACGCTGGTCGAAAACTTTAAGGCTTTCCTGGAAGAGTATAAAGATGAGATTACCGCCCTTGCTATTTATTACAACGAACCGTACCGCCGCCGGGAAGTGACCTTTAAGATGGTGAAAGAAGTGCTCGACCTGATTAAACAGAAGAAACCGCAGATGGCACCGCTGAATGTGTGGGGCGCGTGGGAGCAGGTGGAGAACGTAAACGGACGATCACCCAAAAACGAACTGATCACACTCGTTTCACTAATTAGAAAGGCGTCCGGAATTGACCAACAGTTAACGCCGTACGATAAAACCGTAAACAATAACTTTCAAGACTGGGTGTTTGGCAAACAGGCAGGTAAACTGAAATTTAGTGAAGAGCAAATGAACTGGCTGCGGATGATTAAAGATCACATTGCCACTTCGGTTCATTTCAGCAGGGATGATCTGGATTATGCACCCTTTGATGCCAAAGGCGGAGTTGGGAAAATGTACCAGTTATTTGGGGACGAGATGGATGGTGTTATTGAAGAGATGAATGGAAACTTAGTTGCTTAAACTGTGATGACTGTGATTTTTGTGATAGACTGTGATATTTATAAATTCATCTTGTCCATCATGCCTTATCACACCCATCACAGTTAAAAGGGAGGGATTTATTATGAAATACAAATACTCAGATATTACTCAAAAAATCATCGGCTGTGCAATGGAGGTGCATTCTACTCTTGGCAATGGATTTCAAGAGGTAATTTACCAGAGGGCACTGGAAATTGAGCTGAAAGAAGCCGGTTTACACTATGTACGGGAATTTGATATGCCGGTTATGTACAAAAAGAAGCAAATTGGTAACCGTCGGGTCGATTTTTTAATTGAAGATAAAATCAGTTGTGAACTGAAGGCAGTAATTGAACTTGAAAAAGTACACCTGGCTCAAGCAATCAATTACCTGGAGGCATATAACCTTGAAATAGGACTCCTGTTGAATTTTGGGAATACGAGGTTGCAGTTTCATCGCCTTGTGAATAATAAGTTTAAACTGTGATGGGTATGATTCATGGGATGTACTGTGATAAATTATCTTAAACTGTGATTTTTGTGATGGTTATGATAGCCTGTGATGTATAAAATCATGTTAATCATGTATTATCACACCCATCACAGTTTTTTACTATAATGGCTGTGAATCATGAGATGTACTGTGATAATTGAATCCTGTTCATCATGTATCATCACACACATCACAGTTCCAATGGTGGGATGAATGAAGAGCTGGTAGCCTAATCTTAGTCAAGCCTACTGGACTATGGATTTCCTTAATCTAATAAAACGGCTTATATTGGACTAAGGAATTTTATAATCCAATACACTGGACTATGGAGAATATTAAGTTTCACAATCTACCCTATTTACCGCCTGAAGCCGAAGTAAGGCCTCCGCTGAAAATGATTACGGATGCATATCATGCTATTGGAGAGTTAAAGGGCAGAATGTATCGGGATGTAATAAACCCCCAATTAATTGTAGCACCCCTCTTGAATAAAGAAGCTGTAGCAAGTTCCAAAATTGAGGGGACACAAACGACTGTAGAAGAAGTGCTGAGATATGAAGCCGGTGATCGAAAGGTAGAAGATCCGGATATCATGGAAGTGTTAAATTATCGTCAGGCTATTTATGAATCCATCGAATATTTAAAGAAAAAGCCTACAGGCGAAAACCTGATTAAAGAACTTCATCGCACATTGCTTTCTTCAGTTCGGGGAAAAGAGAAAGATCCGGGTAACTTCAGAAGAATGGCTGTGCATCTTGGTAAACCGGGCAGTAAAGTGGATGAGGCGGCATACATTCCGCCTAAACCGGATGACATTACCGGGTTAATGAAAAACTGGGTGGAGTATGTGCATCAATCAGAATATGATCTGCTTATAAAAGTGGCTGTTTCACACTACCAATTTGAAGCCATACACCCGTTTATGGATGGAAATGGCCGGGTGGGGCGATTGCTGATACCGATTATAATGTACGAGCAGGATCTGATTCCCTATCCCTATTTTTATATTAGTGAATACTTTGAACAGCAGCGATCTGATTATTACGAAGCCCTGCGTGGTGTGGACCGGGATAGAGACTGGGACACATGGGTACAGTTTTTTCTGACGGCAGTGAAAGAAACAGCAGGTGAAATGCAGAGCAAAGTGTTGGGGATGTATGAACTGTACGGGGCAACCAAGGAAAGGCTTGTTGAGATGAACTCGCAGTATGCCCAACTATTTTTAGACCTTATGTTTGAACGCCCGATTATTTCTGCAAAAGAGATTCCAAAAAAATTGAAACAGCCAAGTAAACAAACCATATATAACCTGGCTGACAAATTTGAAACGGCCGGAATTATACGTGAAATCACCGGGCAGAAGCGAAACCAGGTCTATGCTTTTGATGCCTTGCTGGACATTATTAAGTAGAACTTATTCCAGTCCATTATAATATAACTGTGATTTGTGTGATGGGTATGATGGCCTGTGATGTATAAAAATCATGATAATCATGTGTTATCACATCCATCACAGTTAAAATGGAAAAATGTAGAATAAGGGTGACGGGATGTGACACTACTGTATTTTATATTATGGGAAAACTAAACCAGTAAAATTATGACAATAAAAGAATTTCGGGAAAAAGTAGCTGAATCAAGCCATCATGAGTGGTTACAGGATCTCTCTCTAAAACTTAATTATAAAAATTTTCCAGAGCCCAAAGTTTTAAAAGGGATAACAGATATCTATAGGTTTTTTCTAAATCAGAAAAAGGAATGGGAAAGGACACCTGAAAAATTACATGGAAGTT